>PBYL01000058.1 GCA_002729595.1 Thalassovita sp. | reverse complement strand
ATCTACTATTTGGTAATTTCCTAAAAAGTTAATTGCAATTGGTGAAACTATAAAGTAGCCAAACGAGACACCTATTAAGAATAAGAATGAAACAAAAATAGTCGCGCCATTAGTTGCTTTAATTTCTTTTTCGTACAAACCGGGTTTTACAAATCTCCATATCTCCCAAAAAATATAAGGGAAGGTAAATACAACTGCCGTTATTAGCGAATAGAAAATATGCATAGTGAATTGACCAGACATTTTTCTGTTTTGCACACTAAACCCTAATTCATCAATACATAGATCAGGAATACCCAATGTGTTGCTAATATTACAGAACATTTGATAAGAGACAAATTCTATTTTTGAAGGTCCCATTATGATTGTTTCAAAAAAGAATTCTGGAAATGAGAAGGCTAAAATAAAAAAAACTACGAGTGCAATTACAGACCTTATTAAGTGCCATCTTAGTTCTTCAAGATGATCTAGAAATGTCATTTCACCTCCATAAGACAAGGGATGTTTTTTGTTTTCCATTAAAAAAACTGGTTTGTGTTTTCAAAAAATAGCTAACCAAATTATGGTGCAACTAAAAAATAAATATAATACTAAATAGGCATAAAATGGCTATAGGTAAAAATTTTGAAAACACATATTCATTTTCTTAACTCACAACAACTATCTAATCTTAATCAAATCTCCATCGTCGAAACCTGTAGTAAGTGCTTGGGCTTTTCTTACAAGTGTTTTGTTTAGTTCTCCTTCTTTTTCTAGTTCTTTTAAAGCTGTTTCTGCAATCTCTAGCACATTTTCCCAACTTTCTTCTTGCATATCATCTGGAAATTGAAGGTATCTATAGTCTTTGGTAGGCAAGTCAAAAATCGCCCAATTATCGTCTTCTTCTGAATATTCAAATCCACCTACTAAATACATCATGTAGCCTCCGTCACTTTCGAGTAAACCGAAATTAAATACAATCACTTCTGCAGGAGGAGTACCATCTTGTTGCTCAATATTTTTGAGCCAGTTAAGTATTTCTTTTTTCATATAATATCCAAATAGATTATTTAATTGCTAAAATAGATGTAGCAAAGTTTAGATTATGTATTTCTATTAAAAATTAATTTTCTTAAACATCTTTACACCCAGTCAATCATATACATTTCACCTTCTTCATTTAGAATAGGTTTATCATCATCCATGTCTAATCCGTCTTCTTTCTCTATTTCATACCAATAATCATAATTGATGGCTTTTAAAATAATGCCTTTTCTCAATTCTCCATTATATAACCAATGTCCTGTTTTGACTGTTCGTGACTGAAAATGAGTCATATTTCTACTGAAATTTATTTCTTAATTATGATATGTTCTACTCTGAAATGTCAACAGCCAAATTTACAACTGCACATCTAAATCTAATCGAATTCTACTGCCAGTTTCTTTAGAGATTCCATAAGGCACTAATTGTTCTACCAGATAATATTTCATTTTGAGTATAGCCTTTTTATCTACCTTAAAACCAATGACTAGCTCGATTCCTTTCAGGTTTGTAAGTCGGCCATCTGGTGAGCCAGATGCAGAATAATCCCACCTTGCCCAATCGTTTTGAGCCATGAAATCTACAGCTGAATATTGTTGCAGTTTTGCATAACTAGCTTCTAATAACCAATTGCCTTTTTCCTTTAAATTGCCATATTTTAAACCCAATACAAAACCAGTATTTTGATCTTTGAGATTGTTAGGAATTGAATCGTTTGTAGAGTAATCTTGTAGGTTGTTATAATAATCCACTTCCATTTTTAGGGGTGCTCTTTGCAGAAGTTGTAGCCTTGTACCTATGTGAAATATAGAATAATCAATTTCATAATTTTCATTACCATCTGGAATGTTCGGAATATTTTTAAATAGGTATAATGATGGAAATATTTCGAAACGATTCTTCAAGAAAGAAATATGTGATTGGAAACCTTGAAAGTAAGCATCTTGATTTAATGAAGCACCAGAAGCAGACATGATAAAATGACCAGCCTTAAAATTTACAGCGTCTATTATATTCGATTCTAAACTGAAACTCTTATCAATTGAAACTCCTTCGGGATAGACATTATCGCTCCAGAAAAGCTCATTATTCTTTTCGAATGGAAAAGTGTTTTTACCTAGTGAAAACCCAAAAGTCGACCATTTACCAACAAAGTATAATTTTTCTAAGCCGATAGGTAAGGTGCCAAACTCTTTAAACCCTTCGCCTAAAGTTAATTGTGGGTCTTGCTGTTTATTTGGTTCTCCTGTTCTTATTCTAAAACCAGTGTTATACCATTTGTTTGCATAGTTTACGCCAGCTCTTAGTCGATATCGAAACCTTGTGCGATCGTCTCGATAGGAGCCATCAGACTTTTTAGAATTCCAATCTTGTTCGATTCGGAATCGAAAATCAGACTCAAAACTCAATTTAGATATAAGTGAATCTAGTTGAGCAAATAAGGCTACAGGCATTAAAATACATAATACCGTAAGGGAAATTTTCTTCATTATACTGCCAAAAGTAAATTTTTAAGCCATACTTTATTTCTTATTGCTTCCCTGTTAATCCAATAAATAGCTAGAGCAGATTGCTAGAATTTAGCGAGCTATCTGCGAGCTTTCTGTTGCAAACTGCCAGCGATAAAATTAATACTTTTCTTAAGAATTGAAACCTATTTCAATAAAGGAATAAAATTTAAATGAGTGTTCGACCAAAAATAAAAACCTGCCTTCTAAAAGGCAGGTTTTCAATATTTTAATATTATGTAATTCTATTATTTATATAACTCTTCACGTTGAGCAAGTATGCCTTCATCAGCGATATAGTCATCGTAAGACATCAATTTATCTAAATAGCCATTAGGAGAAATTTCGATAATACGATTAGCAACAGTATGCGTAAATTCGTGGTCATGAGAAGTAAATAATACTGTTCCTGGGAAATCTCTTAAACCATTGTTAAACGCAGTGATCGATTCCAAATCCAAGTGGTTTGTTGGCTCATCTAAGATCAAAAGGTTTGCACCAGAAAGCATCATTCTAGAAATCATACAACGCACTTTTTCACCTCCAGAAAGTACATTGGCTTGCTTAAGCGATTCTTGTCCTGAGAAAAGCATTTTACCTAAAAAGCCTCTCATATACACTTCGTCTTTTTCACCCGGAGCATACTGTCTCAGCCAGTCAATTAGATTGTAATCGACATTGAAGTATTCCTCGTTTTCGTTGGGTAAATACGCTTTGGTAATAGTTTGCCCGAATTGATAATGACCAGAATCTGCCTCTAGTTCTTCGTTAAGAATTTCGAATAAAGAAGTAAGAGCCACACTGTCTTTACTTAAAAAGGCAATTTTATCTCCTTTATTAACATTGAAATCCAACCCTTTAAAAAGTACTTCACCTCCTGAAGTCTTAGTCAAATTTTCTACTTGCAAAATTTGGTCACCTGCTTCTCTATCTGGATTAAAGATAATAGCAGGGTATTTTCTGTTAGATGGCTGAATTTCATCCACATTAATCTTATCTAACAGTTTTCTTCTAGAAGTAGCTTGTTTAGATTTAGAAGCGTTTGCGCTAAATCGGGCAATAAACTCTTGCAATTCTTTCTTTTTAGCTTCAGCCTTTTTGTTAGCAGATGAGCGTTGAGCCAATGCCAATTGACTAGATTGATACCAAAATGAATAGTTACCTGTAAATAGTTTAATAGCTCCAAAGTCGATATCGACAATGTGCGTACAAACTGTATCTAAAAAGTGTCTGTCGTGAGAAACAACAATTACTGTATTTTTAAAATCTAATAAGAAGTCTTCTAACCAAGTTACGGTTTGTAAGTCCAAGTCGTTGGTAGGCTCATCGAGTACCAAAACATCTGGATTACCAAAAAGCGCTTGTGCTAGTAACACACGTACTTTGTGTGTACCACTTAAGTCCTTCAAAGGATTATAATGATCCGCCTCGGTAATGCCTAGGCCACTGAGTAGGGCAGCAGCGTCAGATTCTGCATTCCATCCATCCATTTCGGCAAACTGTGCTTCAAGCTCAGAAGCACGAATGCCATCTGCTTCCGAAAAATCTGGCCTTGCATAAACTTCTTCTTTTTCTTTGATGATTTTCCAAAGTTTGGTGTGCCCCATAAGCACTGTATCCAATACGCTGAACTCATCAAACTCAAAGTGATTTTGCTTTAAAACTGCCATTCTTTTACCCGGCTCAATACTCACCGAACCAGAATTAGGGCTAATTTCTCCAGCTAATATTTTTAAAAATGTAGATTTTCCTGCTCCATTGGCTCCAATTACACCATAGCAATTGTTTCCTGCAAATTTTATATTAACCTCATCAAAGAGGACTCTTTTTCCATACTGTAAAGAAATATTCTGGACTGTAATCATATTTTACTATTCTGATTTTTTTATTAAAGTGCAAAGGTAAGCGCTTACATTTAATATGCTTCAATGATTTGCAGATATAATCAAATTAGTTTGAAACATTAACTGTATTGGGTAGAATTAGCCCAAAATACCCCTCAAAACTCAAACTGTTTCTTAAAAAATGCCATCATTTCTTTTTTCCAATTAGATTCTCCAATGTGACTATCGTTCGGGAAAACCTTAAATTGCTTTGGTGCTGTAATGTCATTAAAGGCAGAAAATCCCAATCTAGGAGGACAATCGTCATCTGCTAGTCCAGTGATGTACAAGGTTTGGCATTGGATGTTTTTTGCAAAATACTTTGTATCAAAAAATTCAAATGTATTTATACCTTCTTCGAAAGTACATTTGTTGTCGTAATAATTGAGGTAACTATTCATTTCATCTTGGATGAGTGTACGAATTCTTATATGATTTTTCAAATCAGTAGGAAAAGGATCACCATAGGCACATGCGCTGATATGTTCTGCTGCTAAAGCTGCTGTCATAATTGTAAGTCCACCTCCTTGACTGCTTCCCATCACACCAATTTTTGATTGATCTACTTCATTACGAGTCAATAAGAAATCTACGGCGCGAATGCAATCCATGAAAATTTGACGATAAGCAATTTTATTCACATCACAGATTTCGTATCCGAAAAATCCCGGTGCTGGAAATTCAGTTTCGAATGATTTTGCACTTAAACCATGTCCTCTTACACAAAGTGCTAACTCGATTACATCATCTTGTACAGAAAGAAATTCATCCAAGTTTTCGAATCCATAGCCATAGCCCGGCAAGTTTATAATGGCAGGGAATTCCCCTTTTTTCTTCGGCACAAAGTAATAGCCATAGATTGTTACATCGCCAATAGACTGCATCTGCACAATGTATCCATCTCGTTTTTCGGTGCTTAGCTCATCTTTTCTTTCAACCTTAAATTTAGGTGCTACAGTTTTGAGTTCTTCTAAGGCATTATCCCAATATTGGCTATAACCATCTGGTTGATTGGAAACAGCTTGAATCTCTGTTGGAGAAACAGTGAAGAAACTGGTCGCACCTGTGTAAGCATTATCTTTTAAGATGGCTGTTATTGAATAAAACCCTGCTTGCAGATTTTCTGTTGCCAAGTTAATTGATTCGCTTTGCTGCCCTTTTTTTACTGGTAGCTTTTTAACTAGTGAAGTTTCGTGGTAATCGTTTTCAATTATTATTTCTGCAAATCCTTTGGTATTGGCATAAATATCTAAATCAAATTTAACTTCACTTGGATTGTTGAAGAGGTGGTTTTCAGTTTCGAATTGAATGTTGATTGCTGAGTTCGAAATTGAATCTG
Source organism: Thalassovita sp. (assembly GCA_002729595.1). GTDB lineage: Bacteria > Bacteroidota > Bacteroidia > Cytophagales > Flammeovirgaceae > Chondrinema. The sequence continues at coordinate 11,250 of PBYL01000058.1, read as the reverse complement.
CATAAAATTTCACAGCATTGTGATTTTTGCCACCTGTATAAGCGTAGTTATCGCATTGAATGGAAATGCTATTCTCTTGATTGAATTTTAAATACTTTGCAGGGATATTAAACTTCCTTGATTTATATTCTGGAGTCGCAGACCAAATGAAATCAGTACTAAAATCTCCATCGATGTAATGATCATTAATATGAATGCTTTCCACATGGGCAAGCAAAGTTATTTCTAACACATAATCGCTAGATTTTTTGGTTTTAGGGACAATAAAAGTGGTTTGTAGATTTCCCGATGGTTTAAGGTAGGAGACTCCTTGTCTTTCCCAAGAAAAAAGCAGATTGATGGGCGTTGATTTTTCTGTTACTGTATCAGAATTGTAAACTAGCTGCCAATCAAAAGGAATTAAGTTTTGGGCAAAACCTATCGTTGTAGCAAGGTTAAAAAGTATATAGGCAATTATGTGTTTTTTGATCATTTTTCTATAAAGTAAGTATTATTCTGCTGGTGAAATTTTTTTTAAATATTAGCCAGTATAAATAGCCTACTAAATGTAGTGATGATCAAATTTAGCATAATTTATTTATGTTTTTTGGGTGTTTTTTGGAGTAAAAACGCATAAACAAATACAGGCTTTAGGTTTTGATTATCATCTAAAGACAAGCGCTACAAAATTCACCCATTATTTTCAATTTTATATTTTAGCCCAATAAAAGCACATCTATTTGTTATATTCCAAAAACTGTATCCTACTTTTCCTGATGGCATATTCCATAAATGTTTCCTCCAAATTGATTGCATGAAAAAATGGGACTGATTAGACTCCCAGTTAAGTCTAATCAGCATTATGTATTTATTGAATCAAACTAGTAAGCCAAACTCTTTTCTTTTTAGGTATAGCAGTACTCGTCGCAGCAATTTTTAATAGCTCTTGATTTTTATCTTTAGAAAATACAAGCTCAAATAATTCTGCAACAGTTAAACTGTTTTTTGCTCGTTCTACTAGCGTAAAGCTATCACCAACATTTACTTCTCCTTCTTCGAGAATACTTAAATAAGTACCTCCAAAGCCATGCGCTATAAACTGCTTAATTACTTGAGGTGTGCCAAATTTATAACCTAGTTTGTAACAAGGTTCTCTGTATTGAGATACTTGAACCAATGCTTCACCAACTTTATAAATATCACCGAGGTAGACTTCTCTTTCATCAAAATCAGCTACGGTTAGGTTTTCGCCAAACATTCCCCAACTCCAATCTAAATCTGGATACAATTCTTGCCAATATGGATACTGTTCAGCAGAAAAAATGTAGCAAGCTTTGTAATATCCAGCGTGATTCAAGCGGTTGGAGATGTGGTCGTTGATTACATCATTTTTAGTTAAAAAAATCGGTTTCCCAGTCGGTTTTTTAAAAATGCCAGTGGTTTCTTCTTTGCCATTCCATATAAAAGGTGTTGGCTTACCTAAATTGGTCGAGATTATTTTCATGGTGTTTTTGGAGTTGAGAAGATTAGTTTTTTATTTCATTTCTGTATTTAGAATAGGTAGCAGAAGCACTTCTAGCTACAGTTCTTTCAACACTTAACAATGTGTAAAAAGTTTAGACCCCGACTAAAATAATGGTATTTGAGTAATTTCTAGCTTTAATAAGCAAAACCTATTTTACTCATTTCCATCAAAGAGTTATTCTCATATACGAAACCTTATATTCGACTACAACAAGCATAGATTTAGCTACATCAGATTTTGAATACTTGCTGAACTTTGTATTACAGAAAATTTAGTTTGATCTGATGATTACAGAATCATTCGAATTAAACAAAACATTGTAATTAGAAAAGCAAAACAACATGGAAATAAGTAAAACAATAACCATAGGTGCAAAAACCAATCATCCATTAACTATTAAAAGATTTGGATACGGCACAATGCGATTAACAGGAAATTTTGTTTGGGGTGAACCCAAAAATAGACCAGAAGCTATTAAGATTTTACAAACAGCAATCTCAAAAGGAATCTATTTTCTAGATACGGCAGATTTTTATGGTCAAGATGTTACAAATATATTGATTGCAGAAGCTCTACATCCTTATCACGAAGAATTACTGATCTGTACCAAAGTAGGTGCGTGTAGAGGTGCAGACAAAAGTTGGAGAACATTTGACAAACCTGAAAACCTAAGAGCAAGTATTGAAAACAACTTGCGAACTTTAAAACTTGAAAGGTTGCCTTTGGTGCATTTGAGAGTAATGCCACACTCTGCAACGCCTTTTGAAGAAGCCTTGCAAGCGATGTTCGAAATGCAAAAAGAGGGTAAAATACTTCATGTTGGGTTGAGCAATGTAAGTGAAGAGGAGCTCAGAACAGCACTAACAATGGGAAATATTGCCAGTGTAGAAAATGCTTTTGGCTATGGGCAAAGAACTAGTTTTGTTTCGCAAAATCAGGAATATAGGGGTTTGCAGGAGGTTATGGATTTATGTATGGAGTACGAAATTCCTATGATCCCATTTTGGTCTTTACAGAATGCTTCTGCGGCAGCTAGCACCGATAAAATTTCAGTGATTGCAGAAAAGTACCAAGCAACACCTGCTCAAATAAACTTGGCTTGGCTTTTACATCTTAACGATTTGATTTTGCCAATTCCAGGAACATCTAAATTGAAACATTTCGAAGAAAACATTCAGGCTTTTGATATCTCACTGAGTCAAGAAGATATAGATTTTCTGGCTTAATGTGTTTGTATATCATTAAAACTCAATAATCACCAACAAAGACTTAGTAATTGTGCTAAGTCTTTTCCCGCCCATCAATAATAAAATTTATAAACATCAAATAAAATACATTTATGGAAATTGTAGTAACTGGTTCTTTAGGAAACATAAGTAAACCGCTTGCCCAAAAATTGATAAAGAACAAGCATTCGGTAACAATTATCAGCAGCAGTGCGGATAGAAAAAATGAGATAGAAGCAATAGGAGCTAAAGCAGCAATTGGTTCATTGCAAGATGCAGCGTTTTTAACCTCTATTTTTAATGGATCGGATGTGGTTTATGCAATGATTCCACCCAATTTCTCATCACCAGATATCTTATCGCATTACAGAGCTATTGGTAAAAGCTATGCTGAAGCAATAGAAAAATCTGGTGTAAAGAAACTAGTTCAATTGAGTAGTTGGGGCGCTCATTTACCCAAAGGAACTGGGCCGATTGTAGGATCTTATCTTGTAGAGCAAATTCTCAACGAATTGCAAGATGTAAACATTTGCTACTTGAGACCCGCATCATTTTATTATAATTTAAATCACTTTATACCGATGATAAAAGCAGCGGGTTTTATTGGGTCTAATTATGGTGATACTGATAAGCTGGTGATGGTTGCTCCACAAGATATAGCCGATGCGGCTCTTGAAGAAATAGAAAACGAAACTACTGTTAAAAAGATAAGATATGTGGCTAGCGATGAGCGCACTTGTAATGAGATTGCTGCTGTTTTAGGTGCTGCTATAGGTAAGCCTGATTTGCAATGGAAGCTTTTTACAGATGAACAAACACAATCTGCAATGGAAAATAACCATGTGCCTCAACAATTTGCAGCGTTTTGGGTGGAACTAAATGCGGCAATACATAGTGGAATTATTAGGGAAGATTACGACCTTAACAAACCAGTAATGGGAAAGGTGAAAATCGAAGATTACGCAAAAGAATTTGCAAGCGTTTTTAATGGACATTAAATGTCGTAATATAGGCTAAACATTGAAGTGTATTCGCTTAAAGAAATTGAGTTAAATTTTTGAGACTCATTATGGAAAATAAAAAACTTGATAGATACAAAACGATCAGTCAATTTCATAAGTCTAGAGATTTGCCAAATCCAGATCATCCATTAATTAGTGTGATTGATGTAAAGGATATCAGAAATCATTATCAGCCGATTAATATGATTTTAGATTACTATTCAATTTCTTTAAAGCGAAACTTCTCAAGTAAATTCATTTATGGTCAAAATGAGTATGATTATGACGATGGTGTGATGTATTTCATCTCACCAAATCAAATTTTTAAGATAGAGCATAGCAAAGATGAGCTGTTAAAACAGACTGGCTGGTTGTTATTAATTCATCCAGATTTTTTGTGGAATACCTCATTAGCAAATACCATTAAGCAGTATGAATATTTCGGTTATTCGGTAAATGAAGCATTATTTCTTTCAGATAAAGAAGAAGGAATTATCAATAACATCATCCAAAATATTAAAGATGAGTCTCATGCTAATATTGATGTTTTTACTCAAAAAATAATCCTTTCGCACATCGAAACTTTGCTAAACTATGCAGAGCGCTTTTACCAAAGACAGTTTATTACCCGTAAAAAGTCTAATCACAAAATACTTGAGCGATTAGAAACTTTACTAACCGATTATTTTAATCGAGATGATTTGGTAATTAATGGATTGCCGAGTGTTCAATCTATTGCTGAGCAACTGCATGTTTCACCAAACTATTTGAGTGGTTTGTTAAAAGTGCTTACAGGGCAAAGTACTCAGCAACATATACAAAGCAAGTTAATTGAAAAGGCAAAAGAAAAGCTTTCTACCACAGATTTAACGGTAAGTGAAATATCCTATATTTTAGGTTTTGAGCATTCACAAAGCTTTAGCAAACTGTTTAAGACAAAGACTAATCTTTCGCCACTAGAATTTAGACAATCATTTAAGTGAGTGAGTCTTAGCAATTGTTATTTAACCACAGTTGCTTCTAGCTCTACTTTGAGTGATTCAAACAGACTTATTACTTCGAATAAAGTGCTTGCTTGTTTGATGTTGTGCTTGCTTATCCATTCTTGAAATATGTCGAAGTGATTAAACAACTCTTCGCTAGAAGTTGTATAAACATTTAGTCTAACAATATTTTCACATTGGTAGCCAGCATCATTAATTACTTTCTCTAGGTTTTGAATGGCATGTATAAGTTGCGTTTTCATATCGGCATTGCACGAAATACCCTGATCATCTATGGCTGTTTGCCCCGAAACATATAATGTCCCTTGTACATTTGTTGTTTCAACTGCTTGCACATAACTACGTTCATTTTGCCACTGCCAAGGGTTTATTACTTTTTTCTCCATCTTGTTTAATTTAACATTGAGTATTTAGTTGATGCAATACTTATTTGATTGCACAACAAAACTATGGGCTTGGCAAAAGACAAACCTGTGACTTAGATCACTATTCTATTTTCTATGAATAAATTCTGCTAAGTGTTTCTCTTGATACACCTAAATATGTGGCTAGTTGAGTTTTAGAGACTCGTTGGAGTAGGGCAGGGTATTGATTTATGAGTTGTTCGTAACGCTCTTTTGCATTTGTAGTAAGTAAAGATAAAATCCGTTGTTGTGAGCCAATAAACCCTAAATTTGATTTCTGTAAAAAGAAACTCTGCAATTTAGGCATCTCTTCACATAAAAACTGATACGATTCTAGTGATAAGCTGAGTAATTGAGAATCTTCGAGACATTGCAAATACATACTTGCTTTTGATTGTGTAAATAGCGCATAAAAATCACTTTCCCACCAATCTTCCATCGCAAAAGAGATAATATGTTCATTGGCTGAATCATCCATGTAAACTAATTTTAGCAATCCAGAAACTACAAAATATGCATGCTGTACTTTGTCTCCTTTTTTGAAGACGTATTGATTCTTCTTAAACTCAACCAAAGAGAAATGAGAAAACACAAAGTCAAATTCTTCGTCAGTAAGTGAGATTATTTTTTCAAAGTGATCTCTTAAATCTACTTGCATACATATTTGAATTATCTTTTATAACTCACTGCTAGCGTAAATGCTGGCGCTCTTAATACATCATTACCAGAAACACCACCGCCAATAGCTCCCCAAAGTGTAATGTGCTCTTTAATTCCATAACCAACTTTTAAACTGTAAGCTGCATATTCGAGATTGTTGGTATACAAACCAGTTTCTATCGCATTTCCATCATTGTGGTTTCCATCTTCAAAAGATTGTAAAACTTGAAATTGACCAATAACATCAACAACCTTTTTCACTTTGGTTCCTAATTGTATGTTGGAGTAAAATTGAGTGCTATAATCATTTGTGCGAAAGTTGGTGCCAATATCGAAGGCAGACCAAAAACCACTTGCTCCATAGCCTATGTGGAAAGAAGGCGCTAAACCCCAAGCATCAATGCCAGTTTGCAAACCTGTTTTTTCTTCTCTACTAGCAGTATTTAAATCGGTTCTCAATTGAACAGAATAAACCCATGTTGAATTCTGTTTGAGACCATAAATAAATGCCAAACTTGCATTGCCTAAACTTGTTAAACTACCGGCTGGGAGTGTGTTTCCTGTAAAGCCTGAAGACACAATTTCGTCACCGGTTTGCACAAACTTGATGGGGATTGTTCCGACAACTGTCAATTTATCTGTGATGCCATGTTCATGGTAAAGCTGCAAAGTTCGATCAGATACTTTTCTAACCAAATCGAGCGGGTCTCCACTGTTATTATACTTGCTTTCACCTACAATCGAAGAATAAGCTATTTGAGAATAACTTCCTCCTTTTTTTTGAACCCATGCTTGTGCAAAACAATCACTAGAGTAAATCTCACTTAATATCAGTAAAAATAGTATTAATCTAAGCTTGTTCATGTCTAATATTTTAATCTGATCCATACGATTTATACAAGCTTATTCTTAATGATAAAGTTTTCTTTGATTGATTTCTTTTTAATACTAATGATTATTACCTCTCACTTTCTCAAATAAAACCTCAATTTAAATTTCTACAATCTCAAAAATTGATTTGATAAACTGTATTTATCTAAGTTCTTTAATGATTTCATACCTCAGAATTAATTAAATTGAATGAAAATTTATACTCATGAAAAATACTGATCAGAAAGAAATTAAAAGAAATCCGGCTTTGTCGAAGTCTAGTAAAGTCAAATTGAGTGATCGCAGTAATAATGAACCGCTTCGAGTTTTAAGTGAAGATGATTGGAAGTTATGGATTGAAAATGGGTATATAGTTGTCAAAAATGCGATTCCGGCAGCACAGGCAAAAAAGCTTGCTGATTTTTTGTGGGAATATGAAGGTAAAAATCCAGAATACCCGGAGACTTGGTACAAACCAACTCTCGAAATTAAAATGGCAGAATTGAATAACACAGGTATGGTTGAGATTTACAACCATCAATACATGTGGGATAATCGCTCTTATCCAAGGGTGCATCAAGCATTTGCAGATATTTGGGGAACAGAAAAGTTATGGGTAAGTATAGACAGGGCAAACTTAAATTTTCCGATTCGTCCTGGGCATGAATATAAGGGTTTTATACATTGGGATTATGACCCCGAAACAAAGCCACAAAATGTGCAAGGTGTGTTGGCTTTAGTTGACCAAACTGATGAAAACATGGGTGGCTTTCAGTGTATTCCAGAATTATTTAGAACTTATAATACTTGGAAATTGACTCAGCCTAAAAACCGCAACTATTTTAAACCAGATACAACAGGGTTTACACCAACCAAAGTAAAAATGGAAGCTGGTGATTTGCTGATTTTTAATAGTTCTCAGCCACATGGTATTAGGCCGAATAATAGTGATAAGGTTCGAGTAGCTCAATACATTTCGATGATGCCCGCAGAAGAAGAAAACCTAGAAATGAAAGAATGGCGAATCCGTTGCTGGCGAGAAAAAATAACACCAGAAGGTTATGCATTTCCTGGCGATCCTTTGCATAGAGAGAAACAGCATTCAGTGGCTGAACTCTCTGACTTAGGCAGAAAGTTATTAGGTTTAGATAAGTGGTAGAAGTTGATATATTTATGCAAATAATTAGCATAACCATAAAACATGAATGATTTAAAAAGGATAATTCTCGAAACAGTTACTTGGGTGAGTAAAGTAAATCCTGATTTTGAGAAGAACTATTATCGCTCAGACGAACTGAAACCTCTATCTTGTAAAGGTTATTTAGATTTACCTAAAGAAGAATTTTATAAATTAATCGAGAAGCGAAGTAATTACTTGCACGAAAATAAAATTGAGCTTTTGACCGAAAGTGAAGTAGTTGAGCTAGGTTTACTAATCTGGAGTGATCCAGAAGACAGTGTATATGATGGAGGTGCTGAGTTTTACGCACAAGGACTTTATGATGTAAGTGAATGTCCACCTTGGGATACATGGATTGCAAAAGGCCAAGATTTTGCAGCGTTTAATCATCTAGGAAATGCTATTATCTCTTGGTTACCAAAAGAACATTTTAATAAATTTTATAGTGGTAAAGCTATATCTATTATGGATAATATGGATTGGATTTTAAAACTTGGCAGAGTAAATCCATTTCTTCAAACAATTATAGGTAAACCCGAAAATTTAATTTTTGAAGAACCTCCAATTAAGTGGAATACTGATAAATTGGTAGATATCAATAATGATAGATGGGCATAATATTATATCCATCAAACAGAAATATTAATCTATAGTCGTAGTAGTAAAAACTATAAAATGTATTAGATTACACGATTTAGCAGAAGCGTAGCTTACTTTTTTTATTTTTCCAATTACCAACCTAATAAACAAACAAAAGCATGATTAAATATAAAATCCTTTGTGTAGTATTCATTCAATTTTTATTTACAAATCTCTTTAGCCAAAATGAGCCTTTAAAAATAGGAGTAGTGGGTTTAACACATTCGCATGTGCATGGTATTTTAAATAGCAACAAATCACATAAAGAGTTTGAGATAGTTGGCATTGTAGAACCAAATAAAGATTTGGCAAAACGATATTCAGAGCAGTATAATTACTCTATGGATATTGTTTATAATACAATAGAGGAAATGATTAAAACTAAAAAACCAGAAGCTGTAACTGCTTTTGGTAATATATATGATCACCTAAAGATTGTTGAAGTTTGTGCGCCAGCTGGTATTCATGTGATGGTAGAAAAGCCTTTAGCTGTAAGTTTAGATCATGCTAAAAAAATGGAAAAGTTGGTAGATAAACATGGAATACACTTATTGACCAATTTTGAAACCACTTGGTATCCGACAAACCAAAAAGCCTATGAGTTAATTCAGCAAGATACAATTATTGGAGACCTTAGAAAAATAGTTGTGAGAGATGGACACAAAGGACCAAAGAAAATAGGAGTGAATAAAGAGTTCTTAGAGTGGTTAACCGATCCAGAATTAAATGGGGGAGGCGCTATTACAGATTTTGGATGTTACGGAGCAAATCTTCTTACTTGGATAATGGAAGGTAAAAAGCCAAATAGTGTAACTGCAATTACAGCCCAACAACAACCTGAAAATAACCCGAAGGTGGATGATGAGGCAATTATACTATTGTCTTATGATAATTTAGTTGCTATAATTCAAGCATCTTGGAACTGGCCAATTGGTAGAAAAGATATGGAAATTTATGGCTTGAAAGGCGCCATCTATTCTGATAACAAACATGATTTGAGAGTGCGAACTACTACTGGTTACGATTCGTTTGATGAAGAACAAATGGAATTGCCAGATAGAAAATACCCTTATAATGATCCTTTTGTTTATCTTACATCTGTAATTCATGGTGATATTAAGACAGAAAAGTATGATTTATCTTCTTTAGAGAATAATTTAATTGTAGTTGAAATTTTAGATGCTGCTATTAGAAGTGCTCAGTTGAATAAAACCATTGAATTAAAATGATTTAAAACTGAGCTATAAATTTAATTTATACCTTGTTATACACCTTTTTTTTGACTCATAAAATGCCACTGAAGTAAGTACTTATTCTTTGGTTAGAAAATCTTTAGCGGCATTTTTGTCTTTAAAAAAAGCTAATTGTAACTGAAACAACTTAGATTTTTCTACTGTAGATTTTATCGTTTTATCTCTAACTGGATCTTCATTCGATAATATAGCGACTTTCTTAGCTATAGAACTCATTCTCTCCATAATCATACTTATAATCCATTTTTGAAGCTCATGATTAACTTCAAATTGGAACATCCTTTCATCTATTAATATATTTTGTGTCTTGTAGATATTTTGATATTGCAGAAAAGTAAGAAACTCAGATTGATATTGAGCAGGCATTAATTTTTTACTTGCGGGCATCCAAACAACTTCCATTAATTTTAAAGAGGAAGAATAGCAAATTCTAACAAATGAACTCTTATAGATGATTGTCATAATATTGTGCGGTAATAGTTTAATACATCATATGTTTATAAAAACATATAAACTCATTATTAGCATATTTAAATATTAGTATTTTTATAATTTATTTACAACTGAAGTGATTTTAGTTATAACTATTCTTAGAATAGTTAAACTTGACAGAGATTGAGAATGGAGCCTTAAATAGAATAGTGTATAGTATTTTTAATAGTAATTAAGTTATGAAAATTTACTTAAAAATAGAAAATATTCATAAAAGTATTTTCTAGATTTATTTAGAGTGAAAAAGCAGTTTTTCATCATCTGAGCGGTTTGTAAACTCAGTAAACACATTATTTAAAAATAATAGTACTCGTCTATCTGAAGGTGTTATTTCACCTTTTAAAAGCCAGTCATGAGCATCTTCTTTACTTTCAAAATATAATATTTCTATATCTTTCAGTTCCATTTGAGTCATCATTTTTTTTATGCCAATTTTCTGCATAGATTTTTGATTGTAAACAATTGCCATCTTAATCTTATTAGATTTTTTTAGCAGTTTACCATTAATAATATTATTTGCCCAGTTTTGAATCTCTTCACTTCTCTCAAAATGAAACTGGCGTTCATCTACAATAAGTTTATTAAAATTATAATTTTGGGAGATTGAAAGGTTTGTGAGAAACTCAGATTTGTATTGACTATCTGTCATACTTTCCGTTTTCTGAAGCCAATTAATTTCTAATAATTTTAGTTTTTCAGAATATTCAATTTTATTGAATGAGCTTTCATAAATATTTTTCATAGTAGTTATGGTTAAAGTCTAATAAGCGAACCATGTATTTGGTTTTTATTCTAGTTAATTGATTTAGCAGCTAGAATATGAATATAAAACAAGGTATCAAATGCAAAAATTGGAATAATAGTTTACTATTAATAGATATTTAATTCAACCTATTATTCTAGCCTTGGCATATCTTAGAATGTAGCATTGTGTCTTTTTTTAGAAATTTATCTTCTATTCTCACTGATATAGGCATTTTATTAAAAAATATTTACCTAAAAAAAACACCTTTAGTT
>PBYL01000057.1 GCA_002729595.1 Thalassovita sp. | reverse complement strand
GCAGTACAATTTCAGAAACTGCTAAACTAACTTCTTTTATGGATGTAGTTGATTCTTTCAAAACAAAGAAATAAATCATATTCTATTAGCACATGAAATCAAATTACTCTACTATCTTATGGTCACTAATTTTTTCAGTTTTCTTTATGCTGTCTCAAAATACTTGGGCATCTACAGAAAAGAACAAGGATCGAATTAGAATTTTAATTGACAAAGAGGTAAACGAAAACCTATCTTACTTAATTGATTATCTTGAAAATAACCTTGATCTTGAAGTTGAAATAGTTAGCTTCAATACTCTTAAAGAACTCTTCGCTATAATTAATAAGGGGAATTTTGATATTATCTACAATACTCCTTTCTTCTACACTTTAGCGCGTACTCAAACGAATAACATAGAACCTTTTATGTCTTTTGCAGATAGTACGGGAAAACCTGTAGTGTACTATAGTTGCTTTATCAGGTCAGATAAAAGTGATGTTCAAAGTTTAGATAATTTGATAGAGAAGTCGCATGAATACGAATTTGTATTTGCTAGTTCTTCTTCCACATCGGGTCACCTTTTGCCACGTATGCAGTTGGCATCTATGGGAATAACATTGCCTGAGATGGTATTTAGTGATGTAAATTATTCCACTGGGCATGCTACAGTAAAAAAGGATGTAGCCGACACAACAAATAAAATAGGAGCTTGTGCCTGTGAAGAAGATGGTGTAAGCATGGCGGGTATTAAAACACTATTTCGTTCTCCTCCAATTTTACACAAGTTTTACGCAGCGAATAAATCTTTCGATAAAAAGTTGAGAGCCAAAGTTCAAAATGCTATCGAAAGAATGCATGAGAATCCTGCTGATACAACTTATCAAAAATTGATGGCATCGCATGACGATCCTAATGCAAGACGCATGGTTTCAATTACAGAGAAGCCATTAAAACCGATGTTAGAATCGCTAAAAGATATTAAAGACTTGGTGTTCTTTATTAGTTTGTATGAGGAGAGATTTAAAACTCAGCAATCTAAATTGGCAGAGGGTAATGCGATTCTGAAAGAACAAGAAAGTAAGATGGAAGCACAGAAAGCGATTTTGGACAAGCAACTTGTGCAAATAGAAAATCAGTCTTTACTACTTTACTTATCTGTATTATTTATAGTGCTTGCTCTAGTATCGGCTGGAATTTTTTACAATAACTACAGACAGAAGAAAAAGCTGAATGATAGCCTTGCTGAAAAGAATAATGAAATTGAAAGCCAGAATTTTGAACTTCAGCAACAGCAAGAAGAGATGGAAGCACAGCAAGAATTTATTGCTGAAAGGGTAAAAGAATTGGAGTACAAAAATCAATTAATTCACAGTAGCATTAATTCTGCGAAAACTATCCAAAGAGCTGTATTTCCGGAGAAGTTGGAAGCTGAAGAGTTGATAGAAGATTTTTTTATTTTAAATAGACCGAAAGATACTGTCTCTGGTGACTTTCATTGGAGCAGTAGAGTAGATGATACTCTATGGCTAGTGGCTGCCGATTGTACAGGCCATGGTGTACCCGGTGCATTTATGACTTTGCTTGGTAATAGCTTGCTTGATAAATTGATAAATATTGGTAAAATAGAAAGCCCGGCAGAAGTACTTAGAACTTTAGATATTGAATTAAAGAAACTCCTAGGCCATTCTGATAAAGGTAAACACAGTGGAATGGACATGGTGATAATGAAGCTTACCAAGATCGATGATTATTTGGTTGAGATGGTTTTCTGTGGTGCAAAAAACAATTTATACATTATTAAACCAGATGGTGCATTTGTGGAGTTGAGAGGAGATAGGGTATCGATTAGTGGTAACTTTATAAGTGATAAAGACTTTAGCGATCAAATAGAAGTACTGCCAAAAGGAAGTATTTTGCTAACTGGTTCAGATGGTTATCAAGATCAGAATGATGTGCACAGAAAAGGTTTTGGCAAAAAACGTTTGAAGCAATTCTTTAAAGATAACTCAGATAAATCTCCACAAGAGTTAAAAGAAATATTTGAAGGTAAGCTTGAAGAACACATGCAAGGTACTGAACAAAGAGATGATATTTTGCTCATGTGTGCTAGAATATAAGAAAATACCCCGCTTCGGCATAATACCAAAGCGGGGTAAATTATTAATTATAACCCGGGTTTTGCGGGGTTAAGTTCGGATTGTTCAACATCTCCTGAATAGGTAAAGGAAACAGCAAATGTTTTTCTTGTAAAGTTTGGTTAGAATTTAAGTTAACATGTCCGACAAAGTCATCGAAGCCAAGTGTATTTTCATTAAATACCTTTTTCAATCGAATCATATCGAACCAAGTTTTGCCCTCGTAACATAGCTCATGCCATCTCTCTTTCCATACCATTTCGCGGAATTCGTTTTGGCTAAATGCACTTAGACCATCAGTTGTTAAACCTGCTCTTTCTCTCACTCTTACTAATGCATCAAGTGCTTCTTGCGTTGGGCCATTTACTTCATTAGAAGCTTCGGCAAAAATCAAGAGTACTTCGGCAAAACGCATCATAGGTACATTTAAGTTATCTTGAGCGGTTCCTTCAACTCCTTGGATACCATTTGCTACCACATTAAAGTGTTTGAAGATATAAGGCGCACCTAAATCAAATGCATCACCACTTCCATTTTCATAATAAGTAGTGTAGAAATAACCATTTTGATCTTGTGCACGAATGTCTCCTTCTTCGTAAGATTCATAAAAGGCAAATGTAGGAACTGTGCTACCTGTGCCAGAAGGTCCGCGATAAGAAACCGGTTTAAAGTTCGGGAACATATTACCCATTGGGTTACCAGCTACCAAATCGTTGTATTGAATGCTAAATAAGTGCTCAGTTTGGTTGCCCAATCTTTCGTCGTGAACATCCATATAATTATCAAAAAGATCAATTCCTTGCGGATTGTCGATGATCTCTTTAGCCTTGTTTGCAGCAAGCGTATAATATTCAGCTCCTTTGTTTAAAGGGAAACCAGCCATTGTTAAGTAAACTTTAGATAACATGGCTTTGGCAGCAGACTGAGAAATTCTTCCGCTTACATCTGTCCAAGCTAAACCAGCATTTTCTGCTTCTTTTAAATCAGCAACTATTTGCTCGTAAACTTGCTCTGTAGAAGTTCTTGAAGGGAAAAAGTCTTCTGAATCTGCTGATTGAGGAGTTAATACTACTGGTACATCGCCCCAAAGACGAACTGCATAAAAATAAGCCCAAGCTCTAATAAATCTAGCTTCACCTAAAATTCTCGATTTCTGGCCTTCATCCATTGGAGTAATGCCTGGCACTTTTTCTAAAACCAAATTGGTGTTGGCAATCAATTTATAAATACCTCTCCACCAGTTTTTGATATGGCCAGTATTACCATCCCAAGTTAAAGAATACAGGTTATTTAAATCTGAGTTCTGGGCAGTTTCGGTGGTAGCAGTTCCAGTCGGAGCTTCTAACAATTGCCAGTTTGAAGAGAAAATACCTGCACCATCACCATAAAACCTCGTGTCGTCATAAGCAGCAGCAATGGCAGCTTCTGCATGATCGGGAATGGTGTAAAAGTTTTCAGGAGTTAAGTTAGATGGATCTTCTTCATCCAAGAAATCTGAGCAACCTGAAAATATCAAGATAAATCCGCTTAGAACTATCCTAGTTATATGTTTTATTATATCTATTTTCATTATAAAATCGTTTTAGCGTTTTTAGAAATTTAGAAATCCACTTTTAATCCTAAAGTATATGTTGTTGGTTTAGGATACTCGTGCCACTTCATACCTTGTGAAAATACGTTGTTGCCATCACCACCTCTAATAGGCGTAATTTCAGGATCACCAATTACTTCGTCGTTCACAATTAAGAAGAAGTTTTGAGCAGAAGCATAAACTCTCAAATAACTCATAAACATTTTATCGGTAATTGCTTTAGGGAAAGTGTAACCTAACACCATGTTTCTACCTCTGATGAATGAACCATCTTGCACCCAGTGAGAATCCACATTGGTTACATAACCAGCACGAGTATCACGAACTTGAGCAATCATTGTATTTTGATTATCAGGAGTCCAAGCATTTAATACAGTGGTGTAACTGTTAGCCAAAGCTTGACGGTCTTCGCTAGAGTGTAAGTTCATATCCATAATGTCATTACCATAGCTAAACTGAAGATCGAGCATAAAATCGAAGTTGCCGAATCTAAAGTTGTTGATAAATGAACCCCAACCATCAGGACTACCATCACCAATAATCATTCTGTCTGCATCTGTAATTGCTTTATCACCATTTACATCTAGGTATTTAATATCACCTGGAAGTATGGTTAAACCATTTCTGTAACTAGTAAACTCAGCAGCTTCATCAGCTTCGTCGGTTCCCCAAACACCTAAGCGAACCAAACCCCAGAAAGAACTAGCAGATTCACCTTCAGTAATAATACTGGTTTCGTTAGTGATACCCGGACCACCTACACCAAATATTGGCGCTCTGGTTGCAAGTTCAAGCACTTTATTTCTGTTGAAAGAAATGTTGAAAGTTGAACGCCACTCAAAGTTTTGAGTAGTGATGTTAACTGTGTTTAAGGCTAACTCAACACCTTTGTTTTCCATTGAACCCACATTTCTACGGATTGTAGCATAACCACTAGTTTGCGGTACTGGTGCATCCAATAACATATCAGTGGTTTTTCTGTAGTAATAGTCTGCTTCAAAAGCGATTCTACCATCAAAGAAACCTACTTCTACACCAAAGTCGGTTTGTGCTGTTTTTTCCCATCTTAAATCTGGGTTTGCCAAACGATTTAATCCTGTACCACCTACTCTTTGTTCGTTTAACACTGCTGCATAACCAGAACCTAATAGAGAAAGTGAAGAATAAGGAGGAATTTCTGAGTTACCAGTTAAACCATAACTAGTACGAACTTTCAAATTAGAAATAAGGTCGCTATTCTGTAAGAATGCTTCTTCTGAAACTCTCCAAGCTAAAGCAGTAGAAGGGAAGAATGCATATTTGTTGTTGTCACCAAATTTAGATGAACCATCCATTCTACCAGTAACAGTAAGTAAGTACTTGTTCATTAAGCTGTAGTTGAATCTACCAAAGTAAGAGTTTAACGCTTCTCTGCTAGCTCCTGAACCTACACCTAAGTTATTACTACCTGCTCCAATGTTGTTGTAAAGGAAGTGGTCAGTAGCAAAAGTTCTAGCTTCGTTGCTAATACCAAAGTAGTTAGATTCTTGCCAAGAAATACCCACCATACCTGTGAATGAATGGATATCTGAGAAGGTTTTATTGTAAGTAAGGTAGTTTTCAAACGACCAAAATGAATCCTTGTTATTGCTTGCCCAAGCCCTTCCTTGTGCGCCTTCTTGTATAGTTCTGCCCTCATATCTGTTCTGTTCACGGGTTACCATGTTAGAACCTAGCACTGTTCTAAAGACCAATCCTTTAGCTAAAGTGATGTTGGCAAATACGTTACCTAAGAAGGTTTGTGTGTTGATGATGTACTCACGTTCTAACAAGTTATGCACTGAACTTCTGGTTCCTTCTGCAAAAGGATAATCTCTGTTATCTGCATAAGTTCCATCAGAATAATACACTGGCAAGAATGGAAAATCTTCTACCATTCGTCTAGGTACTTGGTCGCTGTAATCTACATTGTTTTCAGATTGATAGTTGTAGCTCAAAGAAGTACCAATGGTTAACCACTTTTTCACTTCAGTATCTACCGTTAATCTACCTGAATATCTGGTTAGATAAGAAGTTTTATACAAACCATTCATATCTAAAAAGCCTAAAGACAACGAGTAAGTAGTTTTATCGCTACCACCACTAAAACTTAATTGGTGATTTTGAGATAATTTACTTTGAGTTGTTTCTTCTATCCAGTCTGTATCGTGGTAAGGATTACCATTGCTATCGAAAAGTTCTGGGTCAGTACGCTTTAAAGCAGGATTGAGGTATTCCCATTTTCCTTCTGCCCAACCAACTGGGTCAAACTTTTCCATGTTTCTCCAAGCAAGATCTTCTACTTCAAGATATTGTTTTGCATTAAGTACTTCTGGCTTGTTAGGTCCATAAGTTACCGTGCTTAAATCAACACCGTAAGAAATTTTACCTTCACCAGATTTTCCTTTTTTTGTGGTAATCAAGATAACACCATTAGCACCTCTTGCACCATAAATCGCAGTTGAAGATGCATCCTTCAAAACTTCTACAGAAACAATATCATTCGGGTTAATGTAGTCTATGGCATTGCTTCGCTGAGTTTGGTTACCAACTGGAAGTTGCACACCATCCACCACATATAATGGATTGTTTGAAGAGTTGATAGAACTGAAACCACGAATTCTCACATTTGATTTACCACCTGGGCGACCAGAGTTTACGTTTACCTGAACACCGGCAATTCTACCTTGAATTGCTTGATTTAAAGATGGTACTGGGCGCTCTTGTAATTCGTCTACATCTACAGAACCAACAGCTCCTGTAAGGTCAGAACGTTTTTGAGTACCATATCCAATTACAACTACTTCTTCTAAGCTTTGTACATCTTCTTCTAAAGCTACATCAATCATGCTTCTTCCGTTAATAGGTATTTCTATAGAAAGAAATCCGATATAAGAAAAAACAAGTGTACTAATGTCATCAGACACGGTAAGTCTGTATTTACCATCCACATCGGTTACAGCTCCAGTAGAAGTGCCTTTTGCTAGCACGTTTACACCGGGTAAGCTTGCACCACTTTTAGAATCGGTTACTTTACCGCTAATAGTTTGTTCTACAATTTCTAATTGCAAACTAACTTGCTTGTCTGTTACATTATTCGAAATGAGGTATTCATCTTCATTGATTTTCTGATACTTTAAATTTTGCGTTACAGCTAAATTTTTAAGTGCATCAGTTAAATTTTGTTGATCTAGAGATTGCTGGTAATTTGAAAGTGTTTTGAATTGAACAGTGTTATCTTCAAAATGAAACTTAACACTGAATTTTTTTTCAAGCTGATGTAAAAGGTTGTCTAGTGTAGTTGTTGGATTGTTTGCATTGGCAAAAACAATTTGGCTGTCGGAATACTGACTATAACCAACATCGTAAATGCCAAGGAATGACAGAACGAGTACTGCCTTTAATAAAGAATTGAAAAAAATTCT
>PBYL01000056.1 GCA_002729595.1 Thalassovita sp. | reverse complement strand
TTAGGAACTACTTCGAATGTAGCTCCGATTTTTTCCGCATTGTAAACGATTTTCTTCGCAATACCCGTCGTTCCATCAATATTTGTAAGTATAACATCTTTAACGACGGTTTTATTTTCTCTCTTGTATTTTACTGTCAGTTTATCCCCAGGTTTGTGGTAACTTAGTATTTCATCATAATCGGCTTTTGTATTGATAGGGAAGTTATCAATTTGTACGATGATGTCTCCTTTTTGCATGCCAGCAGTAGAAGCAGCACCACTCGGTTCGATCACAGAAACTGCTACACCTTTCAAGTCGTCTGCGCCTAATTTGTTAGAAAGGTCTTCGTCTAATTCTAATACATCTACACCCATAAAGGCTTTTTGTACTTCGCCATATTTAATTAAATCATTAACTACTTTGGTTACAATATCAGATGGAACAGCAAAGCCATAGCCAGCATAAGAGCCTGTGCGTGAGAGTATTGCAGTATTAATTCCCACTAGTTCGCCTTTGGTATTAACAAGAGCTCCACCACTATTCCCCGGATTAATTGCTGCATCTGTTTGAATGAAAGATTCTATAGGAAAGATGTCTTCCAAGATATTTATCCTTCTTCCTTTGGCACTTACAATACCTGCAGTAACAGTTGAATTAAGGTTAAATGGATTGCCAACTGCTAAAACCCAATCTCCAACTTCCAGATTTCTAGAGCTCGATACATTGATATGAGGTAAACTATTTCCATTGATTTTTAACAGAGCAAGATCGGTAGATGGGTCTGTGCCAATTAATTCTGCTTCATAAGTTTTTCTGTTATAGATTACTTCTATTTTGTTGGCTTCATCAATTACATGATTGTTGGTTACGATGTAACCATCTGCTGAAAAAATAACTCCAGAACCTGAGCCAACAACTCTTCTTTCGTTCATTCGGTTATTGAAAAATAAATCGAACCAACTGTACCTTTCATATTCTTGTCCACTAATGGTTCTTATGTAAACTACGCATTCGGTACTGATCCTAGAAGCATCAGAAAAATCTTCTAACTCATTAATATTTACTCTTCTTGAGCTAGTAAAAGCAGGTAAGTTATTAGAAGAATCTGTATTATCTGAGGTGTAATTGACAAATTCTCCTTGCGTGTTTTCAGGCTGATCAGATGGGCTGTGAAATTGGTTAATGCTAAAAATGTAAGCTCCAATAAAACCTCCGACCAGACTGAGAATTCCGTTAATTATAATATTTTTCATTTTTATAATTGGTTTTAGAGCGTTTGATAAAAATCAGGTTGATAACTGTTTTTAAAATTTACTTAGTTCCTCGGGAATAATAGAACTTAAAGTTTTCATTTTTTGAATGTATTATCTGAAGCAAAAACTTCACTACTGAAATATTACACAAAAAATCTGAAATATTGACAGTCGCTTGCCAAAATGGAAGGTTTTTAAATAAAAAAAGCCTGAAAAAATTCAGGCTTTCTTAGTAGATGATTTTTATTTTGTTGCTTAAGCAAGAGCTTCTTTTACTCTTTCAGCCGCATCTTTTAGTAAGATTGCAGACATAACTTTTAAGCCTGATTCATCAATAATTTTCTTAGCTTCTACAGCATTGGTTCCTTGTAGTCTTACAATAATTGGAATTTTAATATCTCCAATGTTTTTGTAAGCTTCAACCACACCATTAGCAACTCTGTCGCATCTTACAATACCACCAAATACATTGATAAGAATCGCTTTTACATTAGGGTCACTCATAATGATTCTAAAACCGTTTTCAACAGTTTCTGCATTTGCAGTACCTCCAACGTCAAGGAAGTTAGCAGGCTCACCACCAGAAAGTTTAATCATATCCATGGTAGCCATTGCAAGACCTGCTCCGTTTACCATACATCCTACGTTACCATCAAGTTTTACGTAGTTTAGGTTATATTTTCCAGCTTCTACTTCTGTAGGGTCTTCTTCCTTAATATCTCTCATTTCAGCCAAAGCTTTTTGACGGAATAGAGCATTATCATCAAGGTTTACTTTAGAGTCAACTGCGATAATTTTATCATCAGAAGTTTTTAATACTGGGTTAATTTCGAAAAGTGCAGAGTCTGTAGCTTCATAAGCTTTGTAAAGTGCGAAAACAAATTTCACCATTTCTTTAAAAGCTTTTCCGCTAAGACCTAAGTTAAAAGCAACTCTTCTAGCTTGAAAACCTTGAATACCAACTCTTGGATCAATTTCTTCGTGGAAGATTTTCTCAGGAGTTTTCTCAGCTACTTCTTCTATATCCATACCACCTTCTGAAGAATACATAATCATGTTTCTTCCGGTGTTTCTGTTAAGTAACACACTCATGTAGTACTCTTCTGGTTCGTTTTCGCCAGGGTAGTAAACATCTTGTGCTACTAAAATTTTGTGTACTTTTTTTCCTTCTGGACCTGTTTGTGGAGTTACAAGATCCATTCCGAGGATTTTATCTGCAAGTTCTTTTACATCATCAAGAGACTTAGCAAGTTTTACTCCTCCACCTTTTCCACGACCACCAGCATGTATTTGAGCTTTGATTACCCACCAGCTAGTTCCTGTGTCTGCAGAAAGCTTTTTAGCAGCTTCTACTGCTTCTTCAGGAGTGTCAGCTACGATCCCTTCCTGGATTCCTACGCCGTATTTCTTTAGTGTTTCTTTTGCCTGATATTCGTGTATGTTCATTTTTTTATTTGGAAGATTATTGCATATAATTAATTCAATTGCTGGTAAATAAAAGTCTATAAAAAGAACAATTTATTATTTACCGAGTGTGCCAAATATATATAAAAAGGACCTTTTATTTTAAGATGTGTCTTGGTTTTTTCAAACTTAATGTTGAAATGTAACATATGAACATTTTTATTACCAAATCAAGGGTGTTTATATTCAGATTCTGATTATTTGGTGATAGAGATGAAGAAACATGATGATAAATGGACGAAAATCTGTCGAATGTTTGAATAAGATTTTATTGAGCTTTAATTTAGTTTTTTGCTTAGATGCAGACTAAATAAAAATGTATGAAGGGAGCGAATAATACCTATTTTGGTTCGGTTAAGGAGGCTGTTAAAACAACAATAGCAGGTGCTAAAGTGACTGTGAAGCACTTGAAAAATGCTATTGTAAAAGAAAGAAGAGATGCAATTCCTGCAGTAGACGATAATTATTTTGCTAAAAAAGAAGGGATCGTTACTCTCAGGTATCCAAAAGAAGAAATTCCTGTGCCAGATAATGGCAGATATAAGTTACACAATGAGATTGACGATTGTATAGTTTGCGATAAATGTGCTAAAATTTGTCCGGTTAACTGTATCGATATTGAGCCTGTAAAAGCTACTGAGGTTATTGGAAATACTTCAGACGGTACAGCAAAAAGACTATATGCTGCCAAGTTTGATATAGACATGGCAAAATGCTGCTTTTGTGGACTTTGTACAACTGTTTGCCCTACAGAGTGCTTAACCATGACCAAAGATTATGATTTCAGTGAGTTTGATGTAACTGAAATGAATTATGGTTTTGCTACGATGACTCCCGAAGAGGCAGATGAAAAAAGACGTACTTACGATGCCGCTCAAGAAGCTAAAAAAGCAAAAACACTTGCAGCTGAGTCTACTAGTGAGGTAATGGATTCTCCTAAAAAGCCTGTTGTAAGACGAGCTGTTAGACCTGTAGCGAAAAAATCTACTGATAGCTCAAATGAGCAGAGTACAGAAGAAGCTAAGCCTACTTCAGCTAAACCTGCTTTTAAGCCAAAAATGAAATCTAAGCCAGTGGTAAAAAAGCCTTCTGAAGAAACTACTGGTGAAGAGAAAACGATTCGCCCGAAAGTAAGACCAAAGGTTAGCGCTAAGGTAAAGCCTGTAATAAAGAAGCCAGAAGCGGAAGAGCAAAAGTCATCGAAAGCAACAGGTGAAGAAGTGAAAAAGTCTCGTCCAGTAATGAGGCCTAAGATTAGTGCTAAGGTAAAACCTGTGATGAAGAAGCCAGAAGGGGAGGAGCAAAAGTCTTCACAAGCAACAGGTGAAGAAGTGAAAAAGTCACGTCCGGTAATCAGACCGAAGATTAGCGCTAAGGTAAAGCCTGTGATGAAGAAGCCAGAAGGAGAGGAGCAAAAGTCTTCAGAAGCAACAGGTGAGGAAGTGAAAAAGTCTCGACCAGTAATCAGGCCGAAGATCAGCGCTAAAGTGAAACCTGTGATAAAGAAACCTGTTGATAATGAGCCAACAGAAAATACAGAAGAAGCAAAAAAGGAAGATGTCAAGCCAAAGTATAAACCAAAGATGAAGGCTAAAATTCGTCCTATAATTAAGAAAGCAGATAGCGATAGTAGCGAGAAAAAAGAAGATTAACTGAGATAAGGAATGGAAGAGATAGTAGGAAAGATATTGTTTTTTTGTTTTGTAGGTTTAACCGTTTTACCTGCAATTTTTATCGTATTTAGTAAGCAAATTCTTTATATCGCTTTTGCTTTGATGTTGAGTTTTCTAGGTGTAGCAGGCTTATATGTTTTTGCAGGTGCAGAGTTTATTGCTGTTTCTCAAATCATGATTTATGTTGGAGGTATTTTAGTACTGCTTTTATTTGGTATCATGTTTACCAAACGTACTTCGACAAGGCTTTTAATTGCTGAAAACAGAAACGCACTCCAAGGAGGTATTACTGGCCTAGCAATATTTGGCAGCATGGCTTGGATATTCTCCAAGGTAGATTTTTCCAAAATAAACAGTTTGCAAGAACAAGCTTCTACTGAAGTAAGACCTGCGGAAGAAAACCTGAGGTCATTAGGCATTTCATTAATGACAGAATATGTACTTGCTTTTGAAGTTGCTGGAATTTTGCTACTTGCAGCACTAATTGGAGCTGTATTTATTGCAGGTAAAAAAAACGCCCATGTTGAAAACACGGGCGAATAGATTAGCTAAAATTTTCCTAAATCTTATAGAGACTTAAGTAATTCTTTCATAGAAACTCTCTCATCTAACCAAGTTTTAACTTGATTGATGTTGATTCTTTCTTGATCTGTACTGTCTCTGTGTCTAACTGTAACCATATCATCTTCTAAAGTTTGATGATCTACAGTGAAACAGAAAGGAGTACCAATTAAGTCTTGTCTGGTGTAACGCTTACCAATAGCTGCTTGCTCTTCGTAAATTACTTTGTAGTCAAATTTAAGATCGTCGAACAATTGCATTGCTTTTTCTGGTAAGCCATCTTTCTTAACCAATGGTAAAATAGCTGCTTTTACAGGAGCCAATGCAGGATTGAACTTCAAGTAAAGTCTCATTTTCTTTTTATCGCCTTCACCATATTCTTCCTCAGTAAATGCATTGCAAAGCATCATTAAGAAAAGCCTATCTGCACCAATCGAAGTTTCAACTACATAAGGAATGTAATTGCCAGCTTCTGGATCGTGATATTGTTGTTTCTTTTTAGAAAACTCTTGGTGTTTAGAAAGGTCGAAGTCTGTTCTTGAGTGAATACCTTCAACTTCTTTAAAACCAAATGGGAAGTTAAACTCAATATCAGCTGCAGCATTCGCATAGTGAGCCAATTTCTCGTGATCATGGAATCTAAGGTTATTAGGATCTAGACCAAGAGATTTGTGCCAAGCCATACGCTTTTCTTTCCACTGCTCATACCACTCAATCTCAGTTCCTGGCTTTACAAAAAACTGCATTTCCATTTGTTCAAACTCTCTCATTCTGAAAGTGAACTGTCTGGCAATAATTTCGTTCCTGAAAGCTTTACCAATCTGTGCAATACCAAAAGGCACTTTCTGACGAGCAGATTTTTGCACATTTAAGAAGTTAACAAAAATACCTTGTGCTGTTTCTGGTCTCAAGTAAATAGTACTTGCCGCATCAGCAACAGCACCAGTTTGAGTAGAAAACATCAAGTTAAATTGTCTTACCTCTGTCCAGTTGGCAGTGCCAGATACCGGACAAGTAATACCTTCATCTATAATAAGCTGTCTAACTCCTGTTAAGTC
The DNA here is from genome assembly GCA_002729595.1 of Thalassovita sp. Classification (GTDB taxonomy): domain Bacteria; phylum Bacteroidota; class Bacteroidia; order Cytophagales; family Flammeovirgaceae; genus Chondrinema. Next base: position 7,295 of record PBYL01000056.1, on the reverse strand, counting down.
TTCTGCTGATAGGAGACGGTTCATTTCGGTAAGCAATTTTTCTGCTTTATCTTTCTCACCGTTTTTCTCGTACTCCTGAGCTTTGTCTTCTAACAGGTTATCAGCTCTATATCTTTTTTTAGAGTCTTTGTTGTCAAGCATCGGGTCGTTAAAACTGTCGATGTGTCCAGATGCTTTCCAAGTGGTGGGATGCATAAATATTGAAGCATCAATACCAACAATATTGCTATGAAGCTGTGTCATAGCTTTCCACCAATATTCTTTGAGGTTATTTTTTAGCTCTACACCATTTGAACCATAATCGTATACTGCTTGCAAACCATCGTAGATTTCACTTGATGGAAATACAAAACCATATTCTTTTGCGTGAGCAATTACTTTTGGTAAAATGGAGGTATCCTGATTTTTATCTTTCTTTGACATTTAGCTAATTCTTTGTTTATAGGATTTGCAAAGTTAACGGAAGTCCTAAAATTAGAAACAGACAAACCTAATTAAATAAAAAAATCCATCTCTTTTTTGAGATGGATCATGTTTTATATGCTAAAATTGGAAAATTATCTCCAATTATTAAAGTAAAATTTAAAATTAGCAGTTTCGGAAAAGCTATTTCTTGAAATTTTGGATAAAAGATTCAAGGTCAATTAATTCCTGATCACCACTAATCATGTTTTTTAATGTGATTTTGTTTTCAGCAATTTCGTTGCTACCAGCCAATGCTACATAATTAATGTTTTTATTGTTGGCGTAATTCATCTGCTTTTTCATCTTAGCAGAATCAGGATAAATCTCAGCATTTACACCAATAGCTCTAAGTTTTTGTAGAAGTGGTAAACAGTAAGCTTCGGTTTGCTCATCAAAGTTTACAAACATGAGGTCAGTTCCGGTAATAGCTTCTTCTGGAAAAAGATTTAGTTCTTCTAACACATCGTAGATTCTATCAACCCCGAAAGAGATTCCGACACCAGACATATCTGGTAAACCAAAAACACCTGTTAAGTCATCGTATCTTCCTCCACCTGTAATGCTTCCGATTTTTACATCAGTTGCTTTTACTTCGAAAATAGCACCGGTGTAGTAAGATAAACCTCTTGCAAGTGTGGTATCAAACTCTACTTTATCTGCACTAACACCCATTTTTTCCATATAACTGAAAACAGTTTTCAGCTCTTCAATACCTTTTTTACCAGTTTCAGAAGATGTGAAAAGTGCTTCTAGTGTTTCGATTTTGGATTGATTATCTCCATCAAGATTAAAAACCGGAGCAAGTTTTTGAATAGAATCATCAGAAAAACCTCTTTCTTTTAATTCTGCATTCACTTTTTCAATACCGATTTTATCTAATTTGTCAATGGCTACACATAGTTCGCTTTCTTTTCCTGCTTGTCCGCTCATTTCTGCGATACCAGCAAGTATTTTTCGATTGTTTATTTTAATTAGGTAACCATTAAGCTTTAAAGAAGAAAATACTTCTTTAATCATCGCAACGATTTCAGCTTCGCAAATCAAAGAGTTTGTGCCGATTACGTCAGCATCACACTGATAAAACTCTCTATATCTACCTTTTTGAGGACGGTCTGCTCTCCAAACAGGCTGGATTTGGAATCTTTTAAAAGGAAAGCTAATTGTTCCACGATTCATAACCACGTATCTAGCAAAAGGAACAGTGAGATCGTAGCGCAATCCTTTCTCCGAGATTTTGGTTAACATGGCTTTTGCGCCATTTTTATAATCTTCTTCAGAAGTTTTTTTGAGGTAATCGCCAGAGTTTAAAACTTTAAATAACAACTGATCTCCTTCATCTCCATACTTACCTGTAAGCACAGAAAGATTTTCTAGAGTGGGGGTTTCCAAAGGTTGAAATCCATATTTTTTGTACACCGATTTAATGGTATCCAAAATATATGTTCTTTTATTCATCTCAATCGGTCCAAAATCACGTGTACCACTTGGAATCGATGGTTTATTTGCTGCCATAACTGCTATTTAAATATTAAGGCTGCAAAGTTACTATTCTCTGTTCAAATAGAAAAAGAAGAATAAAAGCTATGTTTTTTTTGGGATTTATAAGTAAAGCTTAGAAACTTGTAAATTCGCAACATCTTTATGCTGTAAAAAAATACAATCTAAGTAAAATTTAATATTATGTCATTCGAAGTAAAAGGAAAGCTGGTTGAAATCTATGATGAAAACCAAGTAACAGATAAATTTAAAAAGCGTGAGTTTGTGCTTGAAGTACAAGACGGCATGTACAGTGAGTTTGTTAAAATGCAATTATTGCAAGATAAGTGTGATCTTGTTAATGCATTTAATGTAGGTGATGAAGTAAATGTATCTTTCAACCTAAAAGGTAGACCTTATACTCGAGATGGAAAAACTACCTATTTCACGAATCTTGATGCATGGAGAATTAATCCAGTAAATCAGGTGGAAACTGAAAGTCCAAGTAATAGCAGTTCTGCTCCAGACGATGATATTTCTGGTCTTAGTTTTTCAGAAGCTTCGGATGACGAGTTACCATTCTAAAACAAATTATACCTTAAGCAAATAAAGCTTAAACAGGTAAAAGAATATATTAATACAAGTGGTAAGCCTACTCTTAAATAGTCTTTAGCATTGTAACCACCTGGTCCGTATACCATCCAGTTTGTTTGGTAGCTAACAGGGGTCATAAATGCTGCTGATGCTCCAAATGCGATAGCTAAGAAGAATGGTGTTCCTTCTAAACCTAAGTCTGTACTGATAGCTAATGCTATCGGAAATACAATTGAAACTGCAGCGACATTGGTTATAAAAGAGGTAAGGAATACCGTGAGAGCGAATATGGCTATTAATAAGGCGATATTACCAAAAGGTAAAAACAACTTTATAAAACTGCTGGCAATCATGTCAGCAGTTCCTGTTTGTATTAAGGCGTTGCTAAACGTAAGTGCACAAACTAGTAGTATTACCAAGTCAATATCTACCTCTTGACTTATTTCTTTAAAGGTGAACAAGTTTAACATGAGCAATGATGACATGATAAACAGTAACGCCGAGAAGAATGAATAAAGACCGAAAATAGCTCCACTTAAAAACAGAATTAAACAAGCAGTAAACCATCTTAGCTTTTTAGGACTTGGCAAATTAATATTGCCATTCTTCAATTTTGAGATAATGTATAAATCATCTGAAGGTTTACTGCTTTTTAGAAAAGCGTCATCTACGGAAAGTAGCAGTAAATCTCCCTGAGCCAGTTTTTTTTCTGTCAGTTTTCCTTCTAGTTTTTCACCGTTTCTGTGGATAGCCACTAATTCTGCTTTATACTCATCTTTAAAGTTGGCATCCTTTACAGTTTTACCAGAAATTGCAGAGTTTGCTGGAATAACTGCTTCGACCAATTCAAGGTTATGACCGTGATTTGGTAATGAAAGCCCGCTATTGCCATTGGCTAATTGTATAATTTGTTCAGGCTTACCCATAAAGAAAAGAGAATCTTCAGGTAAGATGAGTTCATGATCATTAAAATCACTCAATACCACACCATTTCTATGAATTTCTACTAAGTATGCACCTTCCAGCTTCTTTAATCCAGCCTCTGAAATTGTTCCTCCAACAAATCTAGAGGTCATAGCCACTCTCACTTCAATCATATAATCTGGTGACTGAATTAATTCTTCATCAGAAAATATCTTATGGCGTGGTAATAATTTGTATCCGAAAAAGTACAAATAGATTATACCTGTAACTGCAACTAGAATTCCAGGAAATAAGAAATCTGTAAAGCCAAAAGCAGGTAGATTATTATCTACTATAAAACCATTCAAAACTAAGTTGGTAGATGTTCCAATAATGGTAATCATACCTCCAAGTATGGTAGCGAATGATAATGGAATTAATAATTTAGAAGGAGAAAAGCCTCGTTTTTTACACCAGTTAAATACATAAGGTGTCATTACAGCTACAACAGGTGTATTATTCAAAAATGATGATAGCACTGCGACATAGGTCATCATTTTTATTAGAAATCCTTTTTTTGTATTTGTTCCTTGAAAAACTCTGTCAAAGAAATGTTCTACAGCGAAGTTTTTTCTAAGTGCAGCAGTTATCAGAACCAGTAAAACCACAGTGGCTATAGACTGGTTTGAATACCCTTTCATAAAATCAGAAGGATGGATAATTCCGAAAAATATAAGTATAACTACTCCTCCAAAGAATACCAGTGATGGTCTGATAATCTCCTTTATCAGGCCAAATATGATGAATACCAGTACAATCGTAACTATTAATTTACTGATATCGAATGGAACAAGTGTTTGAAGATCGTTTAAAATCACTACCTCAAAAAATTAGGATATTTTAGTTCAAAATTGAAAAGTGATTAGTCAAAATTATGCTCGATATAACCTAAAAATCTGCTCAGAGAAAACCATTATTATTAAGTATTATTGTCTAATGTTGCCAATACAATATCTACAATTCCAAACATTTTAATGATCGATACCGAAACCATACAAATCAGTAGAACTCTCACCCACTTATTTGCTTGAGGATGGTTTACAACAAATTTACCGGCGATACGCGTACCTAAAACTTGCCCAATTGCAAGCCATATAGCTACCCACCAATCAACTTGACCATTTATAATAAAAACAAGCATTACAGGCACTGTGTAGATAAAAATAATAGCCATTTTTACGGCATTACCTTTAATTAGAGAGAGATTACTGATTTGTGGTAAAACCACCATAATAATTAATCCGATTCCCGCTTGCACAAATCCTCCGTAGAATCCAATTAATAGAAAAATCACAAAATTTAATATTTTAAAGCCTTTTTTATCTTTATTCTTATAAAAGGCACTCTTCTTTCCTTGTGGTTTAAATATGATGGGAATGAGCATAAATGTCATAATAACACCAACAAATATTTCAAGAGTATCTTGATCAATATCTGAGGCGATCATTGCCCCACCAATTGCCCCAATTACAGAAGGAATAATATATTTTAAACTACCTTGTACATCTAGCAATCCGCTTTTGTAAAATGTACTGGTTCCAGTAAAGTTCTGTACTAATATGCCTAATCGGTTGGTGCCATTTGCAATATTTGCAGGCATACCCATAAAAAGTAAAATGGAGAGAATAAGCACCGATGCACCACCTGCAAGCGTATTAACCACACCTGCAACAATACCAACCAGAAGATAACAAAAATAAATGAGTAATTCCGCGTCCATATACTTTATCAAAAAACAACACATCGCATTTGTTGCATCATTAGCTAAAACACTTTTCACCCCTTTTTATTTTAAAAGAGTCTAAGTGAGAAAAATATATTATTTTTGATTAGGATTGATTAACTTAATTAGAGTTAATCATCAATTTTATTGTCTATTTTAAAAAACTAACAATGTTCGAATCTCACCTAAAATCGCTAAGGTTACTACTTTTTGTTTTCAGTTTATTATTCATTTTTTCTTGTGATGATGACGATCCAGTTGATCAAGATGAGGACAGTGAAACTATTATAGGTACATGGACCTTCGAGTCGCAAACTTTAGAATTTTACCAGAATGGCACTAAGCTTACAGATTCAGAAGTGGCTCTATATTTTAGTATTTTAGGTTATGATATTGAAAGTTTTCAAGTGCCTGAAGGAGCAACATTTGAATTTAGCGAAGATGGTACTTTTACAGGAAATGCAACTGATTACGATGAGCAAACTGGAACATGGGAGTTATCTGATGACGAAAGCACATTAAAAATATACAGTGATGCTGGAATCTTATTTTTAGATATTGATTCTCTACCTGAAGATATAAAAGATCTTATACTAGAAGAAGATGGCTCAATCGCTTTTGAGGTTTTAACACTCACAGAAACAAATGCCAGCTTTTATATTAGCAAAACTGGGCCAATACAAGTTTCTAATGATATTTCTATAACCTTACGTACTGATCTTACCATTAATCTTACGAAATAAGCCTTTATACCAAAAAAAGGCTTGTTTTCTCAAAAATCAGTTCTTTTATTTCCTAATTGGTTATAGTTTAGTCCCGGTTGAACTACTGGAATATTGTAAATAAATACAATTATTCCTTACTTAAATTTTATTATAATTTTTTGAGGATGAAAAAAAGATACATCATACCTGCAGTTATCCTAATTGCAGTAATATTGTCATTTTTTCTTTTTAGCTCACAGGGAGAGGAAAGTCAAGACATTTTAATTGCTGTAAAGAAAGGAGACTTTGAGATTACCGTAAATTCATCAGGAGAGTTAATTCCTGTCAATTCTGTTAGTATCCGAGGGCCTATGGGACTAAGGCAAAGTGGTATAAGAGAAGTGAAAATTAACAAACTGATACTTGAAGGAACAGAAGTGAAAGAAGGTGATTTTATTGCCGATCTGGATAAATCTGAACTTTACAACAAATTAGTTGAAGAAAAAGATGAGCTAACAAAACAAGATGCTCAATTTACTCAAACTCAGCTCGATACTGCACTTACACTAAGAGAAGCTAGAGATGAAATATTAAATCTTGAGTATGCAGTAGAAGAAAAGAAAATTTCGCTAGAACAATCTGCATTCGAACCTCCTGCCACAATTAAGCAAGCCGAAATTGAACTCGAAAAAGCAAAGAGAGATTTAAAGCAAGCTAATGAGAACTATAAGATTCAAGTAGAGCAGTCTAAAGCGAAAATGACTGAGGCTTATATAAACCTTACCAAACAAAGAGGTGAAGTGAAGTTTATGGAAGATTTACTTTCAAGCTTTACGATAAAAGCTCCTCAAAGTGGAATGGTTATCTACACCAGATCTTGGAATGGAAACAAAATAAGAGAAGGGTCTTCAATTTCTACTTGGAATCCAGAAGTGGCAACGCTACCAGACCTTAGCACAATGCTTTCTAAAACATATATCAACGAGATTGATATTATGAAGATCAAGAAAAACCAACATGTAAAAATTGGTTTAGATGCTTTCCCAGATAAAAAACTATCAGGCGAAGTAATAGAAGTAGCGAATGTTGGTGAGCAAAAACCAAATTCAGATGCTAAAGTTTTTGAAGTAACCATTAAGGTAAGCGAATCAGATACAACATTACGCCCAGCAATGACAACCAGTAATCTAATTATTGCTGATGTGGTAAAAGATGTATTGTTTGTGCCTCTTGAGTGTCTGCATAATCAAGGTGATTCTATTACTTATGTTTATAAGAAAAATGGCTTAAATACAGTAAAACAAGAAGTTTTGGTAGATAAAACCAATGACAACGAGGCTGTAATAGTACAAGGAGTAAAAGAAAATGAT
>PBYL01000055.1 GCA_002729595.1 Thalassovita sp. | reverse complement strand
GTGTCTGTAGAAAATGTAAGCTCGACACTTGGGTCGGTAGTAATTTTTTCTTCCTGCAATTCACAAGCATAAATGAAACAGGCAAACAAAAGAAATGATATTAAGCGGAAAAAATACAACTGAACTTTTACGATAAACCTCACAATTACCTAATTTTTTGAAGCTACAACTGCTAGTGCAATACTACAATTAAATAAATTTTATTTTGCTTAAATTCCCTAAATACTCAACTTTAATGTTGTATGGGATAATTTTTTTAGAATTAATTTTTAACATTAGCTCCATACGGCAGATTTTCACCAAAATTTATCAACACTTACTCGCACTTATCCAATATGAATATTACCGGAATAATACCTGCTGGCGGCAGAGCATCTAGAATAAGTCCTTTACCTTGTAGCAAAGAAATTATACCAATGGGTTTTAGAAAAACGCCAGATGGCACAAAAAAGCCCAAAGTTGTTTCACATTATTTACTAGAAAAATATAAAAAAGGAGGAGCTGATAGAACTTTTTTTATTCTAAAACCCGGTAAATGGGATATTCCTGCTTACTATCTAGATGGAAAAATATTGGATATGCCCATGGCTTACCTCACCATGAACCTACCATATGGTGTACCATATACCATCGATCAAGCCTATCCATTTATAAAAAATGATATCGTAATGCTCGGCTTCCCTGATATTATTTTTAGAGAAAAAAAGGCTTTTAAATTAAAGAAAGAAGCATTACAAAGTTTGGGTGCAGATATAGTACTTGGGCTTTTCCCTGTACTCAATCAAAAACAAGCTCAAAAATGCGATATGGTAGACTGGGATGAAAAAACGAATACCATCAAATTGATTGATATAAAACCCAATGAGACAACTTTAAACAAAAGCTGGCTTACAGCCTGTTGGAACCCGACTTTTACCAGCTTTATGCATCAGTTTCTTAAAGAAGATTTATCGATGAGAAAGTTGAACCCTGACTTACCAGAACTTTTTATGGGGCATGTAATTCAAGCTGCCATGCAAAGCAATTTGGTAGTAAGAGGCATTCTCTTCGAAAATGAAAACTATATAGATATTGGCACTCCAGACGATTTTGCCAAAGCACAAAAAGGTTACCTGACTGATGAATTTTAGATCAATCAGGTATCCATTCCGGCAACTCTAAATAGCATATCTGCTGCCTGTAATATTTTGTTTCTTAATCTGTAAGGATAATTCGGGCGCTCTCTTAAGAATTTTTTCACGATTAATGCTGCCGATTTAGACTGATGGCCACTAAAAGTCACCACTAACCAACGCTTAGGGAAAAATATATCTCCACTTTGCTGTATTTCTTCTAATAGAATTAGACTCTCTTCGATATATTTTTCTGAGTATTTAGCTCTTAATGGATGGTGTAAATAGCCGACTGCTTCTAACACCCAAGGTTCGTGACTTCTGTTTTCTTTATTTTTTAAGCTTTCAAAAAAACGATCTCTTACTGCCTGTTTGTTAGATAAAGCATCTATAACGAAAGCCATTCTCGCTTTTCTATCAGGATTGCTAATGCGTGCTAGCTGCTCATGCAAAATTTCGTCTGCTTTATCCACATCTCTTAATGCTAACTCACAAGCAATGCTGGTAAAATCACTTTCAGAAAGTACCATGTCATTCATCGGCAGATCGCCATCCCAAATTAACTTCAATCTGGTAACAGACTCTTCGGTTTGCGCTATAGATAGGTAACTTCTAAAATAAGCCGCCTTGGCACTTTGCCCGGGAGCTGCATCCATTATTTTCCATAAGATCGATTCTACTCTTGGAGCAAGGTCTCTGCGCTCTTTTGCTGGATAAAAACGCCAATAAACTTCTTCTAAATAACCAAGTATATTTTGCGTGTTCAGCGGTTCATTTTCATGAGGCAATGCCTTTAATAAAACTTCCATAAATGTTTCGTAGGCGATTTCTCCACGAAGCATCTCTTCATATAAGGCTATCCACGCTGCACCTCTAAGCACAGGGTCTTCTATCAAATAAACATTTTCGATAAGGTAATTTCTACTGACTTTATCCAGATTAAAATAGCCATAACCAGAGCCATCGCTATTTGGCAAAACAAAATCTGGCTTTTTTAATCCCTCTGCTTCTGGCAGTTCAGTAGTCTTACCGTCTATCATTACAGGAAATTCTTTTACATTTCCTTTGTTGTAAACTAAAGCAGTTGTAAACTTTTGTTGCCAGTAATGCCCTTCACTAGTTGTTCTTTTTTGTTTGAATTTAATTGATTTGATCTTATCATTTTCCAATACTGTATTTACTGAAATTTGTGGCATTCCTGCTTGTTTTACCCAGTTATCGCTCCACTCTACCAGATTCGTTTCAGTTTTACTTTCCAGAATTTTGATTAGATCGTCCCAATTAGCATTGCTGTAAGAGTAAGTAGTTAAATATTCTCTTAAACCTTCTCTAAAATCTTCTTCACCCACAATTTTCTCAAGCTGATTCATCACTACTGGTGCTTTCTGGTAAATAATTCTACCATATAGCGAGCCGGCATCTTTTAGGTTTTCCAACTCTTGTTGAACTGGATGCGAACCCATTGTTCTATCTTCAGAATAAGCTGCTGGATGGTGAGCCAGTAAAAATCTTAATTGGTGGTTTATTTCTGGGAAATTAGGGTTTACAATCTTAGCGGCCATAAAGTTGGCGAATACCTCTTTTAACCAAACATCATTAAACCACTTCATGGTAACTAAATCTCCAAACCACATGTGAGCCGTTTCGTGTGCAATTAAACTGGCTCTGCCTAATTTCTGGTTTTGTGTAGCCATTTGGTCTAGCATCAAACTAGAAGATTTGTAAAGGATTGAGCCTACATGCTCCATCCCTCCAAACTGGAATGAAGGAATTAATACAAAGTCAAACTTCTCAAATGGCAAAGGAATACCTGTATAGTTTTCGAGCCATTCTAATGCAGACGCATGCAAGTCAAAAATGGCTTCCTGATTAATTTTTATTTTTTCTTCATCGGTTTCTCTATGGTACATCGTCATAGAGCGACCATTTCTGTAAGTATTTATTGTAGAGAATTTACCTGCAACAAAAGCAAATAGATAGGAACTAATTGGCTTGGTTTCATTAAAAACATAAAGGTGTTTGCCATCCCAAAACCTTTTTTCGAGCATTCTGCCATTAGAAACAGCCACCCACGATTCCGGAATTTTTAGTGAAAGCTTGTATTTCCCCTTAATATCTGGCTGATCGAAACAGGGAAATGCAGTAGATGCTCTATCAGGCACAAACAGGGTATACATATATTCGTCGTTCCTGTTTAAAGCACTGTTACCAGCAGTAAAGCTGATTTGCACCACGTTTTCACCTTTCTTTAAAACCGAAGCAGGAATTACAATATGCTCCTTTTCAAAAGTCCAGTCAACAGCTTTTCCAAAAACAGCTACTGTATTTACATTTTTTTTATCTTCATTAAAATCAAGTACTAGAGGAGTTACTTCGTCTTTAAATGAAAATGTAAGCTGCAGTCTACCAGCTATAGAATCGGTTTTAGTTTCGGGAATGTTGAAGAATAAATCGTAAGACACGTTTTCGATAGTAGCTGTTCGCATATCAGCCAACTCTTTAGAAACACCGCTTTCTTTGACAGTCCAATTCTCATTTTGCGCAAATCCGAAATTGATCAATGTGTTAATTAATACTGCCAATACTCCCATTCTTTTCAATATAAGCATCATTGCAATTATTACTCTTTTAGTAAGGCCTGTAAATTCAGGTTTTAGGGAAGGAACCAATATAGTGATGCTAATTTAAGAAAAAACTTGATCAAGCTTGATATTCAGCTTGTTCATCTAAAAAAATAAGCTTTACAATTTTGTTTAATTCATTTAGATTTTCTTTGCATAAACATTAGCTATTAATTTTTTGGAGAAGGCAAACAAATCATCAATAACAATACATCTAGCACTTTTTAGTGTAGCTTTTTTATATGGCGCAAATTATAATATCGCCAAACTTGCTACACCAGAATTTATCACTCCCTCTGCACTCGTAGTACTGAGAGTAGTATTTTCTACGATATTTTTCTGGCTTTCAGGTTTGTTTATCAAAAGCCAAGCTATTCCCCGAAAAGCCATACTATCGCTGCTTTTATGTTCTGTGTTTGGAACCGCAGGTACCCAAATGTTATTTCTGAAAGGCCTTTCACTTACCAGCCCTATTAACGCTTCTGTAATAATGACATTAACTCCTGTAATGGTGCTTCTGATTTCATTTTTTTTTACTGGTGAGCATCTTAGCAGATTTAAACTAATGGGAATTGCGCTAGGAATATTCGGTGCATTCTTCTTGGTTGGTGGTCAAAACTTCAATTTTAGTGGCGAAAATGCTTTGGGCGATTTTATTATCGTACTCAATGCTATTGTCTTTGCAACTTATCTGGTATTGGTCAAAAAATTTATGATGGAATACCATCCGATAACTGTTATTAAATGGGTTTTTCTTTTAGGTTGCCCAATGGTAATTCCCTTTGGTTATAATGAAATAGTCTATCAAATAAATTGGCCCGAGTTACCTTCGTTCGTGTGGTTATCTCTCATTTATGTAATTCTTGGCGCTACATTTCTGGTATATCTTTTAAATACCATTGCTTTGAGTAAAGCCAATCCAAGTCTGGTAGGTTTCTATATCTATTTTCAGCCAGTAGTTTCTACATTTATTGCTATTGCCTTCTTTAATGAGGTATTATCGCTCGAAAAAATATTATTCTCTTTGATGATTTTTACAGGAGTTTGGCTGGTAGGAAAGAAAAAAAAGCCTCTCCAATCGGAGAAGCTTTAACCTAATATTTTGATAGTATTAGAGATTTATTTCCAGCGCTTATCTTTAAATAACTTTACAAAAGTTTTATCTTTTGTTGCTTTCGCATAATCAATAGGTTTTTTTCCATTTGCATCTTTAGCTTTAGTATTTGCGCCTTTTTTAAGTAAAGCTTCTGCAACTTCATACTTACCATCTAGTGCAGCTAAATGCAAAGCGGTGTAACGGTTATCTGTATATTTAGTAGAAAGACTCGCACCATGATTTAAGAGCGCTTCTACTGCTTGTACATGGTCTGCATGAATGGCACTGTAAAGTGGCGTTTGACCTGCCTCATTCACCGCATTTATATCGGCACCTTTAGCTACTAACAGCTCGATAATTTTTTCGTAACCGTAAAATGCTGCTTGGTGCAAAGCAGTATTTCTAAGCATATCGCTCGATCCGGGATCGGTACCAGAATCTAGCATACTTTCTACTTGTTGTACATTATTTCTTTGTATGGCAGTAAATATTGGAGGAATATTACTTTCCTGAGCATTTGCTGTGAACAAACTACCGGCAACTAGCACAACAGCTAATGAAACATTTTTGAACAGCTTTTTTAGACTTATCATTGTGATATTATTATTATTTATTGGAAAATCTTTTTTAAGTAATATCTCTCCACTTTACGAAAATTTGAAGTTTAAGGATTTAAAAAAATGATATTTTGTTACTGTCTGAACATTTATAATTTTGCTCAGTCTTAAAAAGCAAAATATTTTGTTTATCATTACCACATAAAAAACAAATTTATTTTAAAGTATCAGTTGATACTTTTTAGCAGAAAATGGTAAACAACTGTACACTACAGTTTTGAAATCGCAATGGAGCCAAATACTATTTATGTTGCTTTATTAATTTTTTCTTTGATCATTTTTCTAATTGTCTACTTTTCTACCAGAGGAGCCACGACATTAGATTTTTTTAATGCTCAGAAAAAAGCCCCCTGGTTTGCAGTAGCTTTTGGAATGGTAGGCGTAGCAATGTCTGGTGTACTATTTCTCTCTATACCGGGAGATGTAGGCGAAAACGGATTTAGTAATATTCAGTTAGTTTTCGGATATCTACTAGGCTACACTTTTATTGCAACCGTCTTATTACCCATCTATTACCAGTATAATCTTATCTCAATTTACTCATTTTTTGAAACAAGATTTGGATTTTGGTCGCATAAAACCGGTTCTTTTTTCTTCCTCATTTCCAGACTTTTACGTACATCTTTCAGAGTTTTTATAGTTGTAAGCATCATACACGAACTCTATTTTAGTAATATGGGAGTAAGCTTTGGAGCTACACTGTTTTTCGGAGTTACTTTCGTTTGGTTATATTCTTTTAGAACTGGTATAAAAGGCATTATCTGGACAGATGTTTTTAATACCTGCGTAATCATTTTTTCCATTCTATCGGTGTTTTATATGCTGGTTTTTAAAATCTCAGATGGATTTAATGATGCGATGATTATGATACAAAACAGTTCTTATGCAGAAGCCTTTGTATGGGAAACTGGCAGCAAAAATCATTTTTTCAGGCAGTTTTTTAGTGGCGCTTTTATAGCCATAGTGCTAAATGGTCTCGACCAAGATATGATGCAAAAAAACCTGAGCTGTAAAAGTATTGGCGATGCTCAAAAAAATATGCTTTGGTTTGTGCTTATTCTGGTAGCTGTAAATATTACTTTACTAGCAATGGGCGCCATGCTCTTTATTTATTCAGATACGCAACAAATTTCTTTTACAGGCATAGATTTATTGACTTATGTCGCTACCAACGAATTAGGGCAAGCTACTGCCATTTTCTTTTTGTTAGGTTTAATTGCTGCTGTAATTTCTAGTACAGACTCGGCAATTATCTCTCTTACTACTTCTTATTGTATTGATTTTCTGGACTTTACAAAAACTAGAACTGGTGAAGCTAGAAAAAGAATGAAACGTATTCAGGTACACTTGTTTTTCGGATTCCTTCTTTTTGCTTTGGTAATGTTTTTAAGAGCTATAAACAATGAAAAAATTGTTGAGTCCATATTTACTGTTGCAGGTTATACATATGGGCCACTATTAGGTTTGTTTATTTTTGGCATTTTTACCAAGTGGAATTTAAAAGACCAACTCGTACCTATAGTTTCTGCTATTGCTCTAATAATCTCTTATTTGCTAGATTTCTTCTCTGAGGAGCTTTTCAATGGATACTCATTCGGTTATGAACTTGTGTTGATAAATGCACTTATGACATTTACCGGCTTGCTTCTAATTATTAAGAAAAAGGAAAAGCAGCCAAAGGCTGCTTAATTTACATTGGACTCATATTTTTATAAGTCATTATACTATTCCAATTTCTCAGTTTTAATTTTAGCAAGCATAATCACTTATTTATCGTAAATGTAGTACGTAGTCTTTCCGTCGCGCATTAAGAGTTTTGCATTAGCAGGAAGTTTCTCAATCTCAATATCTTTAGTACTGCTAAGTGTAAACACTTCATTACCTTTTACATCATATACAATTACTTTGTACGGACTTTCTATTTCGAAATCTTCTAGAGTAAACTCAACCACTTTCTCCGCTTCTTGCTTAACAGTTGCTTTTTCCTTTATTACAGGTAAAACTACCTCTTTACTCACTACTACTAAATCTTCTGTTTCACTTACTATCTTAGCGCTGTCTTGAGCATAAAGATTAACTGCAAAAAATACTAAACTTAAAATTACTGGAATTAGAATTGACTTTTTCATGATTTTTAAAATATTAAATAATTTTTAAAAGTCATTTATCCAAGCAGATGCCAAACGAAATATCAATCTGATTATCAGTAACTTACAAACAAAACACTAAGAAAATAGTGATAATTAACTGTTCGGAATAAAAAAATGGCGTACGAAATCGTACACCATTTTATCAAGAATTGAATCTTTTTTATTTGTTTTAGATCGAAGTCTTAAAAACCTGCTACTCCATTAACTGTAGTATACTTTAGCGTAAGGTTTTTACCTGGGTTAATATATTTATAAGCCGATTGTACCATTAAAGTAGCCTCGTGGAAACCACAAAGAATCAGCTTAAGTTTACCCTCATAAGTATTTATATCGCCAATTGCATATATACCAGGAATGTTGGTGCTGTAATCTAGCGTATTTACTTCAATCGCATTTTTATCAATATTTAGGTTCCAATCTGATATTGGCCCTAGCTTAGGAGAAAGGCCAAACAATGGCACATAGTGATCTGCGCTAATGGTTTGCTCACCTTCGCTTTTATGCTTCACTACAACACCATCTAATGAGCCATTACCACTTAAACCTATTACTTCTGAATCTGTAAGAAGGTTAATACCACCACTTTCTGCCAAATTCATTACTTTTTCTACAGAGTCTAATGCACCTCTAAATGCTTTTCTTCTGTGAATTAAAGTAAGTTCGCTTGTAATATTAGATAAATAAATAGCCCAGTCTAGTGCTGAGTCACCACCGCCAGCTAGTACTACTTTTTTATCGCGAT
>PBYL01000054.1 GCA_002729595.1 Thalassovita sp. | reverse complement strand
CATTATTTTGGTACTCAGGCATAGCACAAAAATACTTTTTACCAGAAGCTGCATCTGAGCACGGAGCAGAAATTGATTTTCTGTTTTGGCTAACAATGGCGATTATTGGCTTTGCATTTTTTGCGACTCACGTTCTTCTTTTCTGGTTTCCATTTAAATATCAGTATAAAGAAACAAGAGCAGCTTACTACTATCCACATAACGACAAACTAGAAATCGTTTGGACAATTATCCCTGCGATAGTTATGACACTCTTAGTAATTTCTGGTTATGTTGTTTGGAGCGATATCACATCACCTGCACCTCAAGAAGCTGTAAACATAGAAATTATGGGTAAGCAGTTTAACTGGGAAGTTAGATACGGTGGTTCTGATAAAGTACTAGGTAGACATGACTATAAAAAAATAGATGGTACTAACTCAATGGGTATCGATTTTAGAGACCCTAACAGTATTGATGATTTTATAGCAAGAGATATTCATTTGCCAAAAGGTCAACCAGTATTATTAAATATTAGATCTAGAGATGTAATTCACAGTGTGTTTATGCCTCACTTCAGATTAAAAATGGATGCTGTTCCAGGTATGCCAACTAAGTTTTGGTTTACTCCAACAAAATCTACTGCTGAAATGAGACAATTATTAAGTCAAGATCCTGCTTGGCAAGAAGTTGATCCCGAAACAGGTGAACCAAGATACAAGAACTTTAACTATGAGTTAGCTTGTACTGAAGTTTGTGGAGGAAGCCACTTTGCAATGAAAAAAGTAATTGTAGTAGATGAACCTGCTGATTTTGACAAATGGTACAAAGAGCAGGAGTCATGGGCTTCTAAAAACAAAGATTACTTGTCGAGCATTGGAATTAACAATCTTGATTTGGCTATCTCTGAAGATTAAAACTATAAATGAATATTCACGAATAAACAATAGTATATGTCAACTGTAGATATCGATATACATAGTACTACAGATGCTCATGATCACCACGACGATCATCATCATACTGAAAACTTTTTTACTAAGTACGTTTTTTCATTAGATCATAAAACAATTGCTAGACAATACCTGATTACAGGTTTGATCTGGGCATTTATTGGCGGCTCACTATCAGGAATTTTCAGATTACAACTTGGTTTTCCTGATGCTGATTTAAGCTTCCTTAAACCAATATTAGGAGACTGGATAGATGCTAGTGGTAAAATGGATACAGAATTTTACCTTGCTGCTGTTACTATGCACGGTACAATTATGGTATTCTTTGTACTTACTGCTGGTTTGAGTGGTACATTCAGTAACTTCTTAATTCCATTACAGATTGGTGCACGTGATATGGCATCAGGCTTTATGAATATGTTGTCATACTGGTTCTTCTTTTTAGCTAGTGTGATCATGTTTATTTCGTTATTCCTTGAAACAGGTCCTGCAAGTGGGGGATGGGTTGTTTATCCACCTCTGAGTGCATTGCCACAAGCAATGTCTGGTTCCGGAGCTGGTATGACGATGTGGCTTGTGAGTATGACGTTCTTTATAGTTTCTCAGCTTTTAGGTGGCATTAACTATATTGCTACAGTTATTAACTTACGTACAGATGGTATGTCATTCGCTAAGATGCCATTGACTATCTGGGCATTCTTTTTAACTGCTGTACTTGGACTACTTTCTTTCCCAGTTCTATTATCAGCTGCTTTACTATTAGTATTTGATAGAAGTTTTGGAACAAGTTTTTACCTTTCAGAAATATATATAGGTGGTGAGGCATTACCAAATGTTGGTGGTAGCCCAATTTTATACCAACACCTTTTCTGGTTCTTAGGTCACCCTGAGGTATATATCGTATTATTACCTGCATTAGGTATTACTTCTGAGATTGTTGCTACTAACTCAAGAAAACCAATTTTCGGTTACAGAGCGATGATCGGTTCTATGTTAGGTATTGCATTCCTTTCATTTATAGTTTGGGCGCACCATATGTTTGTTTCGGGCTTAAATCCGTTCCTTGGTTCGGTATTTATGTTCTTAACCTTAATTATTGCGATTCCTTCTGCAGTAAAAGCATTTAACTATATCACTACTCTTTGGAGAGGTAATATCATATTTACTCCAGCCATGTTATTCTCAATCGGTCTAGTATCGTTGTTTATATCTGGTGGTGTAACTGGTATTGTATTAGGAAATGCAGCAATTGATATTCAATTACACGATACTTATTTTGTTGTAGCTCACTTCCACCTTGTAATGGGTAGTGCTTCATTCTTTGGTATGATGGCGGGTACTTATCACTGGTTCCCTAAGATGTTTGGTAGAATGATGAACGATAAGTTAGGCTACGTACACTTCTGGGCGACATTTGTTGGTGTATATCTAGTATTCTTCCCAATGCACTTTATTGGTATTGCTGGATTCCCAAGAAGATATTACTCTTTCACAAACTTTGATGCGTTCTCAACATTTGCTGATCTAAATTCATTTATAAGTATTGCAGCGATAGTAACACTAACAGCTCAGCTTATATTTGCATTTAATTTCTTCTATAGCATATTTAAAGGTAAACTTGCTAGCGCTAACCCTTGGAGAGGAACTACTCTTGAGTGGACTACTCCAAGACTACCAGGTCACGGCAACTGGCCAGGAGCTATTCCTAAAGTTTACAGATGGCCTTACGATTACAGTAAGCCAGGTGCAAAAGAAGATTTTATTCCTCAGAACGTACCTTTCTCTGAAACTCCAGAATCTAACTTAGAAATGGAAAAAGAACTTGCTAAGTTAGAGAAAGGTGAAAGTGGAGAAATTAAAGAAGTAGACTAAAAATATTATTAATCCTTACTCTTTCGAGGGTAAGGATTTCACTTATAAAATATAAACAATTATGGAAGGAGTTACTCTACTTGGTTTTATGGCCTTTGTATTTATGGTTCCACCATTAGTAATTGCATTAATCGTAGCGATTACAACGGCTAAGAAATAATAATAGAAGAACTTATAAATAAAAAAAGAGGAAGTGATTTAATAATCACTTCCTCTTTTTGCTTTATCTATTTTAAATCAATCAGTAAATCAGAATTTGATGTTGAGAGCAGATCGATAATTTCCTGTTAAATCTCCACCTTCTATATCAAGCTTTACAATACCAGAACCAAATACTGTAAAATGCTTCTTTCTCCATCCGCCATCTTTTTTCTCTAAGAATAAAGTAAGATCAACTGTTTCGCCATTCGGAGTAAATACTTCACCTTCCATTATCTTCACATTGCCATCGTCTTCTTTTAATCTTTTAGTGACTCTAAACTTAGGGCTTTCACCTCTTTTGTTATGCATATGTTGTATGTCTTTATAAGTAACACTGTTCTTATTAGTCATATAATATGCAAGAGCGTGATAGTTACCAGTAAAGCGACAATCGCCCATATTCATCGCAATTTCTCCTGAACCATTTCGGTGATAGTACTTTTTCATCCAGTGGCCATTATACTGTTGAAGAAATACGAGCACTTCTACTTGGGCATTGCTTACTGCACCTTTTACTAAACCCTTTTGTAAATAAAGCCCCTTATAATTACATACTTCTGGCTTTTCAGTAAGTACCTTTACTTTTAAATTGTCATAATCATCACCTGGGGTATGAGAGGATAAAAAAGCAAACGTAAATGTCAATAAGATAACTGAACCTAATGTTTTCATTATTATTTAGTCTTTGAATTTTCATTATGAAAACGCAGTTATCTTTTGCTTCTTTTAATCTCTTTATAGCTATTTGCTATATAAAATATTAATTCATGTTAATAAAATCACATAAGTGATTAACTAACCGCAAATGCCTTCATGTTTTTTTCGCTAGGTAAGTGAAGACCACATTCAGTTTTTGTAGAAGATTTCCATCTACCGCTTCTTCCTTTACCTTTAGCAGTACAGTGGAAACATCCAACAGACTCGTATCCTTTGTGAAATAAAGGATTTGTAGGAAGATTGTTTTTAGAAAGATAAGTCTTTACATCTTCAAGTTCGATGTCTATAATCGGGTGAAACTTAATTATATCACCATTTCTTTCGAATATATCTTTATCTTTTCTGCTATGGCTTTGTTTGCCTATTAAACCTGAAATCCAGAAATCTTTTCCTTTTTTAATTTCTTCGAAAGGTAAAACTTTGTTTACGCTGCAGCATAGATTTGGGTCTTTTTCCCAAGTTCTGTTTTGAGCAGTATATTGGTGATGATGAAAATCTGGCTTAATAGTTTTAATGTTTAAGCCTAGTTTTAAAGATAAATCCTCTGCGTAATCCAACGTTTCTTTAAAAAGATAACCAGTATTAATAAGATGGATTTCTTGCTTTCTGTTGGTTTTGCTAATTAAATCTAGCAAATAAGCAGAGGTAGTTCCAAATGATGAGCTTACTAATATATTCTTGTCTCCAAATTCTTTGTAAAACTTAGCTAGTCTTTCTAATGGCGACAAATTAGCATAGGATGCATTCAGTTCTTCAATGTTGATTTCTGAGCTAATTGTTTTCATCTATTTATTAATAAAGCTTTTTAACTGATTGATTTTTGAATATTGTTTAACCTTTCAGGCTGTATGTTTTAATGTTATTTTGATTTCTTCTAAAAAATCTGGATGGAGTTTTACAACTTCTCCTATTATAATTGTAGCAGGAGTACCAAGTCCTTTTTCTTTAACCACTTCACAAATATTCTTAATAGTACCTACAGCTACTTTTTCAGATTCTAAAGAACCATTGTTTATTATTGCAATTGGCATATTTGCTTTGTCAAAACTTTCAAAAATTCTAGTAATTTCGTTTAGTTTACCCATGCCCATTAGTATTACCAATGTAGCAGAGCTTTCTAAAGCGTAATGAATATCACGTGTAAGCTGTCCTGCGCTATTAGTAGCAGTAGTTACCCAAAAGCTTTGCGTAATATGTCTTTTTGTTAAAGGTATTTGCTGCAATGTAGCAAGTGATGTAGCACTAGAAATTCCTGGTACAATATCACAAGGAATTCCATAGCGCTCAACATATGTTTTTTCTTCGTGACCACGACCGAAAATAAATGGATCACCACCTTTCAGTCTTACCACATGTCCATGAGAAAAAGCATATTGAATAATTAGTTCATTAATCTCATCTTGTGAATTATGATGCTTTCCGGCCCTTTTACCAACAAAAATTTTTAGTGCTTTTTCTGGTGCATAATCCAGTAATTCTGGGCTCACCAAAGCATCGTAAAGAACAACATCGGCTTTTTTTAGCGTGTTTATTCCCTTTACTGTAAATAGCTCCGGATCACCAGGACCAGCACCAACAAGACTTAATTTAGCATTTATATTCATCGAGAAATTAATAATTTTAGATTATGCTTTATAGTAAGATCCAATAACTTGTTTTTCTCCAGCTAACTGATTTGCTCTATAAGCTTTAATCGTGTTAAAGAAGTCTTTACCAAGTGATAGATACTTTTCAGCAAATTCTTTAGTTGGTTCATTTTGCTTTAATTGAAGTACAAAGTCTTCAAAACTTCCTTCTACAGGAAGGCTAACTTTACCAGTGCTTACATAATGCGTATCAAAGTCTTGCATAATGCTTATTTGTGTATTGCACTTGTAATCGTCACTTAAAAGCAATGCTTTAGCAGAAATTACCAATACATTGTAGTTGTGATAAATTGCATCTGCATATTGTCCTTGAGTAAAGCTCTCGTTAGCAAGAGATATCTTTTCTTCACCTTCTTGAATAATTGAGCCGATCATATCGAAGATAACACCAGCACACTCACCTACACCAACAGCTAATTCGAAGTTCTCAACACTTCCCCAATCGCTGTACTCTTCGTCTTGTAATGTATTTAGATCAGCAAGAGTTTTTAATTCATCATAGAAATATCTTCTGCCTTGTCTTCTTACATATTCATTGAAATATTCACCTTCTTCGCTGTTTTCGAAGTAGTTGTTAAGAACAATTCTCAATGCTTCAGGAATTCTTTTAGTAGGAAGCTTAATGATTTTTTCTGCTACATAACCAACACCTTCAGTATTTACACCACCACCTAACACAATTTGCATTGCTGGAATTACGTGAGCACCATTTTTAATAGAGCTACCGTGGAAACCTATACTAGCTGCCATGTGCTGACCACATGAGTTCATACATCCACTAATTTTAATAGTGATAGTAGTATCTCTTACTAATTCAGGAAACTCTTCTCTTACAACTTTTTCTAGTTCAGTAGAAAGTGCAGTACTGTTAGATACACCTAGGTTACAAGTGTCTGTACCAGGGCAAGCAGTTATATCAGCAATTGAATTATAACCACTATAATGTAAGTCTAAGCTGTATAATTCATTAAAGATGATGGTTAATGCATCTTGCTTTACGAATTTTAATAGAAGGTTCTGGTTAACAGTTACTCTAATATCATCCGCAGCATATTTTCTTACTAAATCAGCAAGCTTTCTTGAAGTATCAGAAGAGATATTACCAAGAGGGCAAACTAAATAAACTCCGTAGAATCCTTTTTGCTTTTGCTCAAACACGTTAGTAGCCAACCATTCATTGTAAGCTTCTTGGTTAATAGGAGCTACTGCTTCTTTTATTTCGTATTGAGGTAATGCAGGAATTTCTGCCTCATCAACTACTAGTTTTTCTCTTGGTGCTTTTACTGCTTTAGCTTCTTCTTTAACTAGTTGAACAAGTGTATCAATTCCTATTTTCTTAGCTAAGAATTTCATACGAGCTTTGTTTCTACTAGCTCTTTCTCCATGTCTGTCAAATACTCTTACTAAAGCTTCAGCAAATGGAAGTAATTCTTCTTCTGGTAAAAATTCGTGAACTGTATGAGCTACCATTGAAAGTGCACCTAAACCACCTGCAATTACTACTTTAAATCCTTTTACCGTTTCACCATCAATTGTTTTTACTCTTGGAATTACACCAAGGTCGTGGAAGTAAGTAAATGCTGAATCATCGTCACTAGAAGAGAATGCGATTTTAAACTTACGACCCATTTCTTGGCAAATAGGGTTTCTTAAGAAAAACTCAAATAATTTATGCGCATAAGGCGAAACATCAAAAGCTTCGTTAGGATCGATACCTGCTGCAGCAGAACCTGTAATATTTCTTACTGTGTTACCACAAGCTTCTCTTAATGTAATATCTTCTTGCTCTAAATCTGCCCACAATGCTGGTGAGTCATTTACCTTTACATAGTGCAGTTGGATGTCCTGACGTGTAGTTAAGTGTAAATTACCATTTGTATATTTATCTGAAACAAAAGCGATTTGCTCTAATTGCTTAGTAGTTACCTTACCATAAGGTATTTTGATTCTGATCATCTGAACGCCAGGCTGTCTCTGTCCATAAACACCTCTGGTAAGTCTAAAGAGCTTGAATTTATCTTCAGGAATGTTACCTTTTTCGTACTCTTTGATTTTTAGACCTAACTCTTCAATATCTTTTTGAGCAGCTTTACTAATAGTTAAATTTGATTCAGAATTCATTTCAAATAGATGGTTTATGATGGTAAAAAAAAGCCTTCGAAACTTTAGGTGTTAAGAAGGCTTTAATCAATTATTTAAAATTACGCACAACTAATTTGACACCTCATGGAGATAAATTACAACAACAGCAAGTCATCATCATATAAATCATTGTAAACTTTTTCATGGCAAAAAAAAAGCCTTTCCATCAGGAAAGGCTTTCGTTAAGTTTTTTTTATATTTTAAGTTACACTAAAATCCATATAAAAAAGACATACCTCTCCCGACATAGAAGAAGCACATACAACAACTGTGGTGTGCGCCTGGACGGAGTGATATAGGATTGTTAAGTGTATTCATTCTTTCAATTTTTTTACAATACTAAAGCGTATTTTACAACTTGTCAAGCTTATGGGCTATATTTTTTTAAAATTAACAGTATTGTTATATACTTATTAGTTATTCTGTAAACTAGATTATATTGACCATAGTTCACATTAAAGAATTTATTTATCAATAATTTTTTTAAAGCAGTGAAAATTAGCTGCTTAGGCCTTTCTTCTTGCTATTTCCTTTTTTAATAAATTATATTCTCTACTGCTTTGTCCAGATATAGCGGTGTTTTCTTCTGCACGTCTAAATAAGTAGGGGAGTACTGCCTCAACAGGTCCGTAAGGAACATATTTCGCCACATTAAATCCTGCATTACTTAAGTTAAAAGAAATGTGGTCGCTCATCCCAAATAACTGAGCAAAGAAAATATCTTTATTAGTTGGGTCTTGCCCAAACTCCTCTATCAAGTCAATTAAGTAATAGCTGCTTTTCTCATTATGAGTACCACAGCAAAAAGCAATCTGACCAACATTTTCCATGCAGTATAAAATTGCTTTATTAAAATCTTCATCTGTCGCTGCTTTATTTGGTTGAATCGGATCTTCGTAACCCATCTTTTGTGCTCTATCTCGCTCTTTTTCCATATAAGCACCTCTTACCAGTTTTGCACCAAGTTTATAACCTTTAGACAAAGCTCTTTCATTAGCTTCTTTTAGTTTGGCTAGTTTGTTTTTGCAATACAATTGGTAGGTATTATAAACAATGGCTCTTTCCTGATTGTACATTTTCATCATCTGATATACAATCTCATCTAAAGGATCTTGAAACCATGTTTCTTCTGCATCGATAAAAATTCTCACATTATTGTCGTATGCAGTTTGGCAGATATTTTTAAACCTTTTGTACATGCGATCATATGCAGCTTGCTCATCGCTATTAAGAGGTCTTTTTAAATGTAACTTTTCTAGAACCGTGTTCGGCCCAAGTCCAGTTGGCTTAAATACACAAAAAGGGATTTCTTTTGCATCTTTAGCATTAAGAATATTCTCAATGGTTTCTTTTTCTGTAGTATCGAATCCTTTTTCTGTAGTGGCACCTTCTACTGCATAATCTAGAATTGTACCTACACCAGCATTTGATAAGTTACGCATGGTATTGTTACAATCTTCTATATTTTCTCCACCGCAAAATTGATTGAAGAGTGTTTTTTTGATGAGTTTCTTTACAGGTAGATGAATATTTAAGCTAAATGTAATTAAAGATGTGCCTAGCTTAACCAATGCTGGTTTATTCATCATAGAAAAAAGGAAAAAGGTTTTCCTTAAAGCCAAGTTGTTTTTATGAGCAAAAGCAATACTTGTATCGTCAAAATTTGTTTTTGAAATTGATTTCACTGGTTCTCCTCCGTTTTCCATATTCATTGTTCTCAATATTGTAGTTCATGGTTCAAATATAAATCGAGATGCAGAATAAATATTTATATCTTGGTTAATATTATTTTATAGTTATTAACCTATCTAATTTATTACAGAATTGCCCTTCTGTGTTTTTTAGACCACAAAATCTTAAAAATCTGTTTAATCTAATTTAAAGGCAT
>PBYL01000053.1 GCA_002729595.1 Thalassovita sp. | reverse complement strand
CCGGACTATAAATATTTAAACCGTATGTGCTCATACCATATGCATGTGCTTTCTTTTTAATAGTTGGATCGTCTCTCCTTTTACGAATCTCTCGACTATTATCATTCAGGTAAATATCAAGAAAGTTAAAGTATTCGAATACAAAATATTTATTGGGATCGTAAGGAAACTCCTCAGGTCTTCTCTCATCAATATCTTTTAACAGATTCACTTTTTCGGCATTTACTTCGCTACCAGGAGTGCCTTGCATAGCCCAATTTCTATTCTCTTCATCCAAATAGTAAAAACCATATCCATCATCTTCTTGAAATGAGGCTGTTTTTAAATCAATAGATTTTCCATTTTGTAAAAGGATATTTTTACCATCTTTTTCTGCTCGTATCTCAAGCATTCCAGCAGTTTGAAATATATCTTCTTTACCAAGCGAATCTTTTATTGTCATTGGAATTCCAGATAGTAAAATATCTGCTGCATCATGAAATTCTCTATATAATACCGTCACTTCTCCAGTAATTACATTTCCCAAACTATCTTTAAATGCATTAGCAGGAATGGTTACCGACGAGCCAGATGGATAATTAATAACTCCACCTTCATCTGCTGAAATGGTGTATTTGGCAAATTCAACATTCAAATTATTTACAGGAGGATTGATTAAAGGGGGGAGTTTTTCTTCTTTTTTACTACATGAACAGGACAAAATAGTGTACATCACTAGCAGTGCTGCAGCTAAGGGGTTAATTGTTTTCATAAATGTGCTAATAAAGTTGACAAGTAGAAATCAACTTTCAAAAAGCATACTAATTCATTAATTTTCAACCAATTAGCAAGCAGTAAATTTATTAGAATTGATATTTTGTAAAAAAGTCGAGTGCTATAGCCGCATAATTGTACTGCTTACCCAAATAGTTTTTACCATGAGGAAAGTACGCATTGCTATTTAAAAACTCATCTATTTTAAGTTGATAAGTTGATGCTTCTAAACCTTGATTGTAGGCTCTTGATAGAAAAACCACCCTATTTTCTATTAAATCAACTTTATGAAGTTGCTCTTTTTCAGAATAAAGGGTGATAAAGGTTTTTAAATATTGAATTTGCCATTGCTCGTCTTGCAAGCGATTCAAACGCTCTTTTCTTCTGTCTTCTTCTGATATTGCTTTCTCAAAACCAATTGCTTTATAAACACTATCATTATTTATCAGCGCATAATTTTCAAGTGCTTCTATAAAAGATGGTTTCATTTGAAATGAGCCTATTGAAAAATCTACTGCGCTTGAGCCATATTGTGTATATAGTACTTCCAACATCGTGGTTTCAAAAAAATCTCGAACCATAGAATATCGGATTAACTCAGGAAAAACAATGGCAATAGCCACTTTTGTAGAAGTTGAATCTTGCTCAAAAACATTAAAAAAGCTAGCCTTATTTTTTTCTACATAAGCTAATGCATCATCGTAATCATCACCAAAAATTTTATAGTAATCTTCTTCAACTATAAAAAATGATGATAGAAAAAATAGAATAAAAAACAAAAACCTCATGCTTTATCAACAGTTCAATAGCATAGAATATATTCAAAAACCGAACAATATCTTTTGCTAATAACTAGATATTAGAAACTTCCAATTCCCTGTTGGTTGTTTTAATTTATCGATCAGTTTAATTCTGTTAAGCCCATTTCCCCAAGCATTTGCTAACCTGCCATTTTCTTCTCCTTCCAAATTGATAGCTTCTTTTTCTACTATAAACAATTCTGGATTATAATTGATGTATACTGAAAACTTGCTTCCAAAATCATTGTAGATTAATCTAATTTCTCCAGGCTCAGTAAGTCTCACCTCACAGGGTGTAATGAGTGATAAGAATGTTGTATCAGTTACTTTATTCAAGGTGAACCTTTCTGTAAGTGTTACATTTTTACCTCTATTTAACTGAAGTGTTCTTTTCCAACTTTTTATTTGAGCATCTTGAGGATATGATTTTGCAAGCTCCAAGCTGAACTTAGCCATTCTGGAATTATGTCGATAGTTTACACTTTCTGCTTCAAAATTTCTACCTTCTCTCTCCATTATTCCATTTACAGTGGGTAAATTATGATAAGCCGATTGCATATTCCAAATCGTATAGCGCTGGTTACTAAAGGTTTTTGCAGTATAAGTTCCAACTCCGGCATCTACTAATACAGGTTTAGCATTGTAGTATATTATAAAATTGCCTACATCATTATGATTGTGGCTTTCATTATTATGCCCACCTTTTGAAGCGATATAAAATCCAGTATTGTTTGAGTTTGAGCGGGCTGCCATTACTTCAGACTCTGGCAACCATACATCTTTTGGGAAATTAAATTTTGCTTCACTTTCATAAAGTGTTTTATAATTTAATAATGAAAATAGCGCTCTATCCAAACTAACATCAGCCTGAAATTCAGGCTCCTTTTGAGCCATATAAACCCCAAATTGCTGCATTTGCACATCGTTTATTCTTTTCCCATAACGATATATTAAATCACTACTAGGGATGATTCTAGCAGATGCATCAGCGAAATTGATAAAATAATGATCTCCTATATATGCTTTATAAATGTATGTACCGATGTTTTTGATAATTTCTTGATCATAGATATTAATCTTTCCATCAGTTGCACTATTGAGTAATTCAAGACAATCAAAAAGAGATGCTCCTGCTCTTCCCCAATAAGATGGACCTTCGTCACAACCTCCATCTCTTGGATACGGATTCAAAAAGTTATCCAGTGCTTTCATAATCTTGAATACGGCAGCCGCTCTCTCTTCTTTATTATCTTCTAATAGTAATACCGCTGCCAACCAATTCGATGCAATCCAAGGATTCCAGTTATTTACCTGATGTTGGCTTTCAGTAAAGCCCATCCACCAAAAGTCATCTCTACTTAGCGCAGGTTCTAAAATTCTTCTTTCAGTTTCAATCTTTATCCGCTCTCTAATTCGAGGAGAAACCACATCTAACTTTTCTCCAAGCAAGTAGTCTGTCCAAGCAAGTAAGTTAGCTGTTTGAGCAGCAAATAAATCTACAGTTGGTTCCAAAACATTTGGCAGTTCAGCATTACCCTTTTGCAAATACAAATGAGCAGGAAGTCCCCAATAAGACTCATCGCATATTAACCAGATACCATTAATAATCTCTTCGGTAAACCTACCTTTTGCTTCTAGTAATTCTGCTAAAACCAAGTCTCGAAGGTTATATCTCCTATCAAAATACTTTTTCTCGTAGTTTCTTCTATTTCCTGTTTTATGAAATTCTAATAATTGACTTGCTGTTAGAGATGGCCAACCAAATTCTAATGCTGCTTCTCCTTTTTTGATAAGTGAATTGTAAGCTTCCTCAGTTAATGCTTCTTTGTAAACTGAAGCATCTTTGGGAAATGGCTGCCATTCATCAATAGGAATCAGTATTTCATTGAGTACAGCCTCAGAGTAGTATTTACTAATTAACCATTGATCTGTTTGCGACTGGGCAAAAATATTTATTGTGGGATAAAACAGAATGAATATCTGTATAAGCTGGAAAGAGAAAAAGCTTCTCTTTAGATATGAAGGTAGTTCCATTTTCAATTGATCTTCTTGCTAATATTTATAGGGAAGATAAATAAAAAATTGGAATGAATGAAAAATCAAAAAAAAAGCCCTCTGTTGAGGGCTTCTAAAATAAGATTATCCAAGGTACTCAGCAAGTAACTTGCTTTTTTCTCTTGATCTAAGCTTCTTAATAGCTTTTTCTTTAATTTGTCTTACTCTTTCTCTTGTAAGATTTAACTTCTCACCAATTTGTTCTAGAGACATTGGGTGTTCGCCACCAATACCGAATGACATTCTAATTACTTGTTGCTCTCTGCTTGTAAGAGTCGATAACGCTCTTTCTGTTTCAATTTCTAGTGAGCTTGTGTAAGAAAGGTCTCTGTCGGTATTTTGAATGTTTTTGTTTTCAAGTACGTCAAGTAATGAGTTGCTTTCTCCTTCTTGGAATGGTGCATCCATAGAAAGTTGTTTTGCGCTCAAACTTAAAGTATTTGTGATGTCGTCAGAATCCATCTCAAGAATTTCTGCAAGTTCCTCAGCTGTTGGCTCTCTTTCATACTTCTGCTCTAGTTCTGCAAAAGTTTTATTGATTTTACTTAGAGCACCAGTCCTGTTTAATGGCAATCTTACGATTCTTGACTGTTCTGCTAATGCTTGCATGATCGACTGTCTGATCCACCATACTGCATAAGAAATGAATTTAAAACCTCTGGTTTCGTCAAATTTTTGAGCTGCTTTAACGAGACCTAAGTTACCTTCATTAATAAGGTCATTTAATGATAGGTTACGATTCTGGTATTGTTTGGCAACAGAAACCACGAATCTTAAATTAGCTTTTGTTAGTTTTTCAAGGGCTAACTCATCACCCTTCTTGATTCTTTTAGCCAAGTCAACTTCTTCTTCGGGTGTAAGTAGTTCAACCTTACTAATTTCGTTGAAATACCTTTCCAAAGACTGGCTTTCTCTATTGGTGATAGTTTGTGTGATCTTGAGCTGTCGCATTATCCGTACTAATGTTTAAGTTTAAATTACCGATTGTTATTGAGAAACAAACCTTTAATCAAATGGTCAAATTAATAGCTGCAATTAATCAAAACACTATTATTAAAGAATTGTTCATTTTTTTTGAAATTTCTTTCTGATTTATTAAGATATTATTTATTGAGTTTACTATATTTATGAGTCAGACTCATTAATCACTTTTTTGTTCAAAACACTTTTTTGCTTTTCCAGCATTATATGCATTTCCAACGCAGCTAACTCACTCTTAATTTGATTTATTAACTTATGATTAGGATTCCCCGCCTGATTAAGCTTTTCTGTATGTTTCATAATTAGAACTGACTTGATTACGTAAAAGTTTCTTACATAAATTATATGTTGATTATGTAGTCTTGACACCTCTATAAGGTTGCCAGCATTTCTTTTAGGTAATAATTCAAAGGTTAAGGTAAATACCGTTTAACACGAATATTTATTACATTAAACTCTATTTGATAGTTACAGTATAATATTAAGCGAGATTTAATGAGGATGTTAGTATATTAATAGCAAATAACGAAGAAATACAAATGCGAAGCAATTTTTTTTTTGAATAAACAGATAATTTTTCGACAAAAGTGCTTATTCACGCTCTCAATGACGATAAAAATCTTGTTTTCGCATCTAAAACTTACACCCTATAGTTAAGTAACGCATTAAATCAATGTCTTGTTATAATTAACTATCCTAATTTTTCGAGTTAATTACCTATTAATAATTATGCTTAAAAATTACATCACCATTGCATTTCGCAATCTCACAAAAAATAAGATTTATTCTTCGATTAATATTGTAGGTCTTGCAATTGGTATAAGCTGTTGTTTCTTAATACTCGCTCATGTTCAAGACGAATTATCATACGACAAGTTTCATAAGGACTCAAAAAACATCTATAGGGTAGCACTCAAAAGACTATACTCTACCCACACTACTTTTTATGCAATCATCCCTCATTCTTTTGCTAAAGTTATAGAAGACGACTACCCAGAAGTTGAACAAGCTGTTCGTTTATTTGCGAATCAAAATGCTACATTATTTAGATATGAAGACGAAAAAGGAGAAATACACCTTTTCGAAGAAAAGCAATTTATGCTTGCAGATTCCAATTTCTTTGATGTGTTTACGGTGGCTATTATAAAAGGAGATAAAAACACAGCTTTAAATGGAAATAACGGCATTGTTATTACAGAAGAAACAGCCAAAAAATATTTTGGAGATGCCGATCCAATAGGTAAAATTATTACCAGTAACCAAAACGATTTTAAAGTAAGTGCTGTTTGTGAAAACATTCCAGAAAACTCTCATTTCGATTTCGATATGATAGCTGCACTAGGAACTTTCCCATTTTTTAACTCACTAAATTTCACTGGTTTTTCAGCTTATACTTATCTTAAGCTAAAAGAAAATACTAACCCAAAGCAACTGGAAGCTAAGTTTCCAGATATGGTTTTAAAATATGCAGCTCCTCAAATAGAACAAAGTTTAGGCATTAGCTACAAAGAATACCAAGATAAAGGAAATGGTTATCAATACTTTTTGCAAAATCTAGGTGACATTCATCTGAATTCAAACTTAGAAGCAGAGATGAAAGTAAATGGTAACATTACACAAGTTTACATTTTCATCTCTATCTCTATATTTATTCTATTTCTAGCCTGTATCAACTTTATGAACTTGGCTACTGCCCGTTCTGCTGAAAGAGCTAAAGAAGTTGGAGTGAGAAAAGCGCTTGGTTCATTAAAAAAGCAATTAATAGCTCAGTTTCTTACTGAGTCAATAGTAATCTCTTTGGTAAGCCTTCTTATTGCCTTAGTTATTATCTCTTTCACACTGCCTTATTTCAATAATCTAGCAGGTAAGTCGATTAGCATAGATTTCTCTAACCTTAATATTATTGCTGGTTTAATTGCTTTTAGCATTTTAGTTGGCTTAATGGCTGGTATTTATCCAGCTTTCTTTATTTCCTCTTTTAACCCGATTGCTGTTATGAAGGGACAACTTAAAACCGGAGGTAAAGGTGCTTTACTGAGAAATGGATTAGTTGTATTTCAATTCTTTATATCTATCATTTTAATCACTGGTACACTGATAGTTTATAAGCAAATGAATTATATCCAATCTACAGACTTGGGTTACAAAAAAGAAAATATAGTAGTAATAGAAGGAATTGGAAATTTGGGCAATAAGATAGAAACATTTAAAAATGAGGTAAATAAAATTGAAGGAGTAAGTGATATAGCTTATAGTAGTGCAATGCCGGGCCAACCTTTCTTTTTTGGTAGTTCTTTTATCCCTGAGAATAAGTCGGAAGCTTTAATTACTAAAACCATGGTAATGGATGAAGACTTTCAAAACACAATGGGCTTAGAAATTATTGAAGGTAGAGGATTTGATAAAGCTTATAATGATTCTGCATCTATTATTTTAAATGAAGCTGCTCTAATTGCTTTAGATATAACAGACCCTATCGGTACTAAAATTACAAGCAAAAATAACAATGCGGCAAATAATGTAACTTATACCATTGTTGGTATCGCCAAAGATTTTCACTTCCAGTCTTTAAGAGAAAGTATTTCTCCTCTAGCAATTCTCGCCCCTTCTGGCCCTACCAATTTTGGTTTTCTGGCAGTACGAATTAATGGAGCTCAATTACAAAACTCTCTTTCGCAGATTGAAAGCCTTTGGAAAGAATTTGAAAATGAAATGCCTTTTAAACACACCTTTTTCGAAGAAGACCTAAAAGCACAATATATTTCAGATAAGAGGTTTGGCGAAGTATTTATGGTATTTGCTTCCTTAGCAATCATAATTGCCTGCGTTGGATTATTCGGATTGGCTGCCTATACTGCCAGTTTAAAAACCAAAGAAATTGGAGTAAGAAAAGTGCTTGGTGCTTCCATTTCTGGCATTATACTTATGCTCACAGCAAAATTTACCAAACTGGTTCTAATAGCATTTGTGTTGGCAATTCCTTTTACTTACTATGTAATGGATTGGTGGCTTTCTTCATTTGCCTACAAAACCGACATGGGAATACTTCCATTTATACTGGCTGGTACTTCTGCTTTTGGTATTGCCATTATCACTGTTAGCTATCAATCGATAAAAGCAGCTATAGTGAACCCTGTAAAATCTTTAAAAAGTGAATAAATAAAAAAGCCGTTTCTAGATAGAAACGGCTTTCGCATATCGATTAAAAGAATTCTATTCTTCTTTTTTCTCTTCTTCTGATGCCTCTTCTGTAGCTTCAGCTGCTGGAGCTTCTTCTTCAGTTTCAGCAGGAGTTTCTTCAGTTGCCTCCTCAGCTGCTTTTGCCTCAGCTTCTGCTGCTGCTTTAGCTTCTTCTTTCGCTTCAGCCTCTGCTTTTTCAGCTTCTCTTAATTTAAGAATTTCTGCTTCGATACGAGCTTGCTCATCTGCTTTAGCTTGTGCTTTTTCAGCTGCAATTTTCTCATATTTAGCAATTTTCTCGCTTCTCCAATCTTGGTAACGCTTGTCAGCTTCTTCTTGAGTAAGAGCACCTTTGTTAACACCAATTTGTAAGTGTTTTCTAAGTAATACTCCTTCACGAGAAAGCATTGTACGTACAGCGTCTGAAGGCTGAGCACCTGTCATTACCCAATAGAAAGCTCTTTCTAAGTCTACATCGAATGCTGCAGGGTGTACATTTGGATTAAAAACTCCTAATTTCTCAACAAATCTACCATCACGTGGTGTTCTTGAGTCTGCTACTACTACATAGTAGATTGGCTTTTTCTTGCGTCCATGACGCGACAATCTGATTCTTACTGCCATTTTTAAAATTTAATTTAGTATGGAACACGTCCATTAATTAATAATAGGAGGAAAGGGTCGCAATGGAATTTCCTCAATTGGGCTGCAAATTTAGATAAATACTATTGCATTTGCACCAATAACCTATAAATAAATTAGATTTTCACTGTGTTATTTTCTCCAAACAGCCATTTTAAGTAAAAAAACGGGCTAATTCACTAGAATTTAAACTATGCCTTAATAATCTCTGATGATACACAGCAAAGCTTACAGTCTTTATTTTAGACAAAAGACCCAATTTCTCTAGTTTAAGATTGAGCTTTTTTTCTAGAATCACTTCATCATTTTTACTTGTAACTAGCCAAACTTGCTTCTCAGCCTCAAAAAAATCATTGAAAACTTTACGAGTATCAAAGACGAAATTTCTGTATAACATCCAAGTTGTATACACCTTTTTAAGAGAATAATAATGCACTACTTTTTCAGCTACTTTCAATAATTTCTCATCTACAATATGATACTTGTTAAATATTTTAGTAGTTGAATAGAGCCATTTTTCGTGCTTGGTAAACTGACGAAATAAAAAGTTGCCCAAATAATTTTTTGTAGCAAAATGAAACCAAAAGTTTTCATAAATACCATCTGGTGCAACTAGACATAAGTTATTTACTTTTTCTGGGAAAAATGATGCGGTCGCCAAAGCCAAGCGACAACCAATTGAAAAAGCAATTACATCAAAACTTCTTATTTGCTCCTTTTCAAATAGGTGATGGAGCTCTTGCTTAAAAGCTTCAGGAGAATAATTGTATTTAGCAGCATTCCATTTGCTTTCTCCATGAGCAAACAGATCGAAACTATAAATAATAATATCTGGATATAATTCTACTAGCATTTTATAAACAGATGCATTCTGCCCAAAACCATGGAAAGTCAGCAACACTTTTGAGTGAGTGTTCTCACCTAATTTATTCTCCTGCGTGGCTTTACTCCCAATAAATTTTGTGTACGAATGCTTATCCATCAATAATTAAAATGTAATAAAATCTTCTTCTAAAATAGGCAGTCATCTTTTAACCAATGAAAAGTTGTGCAGAATGAGCTGCTTAAATTTTACAAAATTTAAAAAATCATGAAATAATTATAATTGAAGCATAAAAGCAAATCGACTCAAACACTGCTTTTCGTAAAAAACCTCTAACTTTGCAGCTTTAAAAATTTACCAGAATATAAATAATGACTGATGGCAGAATATAATCACCAGCAGACAGAATCTAAATGGCAGGATTACTGGCGCAAGAATGATATATACAAGGTTGAAAACGACACTTCTAAACCTAAGTATTATGTACTGGATATGTTTCCTTATCCATCTGGAGCAGGACTACATGTGGGACACCCTTTAGGTTATATTGCATCAGATATTTTTAGCCGCTATAAAAAATTAAAAGGTTTTAATGTATTGCACCCAATGGGATTCGATGCTTTCGGATTACCAGCCGAGCAATATGCAATTGAAACTGGTCAACACCCAGCAATTACTACAAAAAATAACATAGCTACTTTTAAAAGTCAGCTTGCAAAAATCGGCTTTTCGTTTGACTGGTCTAGAGAAGTAAATACTTCTATGCCAGACTTTTACAAATGGACTCAGTGGATTTTTATGCAGTTATTTAACTCTTGGTTCGATAATAAAACCAAATCTGCTAAGCCTATTCTAGAACTTAAAGTGGCATTTGAGCAGTCTGGTAATACTGAGATTAATGCTGCTTGCGATGAAAATACGCCTTTATTTACAGCAGACGATTGGAGTGCTTTAACTGCCGAAGAACAGGAGAAAGTATTATTGAATTATCGCTTAACTTACCCAGCAGATGCAGTAGTTAACTGGTGCCCAGCACTAGGAACTGTACTTGCTAACGATGAGATTAAAGACGGTTACTCTGAAAGAGGTGGCCACCCAGTTGAGCGTAAAAAAATGAAACAGTGGATGATGAGAACCACTGCTTATGCAGATCGTTTGTTGGAGAATTTAGAAACCATCGATTGGTCTGACTCTTTAAAAGAAATGCAACGTAACTGGATCGGTAAATCTTTTGGTTGTGAGTTGGATTTCCCAGTTGCAGATAAAGATATTAAGTTAACTGCTTTTACTACCCGACCAGATACCATTTTTGGTGTTACGTATGTGGTACTTGCCCCAGAGCATGAGTTAATCGAAGAATTAACTACTCCTGAGCAAAAAGAAGCCGTTGAGGAATATGTAAATACAGCTAAGAATCGCTCTGAAAGAGATAGAATGAGCGATGTAAAAACAGTTTCTGGTGTATTTACTGGTTCTTATGTTGTGAATCCGATTTCTGGTGAGAAAGTACAATTATGGATTGCCGACTATGTGTTAGCAGGTTACGGAACTGGTGTTGTAATGGCTGTACCTTCTTCTGATGATCGCGATTATCGTTTCGCACAGCACTTTGGTTTACCAATTAGAATGGTAATCGAAGGAACTGACACTATGGAAGATCCAACAGAGAAAAAAGATGGTAAGTTGATCAATTCTGATTTTCTTAATGGATTATATGGTGAGAAAATCTATGGTGAAGGAACTGGTGAAGCTACTTGGGCAGCTATTAAAAAAGCAGAAGAACTAGGTGTCGGAAAACGCAAAGTAAATTATAAAATGCGCGACTCAGTATTTAGCAGACAGCGTTACTGGGGTGAGCCTGTACCAGTTTATTTCAAAAATGATATTCCTTATTTGTTAGAAGAAAGTGAATTGCCTCACGAATTACCAAAAATAGACGAATATCGCCCTACTGAAGATGGTGAACCTCCTTTAGGCCGTGCTACTGACTGGAAATACGAAGGAAAATATCCATATGAGTTAACTACTATGCCGGGTTGGGCAGGTTCTAGCTGGTATTTCTTGCGCTATATGGATGCTAAAAACGAAAACGAGTTTGTTAGCAAAGAAGCAGCAGATTATTGGAGAGAAGTTGATTTGTACATTGGTGGTACTGAGCATGCTGTAGGTCACTTATTGTATTCTCGTTTCTGGAATAACTTCTTATGCGATAGAGGTTATATTAGCCACCAAGAGCCATTTAAGAAATTGGTGAATCAGGGAATGATACAAGGTAGATCAAGCTTGATTTATAAGGTAAAAACGGAAAATAAATTTGTTTCTGCTGGCTTAAGCAAAGATTACGATGTAAGTGAAATGCATTGCGATGTAAACATTGTAAATAGTGATGTGCTTGACATTGAAGCATTTAAAAAGTGGAGACCCGAATATAAAGATGCTGAATTTGTATTAGAAGACGACAAATTTGTATGCGGCAGTGTAGTAGAAAAAATGTCTAAGTCTAAATATAATGTTGTTAATCCAGACGATGTAATCGCAAAATATGGAGCTGACACATTAAGACTTTACGAGATGTTTTTAGGACCAATTGAAGCATCAAAACCTTGGAATACAGATGGAATTGAAGGTGTTGCCAAATTCTTGCGTCGTACTTGGAATTTGTTCTACAATAGCTCAGATGAGTTTGAAGTATCTGATGCAGAACCAACAAAAGAAGAATTAAAGGCACTACATCAAACCATTAAAAAAGTAGCTTACGATATTGAGCACCTTTCTTTTAACACTTCAGTTTCGGCTTTTATGGTTTGTACCAATGAGCTATCTAAATTGAAGTGCAATAAGAAAGCTATATTAGAGCCGCTATTAATTATTCTTTCTCCATTTGCTCCTCACATCGCAGAAGAGCTTTGGAGTAACTTAGGCCATACAGAAAGCATTACTGGGGCTATATTCCCAACGCATAACGAAGCTTACTTAAAAGAAGATACTATCGAGTATCCGGTATCTGTAAATGGTAAGATGCGTGCTAAAATGGAATTCCCTGCTGATATGCCTAAAGAAGAGATTGAAAAAGAGGTATTAGCTTCTGAAATAATCCAAAAATGGGTACAAGGAAAAACACCTAAAAAGGTAATTGTAGTACCTAAAAGAATAGTGAATATCGTGCTATAAAAGGCATAAAGATTAGTTCATATTATAACAAGAAAAGGCTGATTTGCTTAACATAGCATTCAGCCTTTTTTAATATGAGAAAATTAGGTATTATCTATAATTTAGAAGATATTTGCAGCATAACCGACTGAATATCATAATTTTATTGCACTAACATTATATAAAATAGCATTTTATTAAGATACTCTTTACTAACGATCACAGCTAATTTTCAGAATTATAATTAGACAACCATTAAATAGACCAAAACATGGAACTAACATTTGAAAATCCTATCACAACTCCTGGTGATTATCTTGCACAAGAAAGTAATCCCTTAGTTCACCAATCATTTACTGAGCAGGGCAAAATCTACTTTTTAGAAGAAAAATTTGAACTTGCTTTAAAGTATTTTAACCATTCGTTAGAACTGGCTGTACAAACAGATTCTCCAGAATTTTTTGTAAAACACTATCTTGAATGCTTATTAGAAGCATTGGAAATGATTGGAAACTTTGAACCGGTTATCTCTTATTGCGACAGGTTTATTGGTTTGATTGAAGATGAAATGACAAATGAGGCAGAGCAAAATTTTTATTTAGCTCTTTTGTATCAGAAAAAAGGAATCGTTTTAATTAAATCTGGCAAGGCTGAGCTAGGCAAGAAAAATCTTGAAAATGCAGTGCAAATTGCTGAGAACAACAACTTCCCATTATTACTCAGCGAAAACGTTTTATTCCTACTAAATTCAGGTATCAACCCTGATCAACGTAAAATTGTACAGGAGCAAGTACAAGCTGGCTATTTCGTGATCAACTCAGAAACAGTGAACAAAGAAATAGCAATGAAGAACCCTGAAATTAACTAATGAAAAAATGCTCCTGACAAATAATCAGGAGCACAAAATTGAATCTCTAATCTATTCTATTATACCCAGCTACCTTCGTAAGTAAATTCTGAAATATCTTTTCTTACTCTCGGTGCTGTTTCCCTATCTTTAAGAGGTTGAGCAAGTATATTGGCATCGCCTTTATAACCCACAACTATTGCAGTAACCGCCTCAAAACCTTCTGGTATATTTAAGGTTTCTTTTGCCTTTTCTGGTGAAAAGCCCGCCATTTGGTGCAAATAAAGACCTTCGGCAGTAGCTTGAATAGACAAGTTTGCAACTGCTGCTCCTGTATCATACATAGCGTGTGGATTTGCCTGACCGTTTTCACTAAAAGTCGTTTTAGCCACTACTATAATTACTACGGGTGCATGTTTTGCCCAAGCCTGATTAAAACTATTCAGCGTATTAAATAACTTCTGGTAGCTTTCTTCTTGGCTTTTGTCTGCATATATAAATCTCCAAGGCTGCTCATTAAAAGCAGATGCTGCCCAACGTGCTGCATCGAATAGCCTGGTTAATTTCTCTTTTTCAACAGGTTTATCTGAAAATGCTCTTATACTCTTTCTTTCAGTTATATGAGGTAATACTAAGCTTGAGTTTTCCATTTTAGTAATATTGTATGTTGTAACATATTTTTTAAACGAAGCTATTTTTATTTAGTTCATTATATGTTGTTATGCATATATAAAAATCACTTATTAGAATTTCAAGTTATACCATTTAAGTTGATTCTTTTTTCTAATCATCTTTCTTAGGTATTGGTAATTCCTCAACATTAAAGGTGGCTCCTCTACAACTTTAAACCCAAATCGCTTTGGAAGTTTTGTATAAAGAGACATAGGGGGCTTTGAGTTTGTAAGCTCCTTTAAATAGTTGCCTGTTTCGAAAGTGTGGAAATAAATATTACTTATTCCCAGCTCATTATGAATAAATTCAATAGCAGCAGTTAGTATGGCTTCGTCCCAAATTTTATAATAAGGAAGCAATGTATTTACATAATAATTTTCGAATGCCGCAAAGTTACTTTTTATGTAACCTCTAAATAACCAATGTTTATTCGGGTCTTTTTCATCCTTTTTATAATCTAGCAAAATATTATACAGGTTCTTTGCTTCTCTGAGCCAGTCATTTTGCAGTTCTTCTATCAATACTTCACCGTTCTCTAAATCTATATCGAGCCTTGCCCAAGCCAATGTATTTCTTTTGTTTAATGCCACAGGGTGTGATGTTGAAGCAAAAGGCCCATCACAATCATAAGGCTGCAAAAGATTAAAATACGGCATGTCATGTTGCCAAGAAAAATTTAATCTTAGCACCAAGTTATACCCCGGTCTAGAAGTTTGATACCAAGAGTCTTTTCTATGTTTAGACACAAACTCACCCCACCTGCCCAACTCAAGATTAAAGTGCAAAAACTCCTCATGCCAAATATTAGCGAAAGTTTCTGCATTTACAGTTTTACTAGGTAATCGAGAAATGATGTTTTTAACAGGAGTTTTATCTAGCAAAAAACCAATCTCCGATTTTTTTAAATCAGCAATCTTCACGTTTTCAGCTTCCATTGCTCTTAAGCGGGTAGACAATAGCATTAAAGCATATCTATCTTTAAAATACCCGAAATACTTCTGCCCGAAATCCAGACAGCTTTCTATATATTCAATTTCTTTTAGTTCCATTACAAAACAGGATTAATACCTTAGGATATGATTTGTCTTATAGCTTCGATCTGATGCTATCTACCTACCATCCTGATGGTGGAGACAAACCCAGCAGTATTTTGCCTGTTTTGCCTCCCTGATCAGAAAACTTTCGGGAGGCTGACAATAGGCGCTCCCGTGTTTAGGTTACCCTTCTGCCAGAAGTGGAAACCGATTTTACATAGCTTTTTCATTGCTTTATTTTTTAGGTTTATAATGTGTTTAAGAATGCTTTCTAAGCATTGTCCATCCGAACAATTTTTGGCTGAAATTTGCCAACAACTTCAACCAAGTCTTTTTGCGCTTGCATCACTTTCTCGATGTCTTTATAAGCCATTGGTGCTTCGTCTAAACCTCCACCAATTAAGTTTACCTCGTGTTTTTTGAGCATTTGTCTCAATTCTTTTTTAGAGTTAGTTTCTCTGGCTTTTGATCTAGACATTACACGCCCAGCTCCATGCGATGCAGAATTGAGAGAAGCAGCATTTCCTTTGCCTCTTACAATGTAGCCTGGTGCCACCATAGAACCCGGAATAATTCCTAGTTCACCTTTTTTTGCAGGCGTAGCTCCTTTTCTATGCACAATTACTTCTTTGCCATTAGCTAGTCTTTCTTTCCATGCAAAGTTGTGATGGTTTTCAATTTGAGCTACAGGCTTTTCTCCTAGGGCTTTAGCCAACTTTTTATGTATTTGATGATGGCAAGCCGAAGCATAATCGCCAGCCAAATTCATTGCAAGCCAATACTCCTGCCCTGCTTCGGAGTTAAGATCGAGCCAAGCCAAATGCTTTGCTTGATTCGGTAACCTACATAGCGACATAGCCAATTGAGTATAATGCTTAGCGATATTTGCACCTAATGCTCTAGAGCCTGAATGAGATAGAATACCCAGATATTTTCCGATTTCTAAGCCCCATTCGTTATTTGGATCAGTAATTTCTACTTCACCAAACTCCACAAAGTGATTACCAGAACCAGATGAACCAATCTGCTTGTAAGCTTTATCTTTATTATACCTTACTACTTTTATCTCATCGAATTCAGGTCTGTCAAAAATGGGATCATCCATTGGCTTAGAAAATCCATTTCCAGTTCCAAATTCTGTATACTCCATTAAATATTGCTTCAAATTACTGCGATGTCTATCTATATAATTTTCCGGCATATTGTAGATCGTCATACACATTCTGCAGCCTATATCCACACCTACACCATAAGGAATCACCGCATTTTCTGTGGCTAATACACCTCCAATTGGTAATCCGTAACCGTGATGTGCATCTGCCATCAGCGCTGCACCGACAGCAACAGGCAGTTTAGTTGCTATTTCCATCTGGCTTCTGGCACCTTTTTCTATATTTTCGGCACCATAAATAGCATAATCTAGCTCCTCAGACCTTAAAGAAATTTCTCTTCTGTATTGCTGAGGTTCTAATAATTCGTTTACAAAACTCCCAAAGATTGCATCGTTACTGTACTTTTCAGGTGCTTGCATAACCTCAGTGAGTAGTGCTAATTTTTTTTCTTTCTTATCTTTTTTAAAGTTTTTTTGAAAAATATCAAGTACCATAGTGATAGTTCTGCCATGTGGTACTCCTAGCTTTAGAAGGTCGTTCCCTCTAATTTTATCCTTAGCCATTATTATTAATTTTCTGATTTACAAACACTTACCAATAAATTACTGGTAAGAAATTTTAGGAGAGGGCAACAAAAAAGCCCAAACTTAATTCAGCTCGGGCTATCAGATATTTAAAATATCTTGAAATAAAAATCCCGAACTGTAAGCCCGGGAGACATTTATGTATATTTTTAAATTTACATATTAACTCAACCAGGCAGTTGATCCACACCATCGTATAATTGAGGTGTATAATAGTGGGCGATATGTAAATTTATTCTTAGCATTTTCTTAGAATTTTGGCTAATGTGCAGGTTTAATATTAAGATGTCAAGTTTTTTTTGATTTTTTTTAATCCACCTAACTTTCCCTTTCGTTGAATGTTCTAATATTAATTGCTAAACAGAATAAAAATATTTTTGGCTAGATATTTTCTTTATACAGCTAAAATAATAGGAAAAGACGGAATCTTTTTTTCTAATTTAGCCTGATAATTTATCGTTATTTGCAGCTAATATTTTAGGCAAACATTTTTTAATTAACCATCGATATGAAATCAAAAAACTTATTAAACAATTTTCATTTAAATCGAAGCATTTTCTTCCTGGCGATTGTAATTTTTGCAGGTTTAGGAGTTTCAAGTTGTAAAAAACAACCTTCTTCTACAGTACCTACCGCTGAAGAGCAAAGAATAGAAAAAGCCAAAGCAGATTTGAGAGCACTTCTCAATGACAATGATATGTCTATTGAAGAGATGGAAAACAGATTAGATGCTATAAAAGCTTTAAACATAGAAGACCCAGAAGTGGTAAGTTTAATTGCTCAGGTAGAAGCTAAAATTGCCAGACTAAAAGCAGAAAAACTTCGCGAAGAAGAAGATGCTAGAAGACGCCGAGAAGAAGAAATGAGAAAACAGCGTGAAAGCGAGCCTGCTTATAAATTAAATAGTTATTTTAACAGAATTGCAGGAGCAGCTAGCACAGACGAATCTAATTTCCAGATTTCACAGGCATTAACTATGTTCTCTTCTCCAGAAGCGCCAGTGTTAATTATTATTGCAAAAGATGGCGACATTGTAGATTACGATGAGCCAACTACAATTAACAAGTATCTTAACTACCTGAAAGATCAGAAGAAAAAAGCTGATGCCATTGAAAATATCGTTTTCGATGACAATGGTAAAATAAAAGAACTTGAACTTACCAAATTAAGATAAGACAAAGATGAAAAGTATTAAGTATATATTCACAGGGGTTTTTCTCCTATTTTTACAGCTAAACACACAAC
This sequence comes from Thalassovita sp., assembly GCA_002729595.1. Lineage (GTDB taxonomy): Bacteria > Bacteroidota > Bacteroidia > Cytophagales > Flammeovirgaceae > Chondrinema. The sequence continues at coordinate 11,363 of PBYL01000053.1, read as the reverse complement.
TTTTTGCCCAAACTAACGAGCCAGAATTAGCTCCGGGTAGAAAGGCCGCTATCGACTCACTCGCACTTGAAAAAGTAAGAGATTTAAGTAAATACATCAGTATTATTGGAGACAAAGAAACTCCTTTTTCAGAAGCCAACAGAGTAATTGAAAGAGCAATGGAATTGTTTGCCGAAGGTGCTCAAATGGGTGTTTCTTCTCTTAATAGCCAAGAAGTTAAATACTACGGTGTAAGAACTTATTTTAGAAGATTAATGGCGTTGAACTACGACAAAGTAAAAATTTCGTGGTTTAACATCCAGTATATTAGTGATCTTGAAAGACAGCCAGATGGCCGTTACGTGGGTGTAATTACCATTTATCAGAAATTCGAAGGTATTTCTGAAGACGGTATGAAATATCAAGATACAACTAAAAAGGACATTACTGTATTTGTAGAGCGAAAGCAAACCCAAATTGGCGGTAGATTAATTGGTTTCTGGGATGTATTACTCGGAGACATTAGAGTAAGCGAAACCACTCAATGATAATTTATTAAGAATTTATAAGAGCCATGGGTAAAAAAAATACTCATGGCTTTTTCGTAATTTATTTTTTTTAGAACAACCTTCTTCTAAGCCTTACGTTTTTTGATGAAGCCAATTAATTTTTCTGCTTCGCTTATATTTTTTTACACTGAACTAGAGTTAAAGGCTTAAATTTTTTTGCTAAACCAGATCAATTCTTATGAAATATTCAATAATCTGTCTCTTCATGTTAATTACCTCACTGGCCTATTCACAAGATCCACTAGGTGAATATCTGGGCGACGAATCTGCATTTTACGCAGAAACTAAGCAGGTGAATCAGTTTTTTAGGAGGTTTAATAATGAAGAAAGTAAAGATGGTGTTCGCTACAATCCCGGTGATAAAAAATACCGCGATTTAAGAGAGAGAAAAAATTATTTGGATATATTATTTGATGCTCAAAACTCAAGCATTACAAGAGATTTAAAACAACAGTTTATTGCTGATGTAAATAATGAGACAAACCCTACTTTTCTAGATTTTAGAAATGGTGACTGGTTTTCTGAAGTGGCAGCAAAGTTTGATTATAGAGGACAAGAACAAATTATATATCTCTATTTGAGATTAGAGCAAGACAGAAAAGGATATAAGTGGGTATTGCACCATGTGCATTCTGATAAATACAGTAGCATGATGCCAGAAAAGGAAAGTGAAGAAAAGAAGTTTATCCACCCAATGAGTCATGAACTGGACTTTATGAACCTAAATAAGGCATTTCAAGACACTGACCACCTACAAGACTATGCTGTGAAGGGTTATAAGCCAGATTACCTTACAATGCTTTTATACGACATTAAAAGAGGCGATTTAAAATTTAAAACTGTTACTGATGTGAAATTTCATTTCTTTCAAGTGGATAACTGGTATTTCGAGATTGCTGAGTTTAACAGAAGTGGTATGAATAGAGGATGGTTAATCTCGAGCCTCGCCAAAGTGCCAGAAACACAAAAAGAAAACTTTAGAAAATATCTATTTAGAGAATAAAAATATTTGTCTGGTTTAGACATACAATGCAAAAGGCTCAATCTAGATTGAGCCTTTTTTGTTTATCTAATTTTCTAAACTATCAATTTATTTTTCGGCCTTGGACAAATTGCGCAAAGAATTTTTAGTCTTGATTTTATTATTAAAAAATCCGTTTTTTGAGTGTAACGAGTTCGGATTTTTATAAAATCAAGGATGAAAATTTAGCAGATTTGTCCACAGCCTTGATCTTTTGGCACTTTTAAATCAAGTTAAAAGTGCATAACTTACTCCTCATACTGAATATTTACATCTAATATACCAACAGGCGCATCATTTTGAGGAACAATGTTAATTCGAATGCCATCGCAAGATAAATCTCCACTAGGATGTACTTGATTATACTGGTCTCTTTGTGTGGCATATGAGTCTGTAGTATACAAGTTAAAAGGCACCCACTTTCCGTTTTTCTTTACTTCTAGCGACCATTTTTGTGGTAACTCAGCACCATGAGCTGCAAACCAGTAAACATTAATATTTCTGATAGTTTTTGTCTCTTCCAATTCAACTTCTACCCATTGAGCTTTCCCCTTCTCGCTTATCCATACTGGAATGGTATTATCTTGTGAGTTTGCTGGCTGACGGTTGTTGGAGATTGCTTCTAAACTACCGTGGTCTGATGTTGAAGAAGCTTTTACTGATTTAAATTTTCCTCCAAGTAATTCATTTCCATTCGCTACATACACCATATCCTCTTTTTCTGGAAACCAGACAATCATAGATTCATCACCTCGGTTATCCCAAGCATAATAAGGCACCAATTTTACAGTAGTCTCTTGTATGCCGTTTACCTCTTTTGCCTTAGCAGGTATATCTACATTTACAACATCTTTGAGCACACCATCTTCGAATCTATGTGCGCTAACCGAGTTTTGATCTGGAATTTTATCTACAAAAAACCTTTGTACTAAACCATTATTATCAACTTCTTCTGCACAGTAAACTAATGGCCCTTTTGTAATAGCTACTCGGTTTATATCTGCCTCTACACTATCTATTGCATGGTTAAACCTTACAGGCATAGGCAAGTGTAATTCAACTTTATCTCCGGGTTTCCACGTTCTTTTAATGGCAGCAAAGCCTTTATCAAGTGTGATGTTTTGCTGCTCACCATTTACTTTTACAGACCAGTTTTCTGGCAAATCGTTTACATAATTGTATAATTTACCCGGTACAAACTGCCCTCTTGCCCAAGACGGAATTCTTAATTTTAAAGTGAAATCTTGCACTTTTTCAGGAGAAACCTCAATATTGATATTTTCATCAAATGGATAGTTTGTTGCTTGATTCACTTTTACCTCGCCTGATTTTAAAAGAATAGTAGTTGAAGTTCCTGCATAAAAAGAAACATATATTTCATCATCTGTATGGGCATACATCATCCCTGGAACTTGAGGCATTAATCTGGCGATATTAGACGGGCAACAAGCAGTACCGAACCAAGGTGAGCGACCAGTTAATCCATAGCTAAAAGGCGTTTTGCCATCAGTTTCAAGAGGATTTACATAGAAAAACTTGTTGCCTTCCATATTTACACCTGCCAGTGCATTGTTTAATAAAGCTACTTCGGCAACATCCATGTAGCGCGCATCTTGATGCAACAAAAACATTCTATAGTTAAAAAACACATTACCAACAGCCGCACAAGTCTCGTTATAAGCTTCTTTGTTGGGCAATACATATTCTGGCCCAAATCCTTCGATGCCATGAACAGCTCCAAGACCACCAGTAATATGCATTTTAGTATCTACCAGATTATGCCAGATTTTATCTAATGCAGGGTTGTATTCTTTGCTCCCTGTAAGTACACCAACATCTGCCATACCTGAGTATAAATAAGTCGCTCTTACTGCATGCCCTACAGCTTTTTCTTGTTCGGTTACAGGTTTATGCTGCTGTGCATAAGCAGGTGCCATTACACCATCTCCTTCTGGTTGATATGTTCTTCCGCGAATGTCCAGAAACTTCTTCGCCATATCCAGATATAACTGCTTACCAGTAACTCTATATAACTTGGCTAGCGCCAGCTCTAACTCTTCGTGACCAGGTGCTTGGTTTATCGGTTTGCCATTATTGTAATTTTCGTCTCCAACAAAAAATATGCGGTTGATATGTACTGCATTTTTCTCTGCAATTTTTAACCATTTGTCTTTCCCAGTAGCTTGGTAATAAGCAATTGCTCCCTCGTACATATGCCCCATGTTGTATAACTCATGGCTATGCACTACAAACGAATAAGGTTTATCACCCATTCCGCCACCACCCCATTGATCGTGGTTTTTAGAAACTCCTGTTATGTGAGCCACATATAAATATCCATCTTCTTTCTGAGCTGCACCGATAATATCAATAATACCATCCATACGCTTTTCGAGCTCAGGGTTGGGGTTTTCCATTAATATCAATGCAGCCCCCTCCATCACTTTGTATAAATCGGAAGAAATAAAACGATGGGCAAATGGCAAATCTGTAGTATCTCCTTTTAAATATTTGGCAGCTTTTTCGAGGTTTTCTACTGCCGGAATGGTTTTGTCGAGTGCAAAGGGAACCAAGGTTTTTGCTTGAGTAGTCAGGCGAGGTTTCCAAAAATTATCTTCCAGATTTACCTTGTTAAAAGGCACAGATTTCAGCAAATAACCTGATTCTAAAGAATTTCCTTGTTCTGAATTTTGACAAGCAAGAAGTGTAAATAAGCTTAATAAGACGGTAAGTAGATTACGAATTGAAAATATCAATTTGTAAGATGTAGTTACTCTCGGTTTCATTTTCAAAATGTTTAAGATATGGTGAGCCGATTCTGGAAAGGCATCGTTAAATTGAGTTTATCTACTTCTATGAGTCAAACAAACCCTGTATTTTCCTATACCAAATCAAAAAAAATCAAACTAATTGAACAGATTCATCAACCTGCAAGCTGTTTACTAATAGCTTACAGCTGTGCTTTCAGCCGAACTTTCAGCAGACCATAAAACTAGTTGATTAACTGTTTTTCCAATTCCTCGAGGTGATTATTCAATTCTAAAAGAGGTTTAAAACTGGATGTAGCAATATTATAAAAGGCAAATTTTACTTTTTTGTGTTCCTCTCTTTCGTCATTCCTTTCTTTATATCTAATTATTAAATCTTTATGATCATTAATGAATTCATAAGATTTCACATCAATATTTTTGGTCACCTGTAACAGATTTCCCCCATCTAGATCGGAAATATACAAATCCATATTATCATCATTATTTAATTTGCCATCATTGTTGCTGTCTTCAAAAGCTATTTCATAAGCTATATTTTGTATTGATCTATCTACTTTTTCTCTGCCTCCCCAAGGTATATTAATATCACTAATGAATGCTTTTTTATCTAACAAGTTTCTAATTACCTGATAATTACTATCTAAAAACACTACATTAAAAATTTGAAGAACACTCATTGAAAAATCACCTGCACTTGATATGGCTTTTCTTACATCTTTTGCTTCTTTATATGTCATGGCACTTATTGGTAAATAATAGTTGGAAGAATTATAAATTGGTTCAGGATAATCATAAGAAATTCCTTGTAGAGCTAGTGTATCAGATTTTGCATGTTCTAGTTCTTCTCCTACAATCAGTCCTTCTTCGTGATATCTATCTTCTTTAGGAAGAAAGCTCTTTATCATTTGATAAAATAGAAAGCATAAAATAACCGGCAACATTAAGCCATTGATTATAATTAGAACTCTTACAAACTTGGTCATTAGTTGAAAGTATTAAAAGATAGGAAATCTCCATTTTTGCCTCAAAAACAGATTTTATTTAGCACCTAAACCTAATGAAAAATTGGCAAGTATAGAGCAAGAAAGCTCAAAATATCGGATGTTAAACTGCTGGGAACTGATCTACTTTAGACCGTATAATCTGTTTATCTGATTTCGTTTTAGCGAGCTTTAACGCTTTGTGTAAATACTTTCTGGCAACTGCATCATCTATGTCTGTATACAACTCTCCCAATAAGGTAAAATAGAAATGATTGTCTGCTAATTGCAGTTTTTCAGCTTCTGCAATGGCTGCTTTTTTACCTTTCACTTTAGAAACTGCATAGATGCTATTGAGTGCCGCAATAGGGGAATAAGCCACTTCCAATAGCTGATGATATAACTTTAAAATGTGTTGCCATTTTTCCTGACTATCGTCTTTAATGGTGTGCCAATAGGCTATACTCGCTTCGAGATAGTATTTTGAAATAGAATCTCCCTGAGCTGCTTCTTTGAGGTAATAAGCACCTTTGGCAATTAGTTCGTAATTCCAGCGAGTTTCGTCTTGATCGTAGTATAAAACGACTTCACCCCGCTCATTTTTTCTGGCATCAAACCGAGAAGTATGGAAACACATGAGCGCAAATAGTGCATTTACGGCAGGCAAATTTGTTTGTGGGTTTTGCATTAACAAAGCAGTGAGTCGCATGGCTTCTACACACAAATCTTTGCGCATCACTTCATCTTGTGTTTCTGAATAATAACCTTCACTAAACAGCAAGTACAAAGTTGCCAACACCGCTTCGAGTCGATGATTTATTTCTCTTTCTGGTGGAAAAACCATTTGTACATTGGCTTGCCTCAACTTCTCTTTTGCTCGGTATAATCGCTTGTTTATGGTCTCTTTATTACTGAGAAATGCAGTGGCGATCTCATCTATACCAAAACCACAAAGAATGCGCAAAGCCAAACTTATTTGAGCTTCTTGAGTAATTAGCGGATTACAAACAGTAAAAAGCATTTGCAACTGGCTATCGGTAATGTTTTTACCAGACATATCAATTTCTTGCTCTTCAGTTGTTTTGTGATTGAGTTCTTTAGCAACTTTATCTGCAAAAAACTTATCTCTATTGATGTGGTTGATGGCTTTATTTTTAGCCACTGTGTATAGCCAAGCCACCGCATTTTCGGGAATACCTTTAAACGGCCAAGTTTCCATTGCAGCTAAGAAGGTATCGCTGGCAATATCTTGAGCCTGCTCTATAAAATCAAAACCGAAATGCCGACAAAGTACAGCTACTATTTTGCTGTATTCTGTTCTAAACAAATGTGGAAGAAGCTCTTGCTGTTTCATAAAAAAGAAAATCCTCTACAGTTGTAAAGGATTATATTGAAATCTATCTGGCTATTTTCCTAACTTCCATGCTATTACCTTCACCTTGTAAAACTGGGCAACCTTTGGCAAATTCTACAGCTTCATCAACAGACTCGGCTCTTACTATTATAAATCCTCCAATGGTTTCTTTTATATCGCCAAATGGCCCGTTGGTTACCACATTGTTTGGTCTTACTACGCGACTATCATCAAAAGATAAACCTTTGCCTCTACTCACTAATTTGTCTTGCGCTGCGATCGAATCGAGCCAGTCCATGGTTTGTTTCATCCAAGCTTGTATTTGCTCTGGCGAGGCAACTTTACCTCCATCCATATGGCGCATAATTAAAATAAACTCATCCATGCTTTTTAGTTTTAAGTTATCGAAAATGTTTTACATCTCAATAACAAATGAGTTTTTCGGAACTGGACAGGGTCGAGGAAATATTAAAAAAAATATTAAAAAAAACTTCATCTTATTACCCTTCATCAATATTGTAATCTATCACCTTTCCTTTTTCTAATTTTATGCTTAATGAACCTGTATTAATTCCGCTTTGAGTATAGCCTAAATAATACCTAAATTCGTTTTTGCTCTTATGTTCTGGTTCTCCTAGTAATTCAACTATTTGCTCAGCACTCATTCCAACCAATTCATATTCATCAACTAGGTTTTCAACCATTTGCCATCTTAATGACATCTCTGCTTCTGCCTCTTTCCAACTTTTCTATTTCTGAGATTCAAACTTTATATCATTACAGCTATTGAAAAACAATAGGCAAAAAAATAGTAGGAAGATGATACGCTTCATAAACTCCATTTTAATATTTCATATATCACTTATTTGATTCGATACATATATACCCATATTTTTTGCCTAGTTCATTGCAATCTTGTGTACTCATGGGTATAGATTTGGAGAAAAATTGCTTATGTGATTCACGAAACCAATCATCTGCGCCAGGCTTATCAAAAAAGAATAATAATAACATTGAACCTTTATTTGATACGGTTAGATTATGTTTTTCACCTTTTGGAACAAACAAAACATAGCCTGCACTCACTTCATAAGACTCAGCGCCCACATCGAATCGACCTTCTCCATTAATTACGTAAAAAAGTTCATCTGCTTTTTTATGTGCATGAAATGTAGTTTCAAAGCCTGGAGCCAAACTATCTAATACCATTACAGCATTGTTAGTACCACTTTTCGGACTTGCTTTTATCGTTCTGGAATCCCCTAAAGCTTCTCCTTGATTAGGTTTTAACACATAACCTGAACTTTGAGCAGCTAAAGTAACACTAATAGCAAATAAAAAATGAAGGATAAGTAATGCTCTCATGATTTTAACTTTTCTATTAATTTAATGAAAAGTTAAGAGCAATACCACCTTAATTTGAATTGTCATCTTCAAAATAACAGGGCAAAAAGCGAATAGAGTAAAACTGTTTTATCCATTAAACTACACTGCCTAAAATTTAAAAATAGTAGCGGCAGCAGCAGGATTCGAACCTGCATCTGTCGGATTGGAAGCCGAAGTAACTCTACTCTACGGCACCTGCCTTTTTGAGTGTGTTTAGTTCTATTAAAATAACTATTAAAAAACCGGAGCAATAAGCATAAAGCCGATATCAATATTGGCTCGAAGTAAGGCTTTATAACGGCATCCGGGTATATTTTGAAAAAGGGGTAAAAGGCAGACAGGGAACATTATACTGCTCTACCGCTGAGCTACACCACCATTCGGCAGTGGCAGGAATCGAACCTGCGTCACGTAGGTCCCAAACCGAAGTAACCCTATCCTACGACACCCTTTTATCCTCTAAATTTCTATCGATTTAATTTCATCTATGGCATCCGCACCTCTTTCGAGAGCGTCGAGCATATCAAAAACCTTATCTGACCAACCAGCTAGTAAATAAGTACCAGCACTTCTATTTACTCTTATTGGTAACTGACCATAACCTGCCAAATCGAAAAGATATAGTTTTGCTTTTGGCGCTACTAACCTTTTGTAGTCATTCCAAGCCTGTTCTAATGCGCCTTTATTAGACTTTGTGGTATTATAGTTTGCACTGTTCCACATTTGCATATCTGTAAAAAACATCACTTTATCTAGTTTTGTCTTGGTTCTAATTAGCTCATTAATCACTAAATGACCATTCGTGCTAAAACCTACTTTGTTTTGCAGATTTTTCAACTTAGATACATTTTGTAAGATATTGCCAGAAGGCATATTTACTTGTAGCCAAGAGTCACCAAAAATACCTGAGATTACTCGTTCACATTTGTTTTTCAACAACATGCTCAACAGTAAACCTATATCGTAATATTGCACTGTGCTTCTAGGCGAAATTGACTGCATCATAGAGCCAGAAACATCAGAAGCCAATAAGACTTTAGTGTTACTATTAAAACCTTTCATGTTTTCTACACTTACAGCTACAGCTTTCTCTACTGCATTCATTAAAATGGATACATCTGTACTTTTTAACAAAGCCAATTCTCTGTAAGCAGACAAAAACCTAAATGGTAATTGCTTTGATCTTCTCACCCGACCTACATTGCTCAGCTTATTAGCTACCATTTTAATATGCGCATAACTCACTTCTGCTTCTAGCATATTTCTCAGGTTTCGCAAAATGGCCATATAACCCAACTTACCACTTTCTATCAGTTCTTCCCACTTGGCAGTAAATGCTGCTTTCCTTTCTTGCTCATTTGCATACTGAGCTTGACCAATCTTAGAAAGCTCAGTCTCCCATGTATAAGGCACTTGCAAGTTATCTGTAGCTATTTTATCGAATAGCGCTTGCTGAGATTCATCTTTTGCTTTTGGGTGAGCTATAAACAAAGCATCTTTTAAACTCACAGACGATTTGCTTCTCACACCTCTGTTATATTTGGCAAATTGGTATTCGTCAAACTTGTTAAAAGAAGCTGCAACACCTTTTTGCAATTGCCTAGAAAGTCTGTTTAGCTTTTTAGTACCATTACTTCTATTATTCGCTAACTGATAGCAAGCCAACAATTCTGTAATCTCATCAGCACGGCTAATTACTCTCTCAGTTGCTTTACTCACCAAACTATTACCGTTGTTTACTTTGGCTAACTCGGTAAGCAAAACCAAAGGCACAGAACGCAAATGCATTTTTTCTCTGGCATATACAGCGAGTTGTGCCACAAACTCAGGATCGTTTTCGTCAATCAAAGACTGTAATCTTTCGAGTCTTTTCACATCCTGTTCGTAGAAGTTATTGTTAAGGCTGGTAGTAACCACAGCGCTGTACAATTCCATTTCTGGAGACATTTTGTAAGCGGTTTCGCCTTCGTAATTTTCAATAACATCTGTTGCCCACACATTTTTAATATTAAATTTCATCGCTGTATAATTTTGTTGATGAATAATTAATTTGATGTTTCAAAGATGAAAGGCTATTACGCAATCTTTTTGCGTAGTGAAAATATTTTTTAAATTTCCTGAAAAAATATTTTATGCCAGTTAACAGAAATGCCCTTATTCGCTATAAAACCATTGATAAATGTCTCAGAAACAGGTATAGAAAATGGACGCTCGACGATTTGATAGAAGAATGTTCAGAAGCTTTGTTTGAGTATGAAGGCATAGACAAAGGAGTTAGCAGAAGAACCATACAGCTCGATATTCAACAAATGCGCAGTGATAAACTGGGTTATAATGCGCCTATCATTGTAGAAGAAAAAAAGTATTACACCTACGAAGATCCAGAATACAGCATAACCAACATTCCGCTCACCGATAAAGATTTAGGAAGACTTTCAGAAGTGGTGCATATACTCAAGCAGTTTAAAGGCTTTTCGCATTTTAGTGAGGTAGATAGCATGGTGCAAAAGCTAGAAGATAAGGTGTATGCAGCCCAAAACCAGACAGAGCCAGTTATCGATTTTGAGAAAAATGATAATTTAAAAGGTTTAGACCTGCTCGACAGATTGTATGAGTCCATCATCAAAAAAGAAAGTCTAGAAATTACTTATCAATCTTTTAAGGCTAAAAAACCTGGTACTTTTCCATTTCATCCATTCCTTTTAAAAGAATATAGAAACCGCTGGTTTTTATTGGGAACAAGAGACGAAACCAGTCCCATTCTCAATCTGGCAGTTGACCGAATACAGAAAATTGATGAAGGCAAATTTCCATATCTGGTAGAAAGAAAGCACGAAGTAAAAGATTTCTTTAAAGATGTAATTGGGGTAACTGTAGATAATGTAAGACCGATGGATGTAAAACTGCATATCGATAAAAGCAATGCTCCTTATATTATTACTAAGCCGCTACATACCTCACAAAAAATTATTTCGCAGGACAACACCGGAATTGTAGTTGAGATTAAGGTAAAACCCAATTTTGAATTAGAGCGAGAGATTCTAGGATTCGGAGAGAATATTAAAGTGTTACAACCAGAGAGGTTAAAAAAGCGAATTGCTTACAGGTTAGAAAAAGCCAGAGATGTTTATAATGTCACAGAAGAAAAAACTGATAATTTATAGCATTTTTTTTAAGACTAATTTTGAGTATGATCGTATCTTTTTAAATAAGTATTATTACATAAGTAGCACTTAATTCACCTCATTACCACTACAGCACGACTCATCTAATTTTTTTATCTCAAAAATTAATTCTGAATAT
>PBYL01000052.1 GCA_002729595.1 Thalassovita sp. | reverse complement strand
TCAGAAAGAGTTTTATGCACATTGCTGGGAACTCAATAAGCAAAGACAAGTGAGCAACGGGAGTAATAATAGCTCAGTTTTATATAAATTGGATGATGAATTGTCTCACCCTGCTGATATGAATTTTTATCCTGAATTCTACGAAGGAAAGATTGCTAAAATGCCTGTAGTTATTTCTTACAATGCATGGGCACCTTGGAACGAAGAACTAAATGCAGATCACTTGGTTAAAGATGTGTTGGTGCTTTTCAAGAAATGGTATGGTGATGATTTTATGACGATTAGTGCAGAAAATAGAGGCACTGCTTATGTGAAAATTGATGGCAACCGCAGGATTTCAATTTACAAAAAAAATGAATCACAAGTAGAAGTACTATTTACCGATTTGTTAATCGAAAAGGAATTAAAAAAGAATATCTAAATTGTGATAAAGCATGTTAGCATATTTCTCAAAAAAACTATCCATATTCATTTTTATAACAGGTTTTCTCACAGTAGCCTGCTCTAAATTTGAAACACGCCAGATTCCCGAAAAAGACAAACTGTTTACATTGCTCCCGGCAGAACAAACAGGTATCGACTTTATCAATCAACTGGAATTTAATAAGGATTTTAATATCTATACCTACCGTAATTTTTACAATGGTGGGGGAGTAGGTATTGGCGATTTTAATAATGATGGTCTGGTAGATATTTATTTTACCGCCAACATGAAATCTAATAAGCTTTACCTCAACAAAGGAAATTTTCAATTTGATGATATTACAGATAAAGCGGGAGTTTCGGGTACAAAAGCTTTTTCTACTGGAGTAAGTGTGGCAGATGTAAATGGTGATGGTTTTTTAGATATATATGTGTGCAACTCTGGTGATATTGAAGGAGACAACAAGCAAAACGAATTATTCATCAACAATGGCGATCTCACTTTTACAGAAAGTGCCGAAGCATACGGATTAGCAGATCAGGGTTTTTCTACACATGGCGCTTTCTTCGATTATGACAAAGACGGCGATCTGGATTTTTATCTCCTCAATAATTCTTATCAGGCAATTGGCAGTTTCAATCTAAGAAAAAATGAAAGACCTAAACGTGATCCAGTAGGTGGTGATAAGCTTTTCAGAAATGATAATAACAAGTTTGTAGATGTAAGCGAAGAAGCTGGCATTTATGGAAGTATTATAGGTTTTGGTTTAGGTGTAACAGTAGGCGATATCGACAAAGATGGTTGGCAAGATATATATGTTTCCAATGACTTCTTTGAGCGTGACTACATCTATATGAATAATGGAGATGGTACTTTCAGAGAAGATTTGGAGAATAAAATGAAAAGTATCAGTGCGGCTTCTATGGGTGCAGATATGGCAGATTTTAACAACGATTCTTATGCCGATATTTTTGTAACTGAGATGCTTCCGGGAACACACGAACGCTTAAAAACAGTAACTACTTTTGAGAGTTGGGATAGATATCAGTTAAGTGTAAAGAATGATTATTACCATCAGTTTACTAGAAATATGTTTCAGTTAAATAATGCCGATGGTACATATAGCGAAATTGGTAGAATGGCTGGCATCGAAGCGACAGATTGGAGTTGGGGTGCTTTAATTATCGATTTGGATAACGATGGTTGGAAAGATGTTTATGTTTCTAATGGTATTTTGGGCGATCTTACCAACCAAGATTATATCCAGTTTTTTAGTGATGGCAATATTGTAAAAGAAATTATTACAGGCGGAGTAGTAGATTATCAAAAACTAATCGATGCGATTCCTTCTAATAAGATATCAAACTACGCTTACGCCAATAACAGAGATTATACTTTCACGAATAAGGCGGAAGAATGGGGCTTGGCAACACCGAGCTTTTCTAATGGTTCTGCTTATGCAGATTTAGATAATGATGGCGATCCGGATTTGGTGGTAAATAATGTAAATATGCCACCTTTTATCTACAGAAATGAAACCAATAAATTCCATCCTGAAAACCATTACATCAAACTAAAACTGGAAGGCGAGGGTAAAAATCCATTTGCAATCGGTGCAAAAGTGACTGTAAAAAACAATGCAGGCCAAACCATGTATGTAGAGCAAATGCCAGTAAGAGGTTTTGAGTCTACCGTAGATCACCGACCAAATATAGGAGTTGGCACATCAGAAAAAGTAGATAGTGTAATAGTGGACTGGCCAAATGGTAAATCAACCATTCTCACCGATGTAGTAACTGACCAGTTGCTTACTTTAAAACAGAAAGATGCTGATACAGATAGAATGCAAGGTAAAGAATTAGAGAAAACCCTTTTTACAAAAGCTACTTCTGATCATGGCATCGACTTTACGCATAAAGAAAATCCTTTTGTAGACTTTGATAGAGACAGACTCATCTTTCACATGCTTTCAACAGAAGGGCCTAAGATGGCAAAAGCCGATGTAAATGGAGATGGTTTAGAAGACTTTTATGTTGGTGGAGCTAAAGATTCTCCCGGAGAGCTATTCATTCAAAAGCCTAACGGACAGTTTGAAAAGACAAATGCAACAGTATTTGAGGCAGATAAAGGTGCAGAAGATGTAGATGCTATATTTTTCGATGCAGATAATGATGGTGATGCTGATTTGTATGTGGCGAGTGGCGGTAATGAGTTTTCGTCAATTTCATCTTCTTTGTTAGATAGAATTTATTTCAACGATGGGCGAGGCAATTTCACTAGAAATAAATCTGCACTTCCTTTTACTAAATACGAAAGTACTGGTTGTATAACAGCATCAGATTTTGATGGCGATGGTGACCTCGATTTATTTGTGGGGAATCGCTTTACTCCATTTAATTATGGTGTAAGTGGTAATAGCTATTTGTTGGAGAACGATGGAAAAGGAAAGTTTAAAGATGTAACCACCGATTTTGCACCAACATTTAAAGCGATGGGTATGGTTACTTCGGCAATCTGGCAAGACATTGATAATGATAACGACGAGGATTTATTGGTGGTAGGAGACTGGATGCCGATTAAAGTTTTTATTAATGAAAATGGTAAATTAACCGAGACGAAAATTCCGGATTTAGATAAGTCTGAAGGTTGGTGGAATACCATTCAAGCAGGTGATTTTAACGATGATGGATTGATGGACTTTGTAGTAGGAAACCACGGGTTAAACTCTAGGTTTGAAGCTAGCAAAGACAAGCCACTCAGCATGTATGTGAATGATTTTGATAAGAATGGAACTGCTGAGCAAATTATCAATCAATATTATGGCAATGCTTCTTATCCGATTGTGTTGCGCCACGATTTGGTAATGCAAATGCCTCATCTTAAAAAGAAATACCTCAAATACGATAGCTATAAGAACCAGACAATTCACGATATTTTTACTGAACAAGAACTAAAAGATGCGGTTGTTCAAAATACATACAGACTCGAAAGTGTATTGTTGATGAATAGAGGGAATGGTGATTTCGATTTAGAGTCTTTACCTGCTGAGGTGCAGTTTTCCCCAACTTATGCTTTTCTCACTGGCGATTTTAATAATGATGGCAATCTGGATATTCTTTCAGGAGGAAATCTTTATAATGTAAAACCAGAAGTTGGTCGCTACGATGCTAGCTATGGTTTACTACTCGCAGGCAATGGCGATGGTACATTTGAATCAGTGAGTTCGGCAAAGAGTGGAATTAATTTATCTGGGCAAGTACGCGATCTTAAAATGCTAAATGTAGCAGGAGAAAATATACTTGTAGTAGTGAAAAACGATGCGCCTCTTCAGCTTGTAAAAGTTGAATCGCAAGGTATTAGAATCCCTGTGCAATAAGCAGATTTTATTTTTTAACCGGTTTTACAACGCAATATGGCAACATCAATAAACAAGCAGTGGTGGAAAGAAAGTGTGATATATCAGATTTATCCGCGAAGTTTTAATGATAGCAATGGAGATGGTGTTGGAGATTTGCCCGGTATTATTGAAAAACTAGATTATTTACAGCATCTTGGAATTGATGTAATTTGGCTATGTCCGTTTTATTCGTCACCAAATGATGATAATGGCTATGATATAAGCAATTATTATGGTGTATTAGATGAATTTGGAACAATAGAAGATGTTGAAAAACTACTAGAAGAAGCTAAGAAAAGAAACATTAAAATAATTATAGATTTAGTGGTGAACCATAGTTCAGATGAGCATCAATGGTTTGTAGAATCTAGAAAATCTAAAGACAATCCTTACAGAGATTATTATATATGGCATCCGCCAGTAGATGGAAAAGCTCCAAACAACTGGGTGTCGTTTTTTAGTGGCAGTGCTTGGCAACTAGACGAAGCCACGGGTGAATATTATCTGCACTTATTCACCAAAAAACAGCCTGATCTAAACTGGGAGAATGACAATCTCAGAAAAGAAATCTATGACATGATGCATTTCTGGCTACAAAAAGGTGTAGCAGGTTTTAGAATGGATGTAATTCCATTGATTTCTAAAAAGCCCAACTTGCCTTCTTTTCCTGCCGGTTTTGATGGAAACTTCCCAGAGTTTTATGCGAGTGGACCAAGAGTGCATGAGTTTTTAAAAGAAATGAACAGAGAAGTGCTGTCTAAATATGATATTATGACGGTCGGCGAGGGAATAGGAGTAAAGCCAGAAGAGGTGAATGCTTATGTTGGGCAAAGTAGTAATGAGCTAAACATGGTTTTCCATTTTGGACATATGTTTTTAGATCGCCAAACTGATGATATGTTGGAGTGGAAGCAATGGTCACTTGTGGAGTTTAAAGAGGTGTTTGAGAAATGGGAGAAAGCATTAGGCAACGAAGGTTGGGGAAGTCTTTTTTTGGGCAATCACGATTTTCCGAGAATAGTATCTCGCTTTGGTGATGATGAAACATATAGAGTAGAATCAGCTAAGTTGATAGGTACTTTGCTGTTTACGCTCAAAGGCACGCCATACATTTATCAGGGTGATGAGATAGGGATGACGAATGTTGCCTACGAAAATATGGACGATTATAATGATGTTCAGACTCTAAATGCTTTTAAAGAGTTTCTGGCAAATGGAGGTTCTGCCGAGGCATTTCTACCTAAAGCACATTTATCTAGCAGAGATAACGCCCGCACACCTGTACAGTGGGATAATAGCAGTCAAGCTGGTTTTACTACTGGAACTCCGTGGCTAAAAGTGAACCCTAACCATAAAGAAATTAATGTTGCTGAAGCTGTTGAAGATGAAAATTCAATTTTTAATTATTACAGAAAGCTCATTCAATTAAGAAAGCGACATGAGGTTTTGGTATATGGTGAGACCGAGATAATAGATAAACCCAATACTAAAATCTATGCTTATACCAGAACTTTAGAAGATAAGCAGGTTTTGGTTGTTTTAAATTTCAATGTTGAAAATACAGAATTTCAGCTGCCTCAAAACCTAGCAGCAAAAGTAGAAGCAGATAAAGTAATGTTAAGTAACTATCCGGTCGTGCCACATACAGGCAAAGATAAACTTAGTCTAAAACCTTATGAAGGCAGAGTTTATCTACTTTTTTGAATGAATAATTCAGAAAATTAAAAACTTGCTTAATAGCTCTTTTATCCATATTTCCACAGATTCCTTTTGAAATCTGCCATTGAATTTATATCCTTGAGTAGCAACACTATTCACTACCTACTCAATTACATCAATCAGATTATCTATCAAATTCAATGGCTGAACTTCAGGATTCTTCCTCCTCTCCAAAACTTAAACAAACTTTAGGGCCACTCATGTTATGGGGGCTTGGTGTAGGTTATGTAATCTCAGGTATGTACTTCGGTTGGAACATCGGACTCGAAAAAGGAGGTACACTTGGACTAGCAATCGCTACATTTTTTATCATCATCATGTATGTAACTTTCACCTTTAGTTATACAGAGTTGGCTTGTGCCATTCCTAAAGCTGGTGGTGCTTTTGATTATGCCGATAGAGGTCTAGGCAAGAATATGGGATTTATCGCTGGAATTGCGCAGATAGTTGAGTTTGTGTTTGCGCCTCCTGCCATTGCTTTGGCTATTGGAGCATATTTTCATTTGTCCTTTCCTCAGTTTGATACCATTGCTATAGCCATAGTCGCTTATCTTATATTTACCGGACTCAATATTTATGGCGTAAAAGCTGCCGCCTCATTTGAGTTAATTATTACAATTTTGGCAGTTGGTGAATTACTGCTTTTTACAGGAGTTACCATGCCTGAGTTTCAGTTTGAAAACCTCAAGCAAAATGCTTTACCCAACGGTGTAGAAGGAATTTTTGCTGCTATTCCATTCGCTATTTGGTTTTTCTTAGCAATAGAAGGTGTGGCCAATGTGGCAGAAGAAACTATTAATCCACAGAGGAACGTGTTGATTGGTTTTGGCTCAGCAATTCTCACCTTGGTTGTTTTATGTTTGCTTACATTCTCTTCTTCAGTTGGAGTAGCTGGTTGGGAAGCCATCGTATTTCCTGTAGGAAGTGATACTGCATCAGATTCACCATTGCCACTAGCTTTAGGCAGAGTTGTTGGTGAAAATGCTTTCCTATATGAGTTGTTGATCACCATCGGACTTTTCGGTTTAATTGCTTCATTCCACGGAATTATATTGGCTGCTGGTCGAGCTACTTTTGAGTTTGGCAGAGTAGGATATGCACCAAGATTTCTAGGTAAAGTTCAGAAGAAATTTAGAACTCCTGCAAATGCATTATTAATCAATATGGTGGTGGGAATCTTCGCTTTATTAACAGGAAAAACGGGTGAGATTATCACCATAGCTTGTTTTGGTGCATTGAGTTTATATATCATTTCTATGATAACCTTCTTCTCTTTGAGAAAGAAAGAACCCGAAATGCCTCGCCCGTTTAAAGTGCCATTGTATCCTCTTTTTCCTGCATTAGCATTAACTATCGCAGTTGTTGCCCTTGTTGCTATGACAGTTTATAATCTGATGCTTGGAGCGATTTACTTCGGCTTTGTATCGGTATCTTTTATTGCTTTTAAAATGTTTTATAAAGAAGAAGCAAAAGTGGTTTAAGGGGAGTTCGAATTAACTCCCTATTCTACAAAAGTTCTACTTAGTGGGTATTCGTACACCTCTAGGTCGTGGGCTTCTAATACTGCGAGAAGAACAACGATGAGTTCATAAACGGCCAACAGGATTAAACCAAAAATGCCAATCCATACTAAGAGCAAAACAAAAGAAATGGTAAAGTAAATGCTCATAGTAATTTGGAAGTTGAGTGCTGCTTTTGCATGCACTTCAATTTCTGGAAATTCTTGAACCTTTTTTTTTAAGATATAATAAGGGCCGAGCATATTGGCATAAGGAATAATTAAACCTAACAAACCGCTTGCGTGGCATATCATAGCCCATTTTACTAATTCCTCGTCTTCGGGTGTAATTTTTCTCATATAAATAAAACAATGAAGGGAATTGCTTAATTCAGGAGGTAAGTTAGTTTTACCTCCTGAATCGCTTCTGGGCTAAAATAAGCAAAAAAAGATATGTGCTTAGATAAATTTACTTGCTGAGCAAATAGCCAATCTTGAATCTGGCATTAAAAGAAAGGGGCTCTATATCTGTAAATGTGGTGATATCAGATTGGAAAAATATGTTACCATCACTTTCGGGTTCTTTTAATCTTAAGTTTTGTAAACCAGCTCCCACACTCCATTCTAATATCAATCTTTCAGATTTTAATAAAAATCGCTGTCTACCCCAGCGTAAATGGAAGTCTACAATTCTTCTATGGAAATTGCCTTGCTCAATACGAAAGTAATCTCCGTAACTCACATCATAAGTGATTTTATACCAATCTCCATGGTAACCAGCATCTAGTGATACAAAGTCTCTGAGTTTTTTATTATGATTATAATGGTAGTATAATTTAAACTCAGCTCTAGATTTAAAACCAATGTAACGGTCAAAAGAAGTGGTTTCCTCAAAGTTTTCGGGAGCTACTACTGGCCCAGCTTCTAAGAGTACGCCAAAGTATTCATTAATAAACCTTTCTCCTGAAATTAAAAATGCTGGATAGTTATCAGTAAAGTTTACTAATTCTATAGAGGTTACCCAACCTGGTTTTATTATGAGTGAATCTACAGGTATTTGTGCCTTTGCTGAAATTTGAAGGCAGCAGAAGCATAGTAATATTATTGTTTTTTTTATAGTAAAATGATGTGAAAACATATTTAATAAGTAATTGGTAGCACACTGAGTAATTCTAATTTTTTACCTATTTGATATTGATAAATACCATCGTCACCAGTTACAATGAGAAGGTCATTTCTTACAATTACATCATTAGCAGAATGTGCTGTATAAACTGTGTCTTGTATTGGACTTGTTGGGTCATCAATAGAAAACTGAACTAAACCAAAGTCTCCATCACATACATATAATTTGTTATTCCCACCAATACCCAAGCCTCTGGGGTTATTCATAAAAACAGTGTTAACCTGAAATGGATCTGAGTAGCTAGTTACATCTACCACTTCTAACACATTGATGTTTACCGGATTTGCACAACTTAAACCTTCTCTCAAGGTAACATAGGCGTAATTGCCATTTACTACTACTGGGTCGCAACCTGTAAAGTGTTGATATGTTGATAAGAGTTGAGGTTGAGCCGGGTTATTCAAGCTATAGATATACATAGCACTGTTAGCACCAATAAAAAGGTGGTCGTTATAAGGGAAAATAGTTTCTATACCTACTC
>PBYL01000051.1 GCA_002729595.1 Thalassovita sp. | reverse complement strand
TAAATTAAATTCTCAAAATGAGCTTTTTAATTTTAGCTGATCTTACTCGTATCTCAGTGCTGTTATCGGGTCGAGACTTGCTGCCTTTCTTGCCGGATACCAGCCGAAGAAAATCCCGGTAACGGCACAAACTGCAAATGAGATTATAATTGAGTCTGTAGTAACTGATGTTGGCCACATTAAATAGGTAGAAACGCCTAATGTACTACCAATACCCAACAGCACACCAATTAAACCACCAGTAATACTGATCAAAATTGCTTCTACTAAAAACTGTAAGAGAATATCTTTACCTCTACCACCAATCGCCATTCTCAAACCAATTTCTCTTGTTCTCTCTGTAACTGATACATACATAATATTCATAATACCGATACCACCAACTACTAGAGAAATACTTGCAATAGCTACCAATAATACAGTTAATATCTCACTGGTTGAGCTAAATGTTGAGATCAACTCTTGTTGCGAACGAACATGGAAATCATCATCATCGTTTTCACCAATTTTGTGAGATGCTCTCAATATGTCTTCCATCTCGGCTACAGCTTCGTCTGCTACTTCTTCACTACTCGCAGAAGCTGTGATAGATTGCAGGTAATCTACTGCCAGAATCCTTTTTTGCACAGTAGTAAACGGTGCCAATATCAAGTCGTCTTGATCTTGCCCAAAAGTGTTCTCCCCTTTCTCACCCAACACACCTATTACTTTGAAAGGAATTTTATCGAAACGAATAGTTTTACCTATTGGGTTTTCGCCATCTGGAAAAAGGTTTTCTACAATGGTTTGCCCAATTACTGCTACCTTCGAATAAGTTTTTACTTCTTGCTCGGTAAACATAGTACCATCTACAAGCTCTAACTTTCTAATATTGATATACCCCGGACTCACACCATAGATGGAAGTAGGCCAGTTGTTCGCGCCTATTATAGCCTGGCCACTTCCGTTCACCTGTGGCGATATGTCAGTAAGTAATGTACTCTTTTCTTCTAGTGCTTCCAGATCAAAAAGCGTTAAAGTCTGCGATTCGCTAAAGTCTCTTCTTACACCTCCTCTAAAATCACTACCCGGACGAATGGTGATCATGTTAGAACCCATACTCGAAATCTGCTCTTTAATACTTTGTTTGGAGCCTTCACCAATTGCCAACATGGCAATTACCGAAGCTACACCTATTATAATACCCAGCATGGTAAGGAATGCACGCATTCTGTTACGTTGCAGTGCTTTCCACGCTATTTTTATAAGATTTACGGTTTTCATGTCTAATTTTCAATTGGTAGTTGTGCTAATGCGTCTGCTGCAATATGGATGTCTTCAACCGGACTATCTTTAATCACATTTCCATCTCGTAAAACAACCGTTCTGCTGCTAAATAGTGCTATATCTGGCTCGTGCGTTACGAAAGCAATGGTTTTTCCTTGAGAGTTTAAATCTTGGAAAAGCGCCATAATTTCGTAAGAAGTACGAGTATCTAAGTTACCAGTAGCTTCATCGGCAAGAATTACTACCGGATTGTTTACCAATGCTCTAGCAATGGCTACACGTTGTTGCTGACCACCAGAAAGCTGGCTTGGCGTATGGTGTCTTCTGTCTGCCAGACCAACCAACTCTAGTGCATTTTCTGCCCACTCTTTTCTTTCAGCAGAAGTTACCTTTTTATTATAATACAATGGCAACTCTACATTTTCTATCGCCGTGGTTCTTGGTAAAAGGTTATATGCTTGAAAAATGAAACCGATCTTCTCATTTCTCAATTTGGCAAGTTCATTCTTTGTCAGGTTGCTTACATTCACTCCGTCCAACTCGTACAATCCTGATGAAGGTTTATCCAGACAACCAAGTACATTCAACATAGTTGATTTACCTGAACCACTGGTACCCATTATAGTTACAAACTCGCCTTTGTTAACTGTAAAAGATACTCCCTTTAATGCTCTCACGGTTTCTGCACCAATGGTAAACTCCCGTTTGAGATCTTGTATATTTATGATGGATTTATCCATAACTTAAAGTCTTTTCTATTTTAGAATAATGATTTATGGATGCTGTGTCACAAAAAGCTATGAGCTTAAGCTTATTTCTTTTTGTTACTTCCCGGAGGTTTTGGCATAAATGGACTCGATTCACCTCCGCCTCCTGCGTTACCAGCAGCTTCTTTTACTGCTTCCATTGAGTAAACTACTTCTTCTCCTTCTTTTAAGCCATCTGTAATTTGAACCAAAACACCATCGCTCTCTCCTGTAGTTACTTGCTGCGGATGAATATTTGTACCTTTTTTCACCCAAACCATTCCTTTACTATCATCTTGCTCTTCTGGAGCTGGCATGTTTACTGGAACCATTTTTCCATCTGCTGGTGGAGGGTTACCTTCTGCCATTTTTGGACCTTCACCATCATTCACTTGCTCCATGTACTGAGCCATTACCTGTTGGTCTGGCTGAAAGCGTAATGCCTTAGCTTCTAATGTTAATACATTTGGTAATTCAAGCGTGTATACAGTGATACTAGCTGTTAAACCCGGCATCAATTTAAGGTCTGGGTTATCTGCCTTAATAATTACTGTATAAGTTACTACATTAGATTCTTCTTCTGGCTCAAGTCTTATCTGTGTTACTTCACCTTTAAACTCATCTCCCGGATAAGCATCTACAGTAAACATAACTCTTTGTCCTAATTTTACCTGTCCGATATCTGCCTCATCCACATCGGCTTCAACTTGCATTTGCTTTAAGTCTTTCGCTATGTTAAACAGCTCTGGAGTACTGTAACTAGATGCTACTGTTTGGCCTTCGTCTACTGCTCTAGAGATTACTACACCATCAATCGGCGAATAAATATTGGCATAACCTAAATTGGTTTTTGCTCTATCTACATCAGATTGTCTCTGCTCAACTACACCAATAGCACTTTTTAAATTGTATTCTGCTTCGTCAAAATCGGTATCGCTAATTCTTTTGTTGTCGTACAGTTTTTTAAGTCTGTCGAAGCTTTTTTGCAAATAATCGCGCTCAATTTCTGCATTTTTTAAACTAGCCTTTGCTTCGTTAAGTGTAGCTAAAAGTGTGGTTTTGTCTAACTCTGCTAGCAATTGACCTGCTTTTACATCTGAGTTATAATCCACGTAAATTTTTTCAATAACACCAGAAACCTGTGTACCTACTTCTACTTGAGTAATTGGTTCTATAGTTCCTGTAGCGGTAATTACTTGGTTGATAGTTTCTTTAGTAACCTTTACTGTTTTTACAGTGATCTCTGTATTTTCTTTTTTAAGGAAGAAAAAATAAACAGCTACTCCGGCAACTAATATCGCAATGATATATATCAGTGATTTTTTCATCGTATTAAAGTTTTATGGGTTCGCCTTGATAGAATTGGAGGAGTTGGTAATACAATATTTTAGTATATTTTGTCTGCACATATTTCTGCTGAGCAGTTAAGTACTCGTTCTGATCGATTAGTAAATCAGTGGTATTTAACAAGCCAACTTCGTATTGTTCTTGTGCGAGCTCAAAAGATACCTGAGCAGCTTCCATTTGCACTAGGGCAGCTTCCATTTCACCCTGAGCAGAAATTGCACTTTGGTAAGCGTTTTCAATCTTACGGTACACTTCCTTTTTGGCAGCTATGCGATCCAAATTTGCCGATTCCATAGAAATCTTGGCGGATTGCACATTCGACTTATTCTGAAACTTAGAAAAAATCGGAATACTCAGGCTCAGACTCACTCGCTGGTTGAAGTTGTTATCTAATTGGTCAGTAAATGTATATTCTTGGGTGCTTGTATAACCTGTTGATAAACCTGCTCCCAATGATAATGTAGGTAAATAACCTGCTTTTGCTATGTTCATATCCAACTCTGCGGCACTCATAGACAATTGACTGGCTTTAATCTCTGGTAAGTAATCCAGTGCATTTTGATATGCTGTAATCTTATCTGGAATAATTACCTCTATGTCATCCTCTATTTCAGGAAAATCTGGTTCAAATTCCTGCTCTGGGTCAAGTTCTAATAATTGTCTTAATGTAAGTACTTGCTGTGCATAAGAATTACGAGCTGTTACTAACGAATACTGGTCGCTAGCATATTGAGATTTAATATCTGCCAAATCTTTTGCTGCTACTGTTCCTGCATCAAAAAGCGCCTCTGTTTGCTCATACTGTTCTTCCGAAGCTTTTAGATTATTCTCAGCAATTTCAATCCCTTCTTTATAATAAAGCGCTTGTAAGTATGCTTGAGTAACTTCGAGAATAATGCTGTTTTTGGCTTCAGTTACATATAAATCACTTTGCTCAAGCAACAAACCATATTGCTTTGCTTGGTTTCTTATTTTGTTACCTGAATATAAGGTCATGGATGCATTTAAACCTAAACTAGTTGAGTAGATTTGTTGTGAAACGAAATCACTTGTAATAGGGTCAATACTAGTACCTCTGGTTAAAGACTCAGATGCTGATCCTGATAAACTTGGCAGCCAGTTATTTTGTGCCTGCGTATAATTTATCTCAGAGTTATCTTTATCAAGTACAGCCTGCTTTACTGTAATATTATTAGTAATGGCATAATCTATACTGTTTTCCAGATTCCATACCGTTGGTACTTGCTTTACACTGTCTGTCTGCGCAACACTTAATGATATCCCCAGTGGTAATATCAAGATCGCCAGAAAAAGCTGTTTAAAAACTGAAAACTTCATTGTCATTTACTTTATTGATTTAAGGCTAAGTAAATGAGCACATACCTTTAATAATAATGCACATAGACGTTTAAACCGATTCTATAGAAGAACTGGCCAATTTTTCCGCTAATGCTTTTATTCTATCGACGAAATTATCTGTTTATATCACTAAACATATTATATAGTAGGTGTAGCTGCTAAAAATGATTTTCCACATTATTATGGAAGATGTAAATGAGAAGAATTGACGAATTTTTGCCAAAAAGGCTTATTAATTTTCTATACAATCTGGATAATTATATATAAAATCGGGGAATATGTCGATTTTTTTGGGCTTATAGTGAACCATTTTGTAACTATGTATGTCAAAACCTATAGTTGACACTACCACTAACCAGCGATGTTGTAAAAAAGCCTATTTGCAGGCGGTTATTCAGCATCTTTTATTATTATAATATTTAACTAGTTATGAAAACCTGTTCAATAAACAAACTTTTGTTTGTGGCTTTGTTCGTGCCTTTTATATTATTTTCATGTTCTGATGACGATGAAATAACGCCAACTACATCAGACGACGACGATTCTGGAACTACAAGTGAATACACAGACATTAATGAGTGGATACTCGCCAACATGGATTATTATTATTTCTGGAATGATGAGATTCCAGATGATCCCGATCTAACCCTCGAACCTTCCGATTTCTTCGAATCTCTATTATACACTTACGATGCAACATCTAACCCAGAAGGTGACAGATTCTCTTATATAAGCGAAGATGCAGACGAATTAATTTCTTCTCTATCTGGCGAAACCACCTCTACAGGTATGGAATACCGCCTTTTCTATGTTTCTGCTACTGGTAATGAAGTTTTAGCACAGATTGTATATACCATTGCCGACTCTCCTGCCGATGAAGCCGGACTAGAAAGAGGCGATATGTTTACCAAAGTAAATGGTACTACCATTACAGATGAAAACTACATTGACCTATTATATTATACTACAGACATGACCATTACATTGGCTGAAGTAGAAAATAGTACTTTAGTTGAACTCGATGAAACAGTAAGTTTAACAGCTGCAACTATTCAGGAGAATCCGATTTATATGGATACTGTGTTAGAAGTAGACGGACAAAAAATAGCTTATTTGGTGTACAACCAGTTTATTCCTGCGCCAAACAACAGCAGTAACACTGAGTACGACGACCAATTAAACGAGATTTTCACTGAGTTTAAAGCTGCTGGCGCTACAGAGTTAATCGTAGATTTAAGATACAATCCAGGTGGCTATGTAACCTCAGCAACAACAATGGCTAGTTTAATAGGAACTGGTGTTTCTTCTAACGATTTGTTCTTTAGAGAAGAATACAATGATGGTTTGCAAGAAGAAATTGCTGCTTACTACGGAGACTCTTACTTTGAAGAAAACTTTACTGACCTGAGCGGAAATATCGGCGGGCAGATAAGTCGCGTGTATTTCTTAGTAACTGGTAGCTCAGCTTCATCAAGTGAATTGGTAATTAACGGCTTACTTCCATACATGAATGTTTACCTAATCGGTGAAACTACTTATGGTAAAAATGTAGGCTCTATCACCATTACAGACGATACTGATGGCGACAACAACTGGGCACTACAACCAATTGTAATGAAAGCCTATAACAGTTTGGGCAATTCTGATTACTCTGCTGGCTTTACTCCTGACATCGAAGTTTCTGAAGATTTGGAGCTTGTTCCATTCGGAGATACTTCTGACCCACTATTAGGTACTGCACTTTCTGCAATAAGCGGTTCTAGTAGATTTGGTAATGTGAACAATGAAGATGCACCAAGAGTAATTGCAAATTCTGTTTCAAGAAAGAAAGTAACCTTCAGAAAAATATCTGCTGAAGCATTAGAATAGTAATGTGATAAACCTTTGCTGTTGAATAGGATGATGATAAGACAGCAAAGGTTTGTTTTTTTATTCCACAGAGAGTTTATTAATTTTTTCAGCCTCAATTTTTACCGGACCTATTAAGCCAGAAGGCAAAGGTTTATAATTACTCCAAGGTCTACTGCCATTTGCCGTTCCTAAATTGCTCCTTGTTCTTTGCGCTTCTAAAGGTTTACTACTTTCCCCAATTAACTGATTGAGCCAAGTATTTGCCACTTCTACTACCAAATGGTTTGTGCCTTTTTTAAGTTGGTTGTTGATGTTTAATTTATGTGGAGGATAAATGCTAATGCCCACCTCTTTTCCATTTAAATAAACCTGTGCCACTTCTCCTACTTTGCCCAAATCGATATAATAGTTTTCGTTAGAAGATAAATCGCCAAACTCAAAAGTGGTTTTGTAAACCGCTTTTCCACTAAATATTTTGAGTTCTGGGTCTTTATGCTGAGTCCAATCTATTAGTTTTTCAAACTTTTGAATGGGATTAAAGCCCCAACCTGCCGGAAATGCCACATCCCAAGAGTTCTCAATAACTAATGCCTTTACTGGCTCTGTAACCATGATTTTCTCTGAATTTCCATCACTCATCTTTAACTCATAATTTCCATTGGCAGCAGCATAAAAATCAATAGAAGCATTGCTATCGAAAGTAGCTGAGAAGTTATTCTTCTCTGGCTTCGTAGATGGGAATAAAACTTTGCCATTATTAGACACTTCACTAATATGCGCTTTCTCTTCTTCTTTGCTAAAAATAACGAATACAGACTCATAAGGGCTCAACTTGACAGGTATTTGCAAACCTTTCTCCTCTTGGCTGTAAATGGCAGGTTCAGACATTTCACCCGTTACCGGGTTCCAAAAAGCAGGTTTTAAATCCTTTACTCGAAATTGCATATTAGCAGCTATGGCTACAGAATCTGTATTTCTCACAAAGTAAATCTCTGCATTTTCAGTAGATCGATGGATGTAATCCAAAGCCTCTTTACCAGAAGCAGTCTGGTAAGCAAAATCTTGATAATAGCCTTTTTCTTCTAAAATCTCTTTTGCTGTGTAACCAGTAATTATCATTCCTTTACCATAAGCTTTCTTCCTTTTTTTAGTGCCATTTCCCCAGATTTTATCTGCGATTTGCTGCATCTCTTTTTCCTGCTCCTTATAATTCTTGTAACCATAAATTTTCTCCGGCTTCGAACCGATAATAGTCGCGCCTTTTTGTAGTAGCTCTTCTACTTTTTTAAGTACAGCTAATTCCATCACATTACTATCTGGCAAAACCAATATCTTATATTGCATGCCAGTAGGCAGCACTACATTCCCATTTTCTACTTTTTCCGTTTGCAATAAGATTTCTGTATTTAGATCATCATAATCGTAACCGGCACCCAAACCTTCTCTGGCATATCTTGAACCTATCGCAAAATTTGGAATCTCATTACCGTAGTAATAAGCCACATCGGCTACAAAATCGCCTTGCATGAGCATAGCACTGCATCTTGCCAAATAGGAATGAAATGGCTTCGACATATCCCACCAAGTCATTTTTGGGTGAATGTGCGTGCCTGCTTGATATGTCCAGCCGGGAGTTCCTGCTTCTGGTGGACTATGCGGCATGGTATGATAAATTACTCTGGTCATGCCTTCACAAAATGCTTGATCTGCAATTTTCTTCAATTCGAATGGAGACTCTTGCCAGTGTTTTGTCTGGCTAGTAAAAGATTCCATTTCCACAATCTTATGTCCGTAAATATGGGCTGCACTGGCAATGTTCTTAACAACCTGCAACAGGTTTCTACCAAGTCGATCTTCCCATCGTAAAGGCATGTTCCAAAATTCGCCACGCATAATATCTACTGCTCCCAATGCTTTTAAATCTTCGGTGGGTACATAGTGCAAAGGAGGTCCCGGGCCGCCAGATTCAGAAGCCAACAACAAACCATGCTCATGACAAATTTTGCTTGCTTGCTTATAATGGTTATTGATAAACATCTCTGAAACTGTAAGTCGATAATCGTGTAAAAATCGCTCTGTGCTCTCTTTATCAATCACTTGCTGCCCTGTAAAAACAGGCAAAAAATCATCTAAATCATAACCATTCAATTCTTTAAACTCTTGCTTAAGTTCTGGGCTCCAAACAATATAATCTTCCGTTTCGAAACTGCATAGGTACAGTCTTTCAAGGCTGCTTTCGCCTAAATCGCCCATGCGCTCTTCTAGCTTATTTATAACATGCTCAAAATGATGTTTGGTCGCTTTTTTAGAAAAGTGATCCATAATAAAACCCGTAGAATTTTCACTGCGCATCCACATTTTTTGCCCCAAAGGACTCACTACAGCTCTGGTTAAAACCCAATTTCCCGCAGGTAATTCCACCTTAATTTTATTTCCATCAATATCATCTGGATTAAAAAAAAGGATATCCCAAACATCATCAATTTTATTATCCGCAGTAAGTGGATATGCCATTAACCCGACATTATCATAATACTCTGGTAAACCATTCTCATCTAGTTGAGGAAATAATTCGAATGTGCCATAAGGCTTTTTAAAAGTGTTAGGAATCTCAGGAAAACCGATCTCATTTATACTTACTGGACCTTTTAAAGTGTCTTGCCAGAAAAGTAATTGCATAATCATTTCGTCGGGTTCTGTCCAGCTACCTCCGGCATTCCAACCATTAGAAACTGAGAAACCCATTTTTAAATCGAGTTTCTTGGCTTCTTTTAAAGCGAAACTAATTCCATCCAACATCTCCTCTTCTAAAAATGGATTGCCACCTGGAATAATGTTATATGGATCGGCAATGCCCATATCAAAAATATCTACACCTCCCAGACCCATTTCTTTAAATGCCTTAAGCTCTTTTTTGATGGTAGAATAATCGAAATTGCCATGCCCCCAAATCCAGTAGCCACGAGGCTTGGCTTCCTCTGGCGGATTTAGAAATATTTCTTTCAGTTTTTCCTGCGCTTTGCATTCTGCTGCCATTAAAGCCAAAAACACAGAAAGCAATGAGATGAGTCTTTTCATATTTACTAGTTATTATTATTACTGAATAGTGAAAAAATGGCCAGCCCAAAAAAAGTGAGCAAAGTATTGAGCAACATTACTGCATAACCCAATTGATAACCATTAAAAAGTTTTGGCAATAGGTAGTCGATTACATAAGATGCGATAGGTGAAATTACACAAATGAAAGGAATCCATTTGCCTTTTACGCTAGATTTACTGAGCATACCAAAAGCAAAAAGACCAACCAGTGGCCCATAAACATATCCGGTAGTTTGAATAAAAGCTGCCAGTACGCTATCATTATTAATTTTATCAAACAGAATGATTATAAAAAAAATGAGCATAGTAAAGCCCATATGAATCCCCTGCCGTTGCTTTACGTTATTCTCATCTTTTTCTGAGTAGCCAAGTATATCCACACAAAAAGAAGTAGTAAGCCCTGTAAGCGAAGAATCTGCCGATGAATAGGCGGCGGCGGCAATACCCAAGATAAACAAAGTACCCACCAACAAACCTAAATGTTCAATGGCTAAAATCGGATAGATACTATCTGTTTCCGTTGGAATTTGTATTCCTGTTACATCAGCAAAATAATATAAACCTCCTCCTAATAATAAGAATAGCAGATTGACAACTAATAGAATAATGGAAAGTACCACCAGATTTTTTTGCGCATCACCAAGACTTTTACAAGTCAGGTGTTTTTGCATTACAGATTGATCCATGCCGTTGGTCATTACCGTCATGAGTAAGCCAGTTAGAAACATCTTGTAAAAGTTTTTAGGGTCATTCCAATCCCAAAAAAATACTTGGCTAATATTTTTGGTTTCTAGTTGATGGTACAAATCCAGAATAGAGATATCGAGCTGCCAGCTAATTGCTAGGATGCTTACAATGACACTAGCGAGCAAAAAAGTGGTTTGCAACACATCTGTAAAAATGACGGTTTGGATTCCTCCACGGTAAGTATACAACCAGATAAGCAGCAAAGTAACAATTACAGTTAGCCAAAAAGGAAAACCCAAGGCATTGAATAACACAATTTGTAAGACATGAGCCATTAAAAACAGCTTGAAAGCTGCCGTACAAGTTTGCGCTACCAAAAAGAATACGCTTCCCATTTTATGTGCTTCTACTCCATACCTTTCACGCAAATAAGTGTAGATGGAGACCGCCTTCATTTTGTAGAAAATCGGCAACAAGACATAGGCAACCACCAACAGACCAGCAGCATAACCCATTACCATTTGAAAGTAAGAAAACTGGTTGCTAATTACCTGCCCCGGAACTGAGATAAATGTAATGCCTGAGATGCTTACACCTATCATTCCATAGGCAACAAGCGGCCAAGCAGTATTGCGATTGGCTATAAAAAATGTAGAAGCAGTTGCATTGCGCGAGGTTAATTGAGCTACTATAAAAAGCAGCCCAAAGTAGAAGATAATGACCAGTGAGACATAGGCTGTGGTCATTCCGTTGGGATTATTACTGTTTCAACACCCAAGAACTCTCCTATTTGCCTAATGGTTTCGGCTCGGTACCCTATGCCCAAAGCAAAGTGATGCGTTGGTGCTTCTCTAAACCATCTGGTTAAAAAGGTTTTTACATCTGGCGCAAAATAACCTCTGGTATTTGTGTTTCCTGTTGGTGGAATAGGCCCTTCTTTAGATTCACCTTCTGCAATAATAAACTTAAAAGAACCATCTGCTTTTTGGCAAACTGCCAGCATAGTAATTGGTCCAGATTTAATTTTAAACTCTACACTGGCACCAGAACCCGGTTTGCCATGGTATTTCTTTAAGCTTCTGATAACTGGTTTGCCTTCTGCAATATTGATATGATGTGGTCCATCGTGCCCTACTAATACAAAACCTTCTTTAAAATCTACTGGATGGAATTCTGCAAAACTTCCGCCCATTTCTAGCCTGTCCATAATCATCATGGCGATGCAGGTTTTTAAATCCATCTCACCACACATAGGAAATCCACCGCCGGTGAGTAGAGAATTACCCACAATAAAGTTCGTAACTACCTGCCTTACTTCTGAGCCTTCTTTGCCTTCGTAATAATAAGCAAGCCCATCTAGTTTTTTCTCTTTGATAAAAGCATCTAAAGCCACACCAACCCTAGCTGCCACTCGCAAATCTAACTGCTTAAGCTTTTCAGTTATCGGGTCTGATTTGGGGTCTGGTGTATCAAAAAATGAAGTAATTTGTTCTTCGTATTTAAGTACTTCTTCTTCCTTAGCTAGTTGATAATGTTGTAAAATATCATCTGGTTCTGTTTGTACTATATGGCAACCAAATGTGGCATTTAATAAAGTTGGATCGGTATGCATGTCGAGCATGGCTTCTAAAACATGCCCCATTTGACCGATACGTGCCGTTTTAAGACTGTGCAAAACCTTGGCAATTTGGCAATATTCTTTTACCATTTCGTCTGCTTCTGCATCGTCGTGCAAAGTGCCCATAATTAAAGGAGGCACATTTTTACCAAACCTGAGAGCCACATTCATAAACTCAGGCACTGCACAAATATCGTCGTTGAGCAATTGGATAAAGGTGGAAGCATTTTCATAATCCATGGCTTTGGCAGGCTGTAAAGCCACCATCACCATTGGAATATTTACTTCTCTAAAAATATTTGCGATTGTACTGGAAGTCGCATACGTAAGCATATCAATAAACAGCAAATCGAGACCGGCGTTTTTAATCTGTGGTAAGATTTCAGCCGCTTTCTCAGCAGAATCGGATATACCAAAAGAAACAGTTTCTACCCCACAAGCTGCTACTCTAGATTCAAAAATATCCATCTTTTCTATCAGCTTTTCCCATAAACCATTAAACTGATTCCAGTAAGTGTGGTGTCCTACTCCCAGAATACCCACTTTGGCTGTAAGTGGTTTTATACGCGCTACTG
>PBYL01000050.1 GCA_002729595.1 Thalassovita sp. | reverse complement strand
TGGGTAAATGCTACGATAGCTCCGGTATTAGATGAAAATGGCAAGCCGATTAAATACATAGGTATTCGTTTCGATATTACCAAGCAAAAAGACCAAGAGTTGGAATTTAAGGGGATGTTAGATGGTATTGGTGAAACCAATGCAATGGTTGAGTTTAATATGGATGGAACTATAGATGAAGTTAATGAGAAGTTTATAGAAACCATCGGCTACTCAGAAGAAGAACTAAAAGGAAAATCTCATAAAACGCTTTGTACTCCTCAGTATGCAGATAGCGCAGAATACAAACAATTCTGGGTTAATTTGAGACAGGGTAAACCAGATAAAGGGGTTTATAAAAGAGTGAAGAAAGATGGCTCTGAAATTTGGCTAGAAGCAACTTACAACCCGATTCAAGATATTGACGGAAACTTCTACAAAGTAGTAAAATACGCGCAGGATGTAACAATGAGACGTTTGGCTAACAGTGAAAACCGTGGTAAACTAGCGGCGATCTCCCAGTCGAATCTTGTGGCAGAATTTAACTTAGAAGGTAATATAATTTATATAAACGATGCTTTCTTAAAGGAGGCAGGTTATAGAGAAGAGGAATTATTAGGTAAGCATCACCGCACATTGTGTTTGCCAGAATATACCAATAGTCCTGAATACAAAGAGTTCTGGGCAAAACTAAGAAAGGGACAATTCGATAAAGGGGTTTACAAACGAGTTAAGAAAGACGGGACTGAAATGTGGCTAGAAGCAACTTACAACCCAATTGCAGATGATGAAGGTAGGTTGATTAAAGTGGTGAAATATGCACAGGATGTAACAGAAAGACGTCTTACAAACAGTGAAAACCGTGGTAAACTAGCGGCGATTTCTTCATCTAACTTGGTAGCAGAATTTGACTTAGATGGCAATGTGATATTTGCAAACGATAGTTTCTTGAGTAACATGGGTTATTCTCAAGATGAGCTGTTAGGTAAGCATCACCGTACATTGTGTTTGCCAGAATATACAAACTCACTTGAATACAGAGAATTCTGGGCAAAACTAAGAAAAGGACAATTCGATAAAGGGGTTTATAAAAGAGTTACAAAAGACGGTACAGAGGTTTGGTTAGAAGCAACTTACAACCCAATTGCAGATGACGAAGGCAACTTGATGAAGGTGGTAAAATTCGCACAGAATGTAACTAAACGTCGTCTAAATAACAGCGAAAACCGTGGTAAACTGGCAGCGATTGATAAATCTTCTGGTTCAATAGAGTTTAACATGGCGGGTGAGATTACCAGCGTGAACGACAACTTTGTTAACCTACTAGGCTATAGCAGAGAAGAATTAGTTGGTTGGCACCACAGTATGTTGTGTGAGCCTGAATATGCAAGTAGCGATGTCTATAAGCAGTTCTGGAACAGACTAAATCGAGGTGAATTTATTGGTGGTGAATTCCAGCGTGTGGGTAAAGGAGGAAAAGAAATATGGATACAGGCCACTTACAACCCGATTAAAGATGACGATGGCAATTTGCTGAAAGTGGTGAAATATGCACAAGATGTAACAGACTTTAAAGTATCATTTAATGCATTGAGTACATTCCTTGATGAATTGACAAAAGGTAACTTCGATTCGGAACTAGATCTTAAGAACCTGAATATGTCTGGTGACCTTGCTAAAATGATTCAAAACAACCTTGAGCTTCGTGATAACTTAAAAACAATTATCTCAGAAATACAAAGAGTTGTGGTGTTAGCGGGTAACGAAGGAAATCTGCAAGAAAGATTAAATGAAGAAGGAAGGGAAGGTGCATGGAAAGATTTGATCGGTTCTATAAACGAATTGTTGAGATCTATTTCCGAACCAGTAATGGATATTCAGGAAATTATTGATGCACTATCTCGAGGTGATTTAACACATAAATACTCTGGTAAAGCAGCCGGTGAAATTGAGAAAATGATTACGGGTCTTAATTCTGCGATGCTCAACTTGAATACACTACTGAGAGACATCGAGCAGAGTTCAGAAACGGTAGGAACTTCTTCGATACTGATGCAGAATAAGTTTGACAAGATGCAGGAGAATACGAGAGAGGTAATTCTTGCAATTAAGCAGATATCAGAAGGTATGCAAGAGCAGGTGGCCAGAACAGATGAATCTTCTAAACTGGTAGATGGTATCTTAAGATCATCAGAAACGATGGGTAATAAATCCGATATCATTAATAAATCAGCAGAAACTGGTATGACCAACAGTCAGAGTGGTATGTCGATTATTGAGATGCTGGTGAAAAACATGACGGAGATATCAACTTCGGCTAAATCTACCTCTGCTACTATTGATGTACTTACCAGTAGATCTGAAGAGATTTCAAGAACACTAAACGTAATTACCGACATTGCCCAACAAACCAACTTGCTAGCACTTAACGCAGCGATTGAGGCAGCAAGAGCCGGTGATGCAGGTCGTGGTTTCGCAGTTGTAGCAGAAGAAATTAGAAAACTGGCAGAAGACTCAAGAAAATCTGCTGTAGATATCGATAGGGTGGTAAAAGATGTGCAGAAAGACGTTTCCTCAGCAAGTCGAGCTATTACTCAGATGGAAGACAACGTAAACAACGGTAACGAAGCGACCATTAAAGCAGAAAAAGTATTCGACAACATTCTTAAGTCTAGTCAAGAAACATTTGACCTCTCTAAAGAAGTATTGGATGCGGCCAATAACCAGAAAGAAGCAATTAGTGTAATTGCGAAGAACATTGAACGTATCGTAGCAGTATCTGAAGAAACAGCACAAGGAACAGACGAAGTATCTGCTGCTGCTGAAGACCTTAATACTGCCATGATTGAAGTGGGTGGTGCTGCTAACTCAGTATCTGAAGTATCGAATAAACTGAAAGCTGGTATTTCTAGATTCAAACTTGAAGAATAAGAGCGTCTTGCAGGAACAGATAAGCTATTGTTATGACAGATAATTTATTGAATAAAAAAGAGCTTTTTCTTAAAAAAGACAAGGATAATGGGCAGGATGAGCATGTAGACCGTTCCCAGATTGTGGTATTCAAGTTGGGTGGTGAAGAATATGCCATGATGATCGATGAGATTAAAGAGGTAGTAGTTACGCCTAATATTGCCAAAATTCCTTTAATGCCTTCT
Source organism: Thalassovita sp. (assembly GCA_002729595.1). GTDB lineage: Bacteria > Bacteroidota > Bacteroidia > Cytophagales > Flammeovirgaceae > Chondrinema. Next base: position 7,101 of record PBYL01000050.1, on the reverse strand, counting down.
TACATTAAAGGTGTAGCAAATGTGCGTGGAAATATTCTGGCAGTACTCGATCTGGAAGAAAAGTTCGGTTTAATAAAAGAAGAAAAAGATAAGAATAAGAAAAACTACATTTTGGTAGTAGAGAGTGACAAGTATAAAATGGCGATTCTGGTGCAAGAAGTACCTAATACCCTGAACATACTCGACTCACAGATAGATAACTCTCCTAATGTAGTAATTGGTGAAGAAGGAGATAAAGACTTTATTAAAGGATTAGTAAGGTTAGAAAATAGACTTATCATTCTATTAGACATTTTCAGTATTGTTTCTAAAGATATTTTGCAGGCTGGAGGTGAAGAGTTAAGTGCTTAAAAACAAATCTATTTCATTAAATAAATTTTAAAAATTCAGAAAAAATCCAAGTATGAGTAAGACAGTTCTTATAGTTGATGATTCATTGTATATGCGTACTTTAATTAAAGATGCGCTAGAAGAAGCAGGATTTAGCATTGTTGGTCAGGCAGCTGATGGCGAAACGGCTGTTGATCTGGCTTTAGAGCTTAATCCAGAAATTATCACACTAGACAATATTTTGCCAGATATGCTCGGGCTTGATATCATTAAAACGCTAAAAGCAGAAGGTAACGCTTCAAGAATTGTAATGGTAAGTGCAGTAGGGCAGCAATCTGTAATTAATGCAGGTATAGAACTTGGTGCAAGCGATTATATCGTAAAGCCATTTACTTCAGAGAAATTACTCGAAGTAGTAAATAAAGTAGCCGCAGCTTAAGGTTGCGAGTCTTACAATAATCAAACTATAATTCATAAGTGATAGAAGAGATGTTAAATCTCCGCTATTTGGAAAATAGTTATCCAGCTTAAAAGGCTTATTTTTTTGAATTTTTCAGGATAAGATGAAATCGAGAGAAGACGAGTTAAAACAAATTTTTTATGCAGAAGCACTGGATCAGTTTGAAGAGCTGAACCGGCTGTTTATCGTTTTGGAGAAAAACCATGATGATAAGCAGTCGGTAAATGCTATTTTCCGAATAACTCATACTTTAAAAGCAAATGCGGCAGGTATGGGATTCGACGGAATTGCAACTCTTTCTCATCTGCTAGAGGATATTTTTAGCGAAATAAAAAATGGACGTTTGTCTCTTAATCAAGACACCTTTAACGATCTTTTTAGAGCAAACGACAAACTTGGAGAGCTAATCGAATCTGTAACATCAGAGAAACAGGTACGATACAAAGGGCTGGTTGCCAAGTTAAAAGTAATATTGAGTGAGGCTAGAGGAGAAGAGCGTGTACAACAAGCTTCTAGAGATTATGTAGGAGAGAGAGAGGCACAAGAAACAAAGGAAACTACAGAAACTAAAAAAGAAGAGAACGCTGCACCAAAAGCAGAAAAGCAGGAGGCAGAAACAGCCAATACACAAGAAAAAGAAAGTACCCCCGAACCTGTAAATAAATTAATACCTAAGGAACCAATTATAGAAGAAGAAGCTGCAGTAGAAGAAACTTCTGCTCCAAAGATTTCTTTTTCAGATCTTATTCAGGTTCCAGTGCATAAGCTCGATAACCTGTTAAACTTGGTAGGAGAGTTAGCGATCGAAAAAGACCGTATTGCAGCCAACCACAAAGGGCGAGGCAGTGAGTATGCAAGGTTGTATAGAGTAACTTCAGATTTACAGTATTCTGTAATGGGAGTACGACTAGTGCAGGTAAATGTGTTGTTCCAGAAGTTCCACCGCATTGTACGCGATGTAGCTGCATTGGAGAGCAAGAAAGTAAACCTAGTACTAGAAGGTACAGATATAGAAATTGACCGAAACATTCTGCAGATTATTAGTGATTCTCTCATTCACTTGGTGAGAAATGCTATTAGTCATGGTATTGAAACCACAGAAGAAAGAAGTAAAAATAGTAAGCCTGAAACCGGAACGCTTACACTTTCAGCCAGCAATGAAAAAGACCATGTAATTATCAATGTGATTGATGATGGAAAGGGAATTGATGCAGCAGCAATCAGAAAAAAAGTGATTGCGAAAGGATTACTTCCTGAGCGTAGCGCTATGCAAACATCAGATCACGACATAGTAAAATTTATTTTTGAACCTGGTTTCTCCAGTGTCGAAAAGGTAACTCAGATTTCGGGTAGAGGTGTAGGAATGGATGTGGTTAAAAAAGCACTCGATTCTATTGGCGGTAAAATAGAGTTATCAACTAAAAAAGGAAAGGGTACAACATTTCGTTTGTTATTGCCCTCCTCAATGGCAGTAAAAAATGCATTGTTGTTTGAGTTGAATAATGCAGAGTTTGCCATTCCGCTTTCTTTTACAGAAGCTGTAGTATCTCTTTATAAAAAAGATGTGCACAAAGTTTCTGGAGGTTTGGTGTCGAGTTATCTTGAGCAAAATATGTCTGTAATATTTCTAAAAGACATATTTAACTTGAAGAGTCTCGAAGATGTAAGAGAGCCTCACTCATTGCATAAAAGCTTTGATCAGACAAAAAATGATACTAAGCTTAATATAATTATAGTTAAATTTAATGAGCGACTGGTTGGGTTGGTAGTAGATAAATTACTACAGCAAAAAGAGATAATTGAAAAGACTTTAAGCCAACCGGTAGATAATGCCTATTTCATTAGCGGAGCTACTATACTTGGTAATGGTAATGTGTGTTTAGTGCTGGATATTCCAGGTACATTAAACCTCTTATTTAACCCTGTAAAGTTTGGTAGTTACGATTACGCAACGATATAGTTTTTACTAGAAGTACAAAAGATAAGATATCAGTAAAGGAACGGAAACAGTATCACAGTAATGAAAAAAATATTTTCAGAAAAGGAAGTTACCCTGATTAGTGATGTAACGCATATCGCATTAGGAAATGCAGGTAGTTCTGTGGCAAAAATGGTAAGGGATGAATTTCTTATCAAAGATGTTGAAATAGCATCTGAAACTCCCGAAAGTCAATTTAGACTAAAGGATAACTACGAGAAATATCATGTACTGTATACTGAAGTAGTGGGTGATCTTTTAGCTGCTACCTATTTGTTGATCTCTCCTGAAGTTGAAAATATTCTTTGTGGTGTGCTTTTGCCAGATAGTATGTTGGGTAGAGCAGAGATGCGAGAAGCTGCATTGTTGGAGATAGATAACATTGTAATCGCAGCAATGGTCACTAAGTTTTCAGAGGTTTTAGGCCAAAATATACATGGTGATGTTCCATCTTCTCAGGTTTGTACCAGAGATGAGTTGGAAGCTATAGTAAACCAAAAGCATCTAGAAATAGATACTTCTTTATCTTTTAGAGGAAGAATTACCACTTTCTACAAAGGCATTTGTATTGAGTTTGTGTGTTTGTTTGATGAGACAGTAGTAGAGGCTATCAAAAGTTTTGATTTTGATAAGAAAAGACAACTTAAGAGTAAGTTAGCTACTGCAGATGTTGTTAAGCAAGAAGAAGAGCCAGAGGCTAAAGGTGTTGCTGCTTTCTTAAAGAAAATATTCAATTAAAACATTATATAGAACGATCTAAGTGGGTGTAACCTCCATCTACATAAAGATGCTGCCCTGTAATATGAGAAGCTCTTTGTGAGGCTACAAATACAACCATATTAGCAAGTTCTTCACTGGTAGTCATTCTTTTGCCCAGTGGAATTTTATCTGTTACCGTTTTTAACTTAGCTTCCGGGTCAGGAAAGGTATTAATCCAGTTTTTGTAAGATTCTGTCCAAGCTTCTGCAGGAATTACCTCATTCACCCGGATTTCATAATCCAGTAAATCTACTGCCCATTCTCTAGTTAAGCCTTGTATCGCTCCTTTTGCGGCTGCATAACCTGAGGTTTTACCTTGGCCAAGGTTCGCTACTTTAGAACCAATATTTACAATATTTCCTTTAGATTTAATAAGTGCCTGCTTGGCAAAATGTACCATGGAATAGTAATGCACCAAATTACTATTTAATGATGCAATAAAAGCTTCGGGGCCTGCATCTAAATCTACCGTATCATTGCCACCAGCATTATTTACCAAAATGTCGATACTGCCAAATTTTGCCAGAGTAGCTTCTACTATTTTTTTACAGTTTTGTGCTTGGGCGAGGTCAACACCAATGCCTAAACTTTCTACACCAAACTTTTCTGTAATTTCTTGAGCTTTAAGGCTAGCCCTTTCCTGATTTCTACCAGTAATAACTGTGTGAGCGCCTTCTGCGGCAAAGGCAACAGCAATGGCTTCGCCAATGCCTTGAGTACTGCCTGTAATAATTGCTACTTTATTTTCAAGAAAGAGATTCATAAGAGTTTTAAAATCAGAAATAAAAAAATGTCTCTTATTTGTTGTTTAGCTGTTATTGCGGTTTAGGTAAAAATTAGCGGCATTGTTACCCATTATATCAGCTTTTTCTGTTGGAGAAAATCCCTGAATATATGTTTGTATAATGTCTACTACTTGTTCGTATGAGGCTGCTAGTTTACAAACTGGCCAGTCTGAACCAACCATAACACGTTGAGTACCGAAAGCCTCAAAAACTACATCTAGGTAAGGAGTAAGGTCTGTTTTTTTCCAGTTTTTCCAATGGGCTTCAGTTACTAAACCAGAAACCTTGCAGTAAACGTTCGGAAACTCTGCCAATTTTTGAATATATTCTTTCCAAGGATTGAGCTCATGCCTTACAATTAATGGTTTGGCAATATGGTCGAGCACGAATGACTGATCTGGAAAGGCTTCTACAAACTTTAGGGCTGCTGGTAATTGCTTTTCGAAGATGAGGATGTCGTAAGTAAGATTGTATTGTTTTAATTTACTTATGCCTCTTTTAAAATCGTCTCTTAAAAGAAATTCATCGTCAGGCTCATCTTGAACTACATGTCGTAAGCCACAAAATTTTGGATGTTTACTGTAATGGGCAAGTCTTTCGTCAATATTATCAGCTCTTAAATCTAACCAGCCTACCACTCCTTTAATAAAGTCGTTGTTGTCAGCTAGGTCTAGTAAAAAATCATTCTCTGCTTCGCTTTGGTCTGCTTGTACGGCAATACATCCATTAAAGCTTTTTTTCTTGAGTTCGGGCTTAAGATCCTCTGGTAAAAAATCTCGTTTGAGCACAGCCATACTGTCGTTAATCCACGAATGAGTAATAGGGCTGTAACGCCAAAAATGTTGGTGTGCATCAATTTTCATATTTACCAGAGGTTTTATTTTGTGTTAATCTAAATCAAATACTTGTTCCATCATTGCCCATTTTTCGCCCGGGCCGGCTTCTTCTACAGGTTCCTGATATTCTCCCATCTGATCTTCCCATTCCTGACATCTCGGGTGCAATTCCAGGTATTTTGGGAAATCTCTTTCAGGAACAAACTCATCAGTTGCAGTGGCATACATAAAAAGTCTTCTGCCCAAAAGAAATATTTTCATCTCAAGAATACCAACTTGCTTTAACGCTTCACTCACTTCCGGCCAAATTTCGCTATGGTATTTTTTATACTTTGCTATTACTTCCGGATCGTCTTTTAGATTTACTGTTTGAGCAAATACTTTCATAATGTTTATTGGAAATTATTCTATCTATTCAAATGCCTTAGCAACTTGTTTTGAGCTACCAAGTCCATCAATACCAAGTTCTACTACATCACCAGGTTTTAAATATACCGGAGGTTTCATGCCTAAGCCAACACCAGCCGGAGTTCCTGTAGAGATAATATCGCCAGGCATTAAAGTCATAAAATTGCTTAGGTAGCTAATAGAAGTAGGTATATCAAATATAAAGTTAGAAGTGTTTCCATCCTGCATGGTTTCGCCATTTACAGTAAGCCACAACTTAAGGTTATGAACATCTTCTATCTCATCTTTAGTAGCGATAAAAGGACCTAAAGGTGCAAAAGTGTCGCAGCTTTTACCTTTTACCCACTGGCCACCACGCTCTATCTGGAAAGCTCTTTCGCTATAGTCGTTATGCAGGCAGTAACCAGCAATGTAATCCATCGCATCTTCTTTAGAAACATAAGAAGCTTTTTTACCAATTACCACAGCCAACTCAACTTCCCAGTCAGTTTTTTCACTGCCTTTTGGGATTACTAAATCGTCGTTAGGGCCAACAATAGCAGAAGTAGCTTTAAAGAAAATAACAGGCTCTTTCGGAATATCCATATTACTTTCTTTAGCATGGTCGGCATAATTAAGGCCAATACATATCATTTTTGAAGGTCTAAAAACTGGAGCGCCCAGTCTTTCAGTTTCAGGAATTTCAGGGCAACTAGCTGCTTGTTTTTCAAGCCATGCAGCTAAGCGGTTTATGCCATCGTTAGCAAAGAAATCTTGGGTGTAATCTTCTCCAAAACTGCTAACATCGAGTTTCTTTCCATCCAGAATTACGCCTGGTTTTTCTGTTCCAACAGCACCAAATCTGATTAGTTTCATTGTGTTATAAGTGGTTTATAAATTAAATTGTTATCCGTTTAATGTGATGAATCCGCCATCGATTGGGTAGAACGAGCCGGTAATAAATGAGGCTTCATCAGAGCATAGGTATAATGCCAATGCTGCTACTTCTTCTGGTTTACCCATTCTTCCAATTGGCTGTGTAGCTGCCAGTTTATCAAACATTTCCTGTTCTTTACCAGGGTAGTTTTTGGCTAAGAATCCATCAACAAAAGGTGTGTGAATTCTCGCAGGGCCAATACAGTTACATCTTATGTTGTCTTTTATAAAGTCTTTGGCTACAGAATAAGTCATAGTAAGCACTGCTCCTTTACTCATCGAGTAAGCAAACCTGTCGGAAATACCTACAGCAGAAACAATTGAAGCAAGGTTTAGAATAGTACCACCGCCCTGTTTTTTCATCAACTTAACAGCTTCGTGCATGCAGTTGTAAACACCTTTAATATTTACACTGTAAATGCGATCCAGATCGGCTTCGGTTGTTGTTTCTACGTTTCCTACATGGGCAATACCCGCATTATTTATAAGAATATCAATCTTATTGCTATGCTCAAAAATACTGTTGAGGGTGATTTTTACAGCTTCTTGTGAGGCCACATTGCAAGTATAGATAAAGGCTTTTCCGCCTTCTGCTATAATACTTTCTTTAACATTTTCGGCATTTTGTGT
>PBYL01000049.1 GCA_002729595.1 Thalassovita sp. | reverse complement strand
AAGATATTAACAGCATTATTGGTTTTCACATCCATCTATGCTTCTGCACAACAAGCTTACTTTGTTGATGGCTATCATGGCGGTGTTTATGGGCATTTTCCAGAATGGCAAACCCGGTTTATGGTCGATCAACTTAATGCACATCCAGACTGGAAAATTAGCTTGGAGATAGAACCAGAAACTTGGGATTCTGTTCAGGTATACGATCACGATGCATATACAACCTTTCAAAAGGAGATGGCAGATCCCGCCTTCAAAAGCAGAATTGATATTGTGAATCCTTCTTATGGGCAGGCGTATTTGTATAATATTTCTGGAGAGTCGATCATCAGACAGTTTGAACTAGGGATTCGTAAAATGAGGCAACATTTTCCCTCTTTTACCTATACAACCTATTCGACAGAAGAGCCTTGTTTTACCAGTGCTTTGCCTCAAATTCTCAAATCTTTTGGTTTTAAATATGCTGTTTTGAAAAACCCGAATACTTGCTGGGGCGGATATACCAGAGCTTTTGGAGGAGAAACTATACAATGGATTGGGCCAGATGGCACAGCGATTAAAACTGTACCCAGATATGAAAGTGAGGCATTCGAAGAAAATTCTACTTGGCAGACTCAGGCTTGGGGAAATGCGGTGTCTTATATAGAAGCAAGTTTGCAACAGGGTATTAAACACCCAGTGGGAATGTGCCTACAAGATGCAGGTTGGAATGGAGGCCCTTGGTTAGGTGTCGCGCAACCTACTTACCTACCTTCAACTTATGTAACATGGACTGAATATCTAAACGATATTGCCACAGCAGAACCAAGCGGAAAATGGCGAATGAGCCAAGAGGATATTCAAGTGAGTTTGGTTTGGGGAGCGCAAGTTTTACAACGATTAGCTCAGCAAGTAAGAGTATCTGAAAATAAGCTGACTGTTGCAGAAAAAATTACAGCTTTTAAAAAAGCAAACAAGGGTACTAGTTGGCCACAAAATAACTTTGATGAAGCTTGGCGAACACTCTTGCTTTCGCAACATCACGATTGTTGGATTGTACCCTACAATGGCAAAGAGGGAGATACTTGGGCAGATAAAGTGGTTGTTTGGACAGGAAGTACGAATTCTATCAGTGATAGTTTGATCAACCTCAGCATGAATAGTTCGAATGATGTAGTTAAATCTCAAACACTTTATGTGCAGGTGTTTAATTCACAAGCAATACCAAGAACAGACATTGTAAAAGTAGACTTGCCAAAACACCTAAATGAAAACTTGGTAGTATTTGATGAGAAAGGAAATGAAATTCCAAGTCAGCAAGTAACAAACCCGCAAGATCAGAAGCAGCTATTATTTAATGCAAAAGCAAAACCTTTGGGCATTAGCACATTTGAGGTTAAAACATCTCGAAAAAATCCGAAAAATAAAGTCAAAACAAGAAAAACGGAAGATGGTTTATATTATGTGGAAACTGAGCAATACAGTTTGAAACTAGATCCGAGTCGGGGAGGAGTGGTTACCAGTTTGCTTGCAAAAAATCTGGAAGGTAAAGAATTGGTAGATACTAATTCTGAAAGAGCATTGAATGAGGTAAGAGGTTTTTTCTATGATCAGAATAAATTCATTTCGAGTACAGATAAACCTGCTAAAATTGAAGTGGTCGAGTCTGGTGCAATCTTGGAAAAACTGGCAATTAAAGGGCACATTGGTGAACATCCTTTTACACAATTCATCACGCTGTATCAAAAAGAAAGAAGAATTGAATTTGAGATAGAGATTGATTGGCAAGGTAGCCCCGGTATAGGTAAATATTCTCAGATGGAAACATATGAAGCCAAAGACCCAGAAAAGGCATTTTATAATGATGAATATAAACTGTTGGTTCATTTTCCTCTTGATATGGAAAATCAGCAAGTCTATAAAAATGCGCCTTTTGATGTTACCAAAAGTAATTTAGGCAGTACCTTTTTTAATCGTTGGGATAGTATAAAAAACAATGTGATTCTTAATTGGGTGGATGTTTTAGATGAGGATGAAAATGTGGGAGTAGCGCTATTTACTGATCATACGACAAGTTATGCACATGCAAAAGATCATCCTTTGGCATTAAATATCCAGTATTCTGGCAGTGCACTTTGGGGAAGAAATTATAGCATTGATGGAAAAACGCAAGTGAAATATGCTTTGGTTCCTCACATCGAAAAATGGAATAAAGCCGGAATTTGGATGGAAAGCGTAAACTGGAATGAACCGCTTGTAGCAAGTATTTCTAATTCAAAACCAAATCTGAAAAATGAAAACTCGCTCATTCAATTTGAAGATACTGGTTGGGAGTTGACAGCACTACAATACAAAGAGAATGACTTACAGATTCGCATTTTCAATGCAGAAGGGACAGATGAAATTCGGGAAATTAAAATTCATGGAGAGTTTAAAAGTGCAGCGCTTATAGAATTAAATGGGCAAGCTGTGAAGGAACTTGAAGTAAAAAAATCAATTAATAATACTGTAATTTCGATTGCTATTCCACCATTCGGAATCCGAACTATTTCGCTAAGAGACTTTAATTATCAATCTAATATTCAAGAGAAATGAAATTGAAAAAATACATATACAGCCTAACAACCATCTTATTTTTTGCTTGTAATCAATCAAAAATGCCGGAAATGAAAGATTGGGTAGAAGAACCTGCTAATTATATTAATCCGTTTATTGGAGCAAGTACAAGCAGCGATGCTGCCGGAGTATATCATGGTTTGGGAAAAACATTTCCTGGTGCAACTACTCCTTATGGTTTGGTGCAAGTGAGTCCAAATACCATTACTGGTGGCGATAATGGCTCTGGTTACAGCTATGAACATACCAGTATCGAAGGTTTTGCTTTTACCCAAATGAGCGGGATTGGTTGGTATGGAGATTTGGGTAATTTTTTAGTAATGCCAACTACTGGCAAACTGCAAACTGCTGCGGGTTCATCAGCAAATACGGCTAGCGGTTATAGATCGTCTTATGATAAAGAAAGTGAAAAGGCTAGTGCAGGTTACTATGGTGTAAATCTTACAGATTATGGTATTAAAGCTGAAATGACTGCTGCTCCACACAGTGGCATTTTAAAATTTACTTTTCCTAAAAATGATCAATCGAGGGTGCAGGTTGATTTGGCAAGAAGAGTAGGAGGTACTTCTTCTGAACAGTTTATAGAAATTATAGATGAGCAAACAATAAGAGGATGGATGAAGTGTACACCCGATGGTGGTGGTTGGGGAAATGGTGATGGCAATGCTAATTACACTGTTTACTTTTATGCGCAGTTAAGTAAACCTTTTAAGAAATATGGAATTTGGAATGCCGAAATTCCAGACGATTGGACTAGAAAAAGAGAAGATATTGAAAGTGAGCGCTATCAACAGAAAATTGCCGAAGCAACGATTGAATATGGGATTAAAGAAATTAAAGGCAAACATCTGGGATTTTTTGCCGAATATGAGACAGACGAAGCAGAAGAAATCCTATTAAAATCTGGGATATCTTTTGTGAGCATGGATGGGGCAGAGAAAAACCTAAAAGCGGAAATAACAGACTGGAACTTTGAGAATGTAAAATCCCAAGCTTGGAAACTGTGGAACGATAACCTATCGAAAGTTAAAATAAGTGGAGGAACAGATGAAGAAAAAACAGTTTTCTACACCGCACTTTATCATACCATGATAGACCCAAGAATTTTTGAGGATGTTGATGGTAAATATACCGGAGTAGATGGCAAAGCACATGAGTCTGAGCAATTTACTAAGCGTACAATTTTTAGTGGTTGGGATGTTTTTAGAAGTCAGTTTCCACTGCAAACCATTGTGAATCCAACTTTGGTAAATGACATGGTAAATTCACTAGTCACGCTAGCAGATGAAAGCGATAGAGATTATTTGGAACGTTGGGAGTTACTAAATGCTTATAGCGGTTGTATGATTGGCAACCCGGCAGTTTCTGTAATTTCTGATGCTTATACAAAAGGTATTAGAGATTTTGATGCTGATAAAGCTTTGGATTTGATGGTGAGCTCTGGTGAAAAATTTGGCAATGGTGAGAAGGGTTACACTTATACTTCTTTCGGTATTTCTAATACATTGGAATACGCCTATACAGAATGGTGTACAGCAAATATGGCTGAACAAATGAATGAAAAGAACATTGCTAAAACATTTTATAAAAGAGGTAAAAGCTTCGAAAATATCTTCGATGATTCTGTTTCTTGGTTTAGACCTAGAAAAGAAGATGGAAGTTTCGAAAAGTGGCCTGATGAAGGCAGATTGGTTGAATGGTACGGTAGTATAGAAAGTAATGCTTACCAACAAGGCTGGTTTGTTCCACATGATATTGATGGCATGATTAACCTAATGGGCGGGAATGAAAATGTGAAAGCGGACTTAGAAAACTTTTTTGACGAAGCTCCTGAAAACCTGATGTGGAACGATTATTACAACCATGCTAATGAACCTGTTCATCATGTTCCTTATCTTTTTAATCACGTTGGAGCACCTTGGCTAACTCAAAAGTGGACTAGACTTATTTGCCAGAGAGGCTACAAAAATAGTGTAGAAGGTTTGGTGGGTAACGAAGATGTTGGGCAAATGTCGGCTTGGTATGTGTTATCTGCTTCTGGAATCTATCAGATTTGTCCGGGTAAAAAACGATTTGAAATTACCAGCCCTGTGTTTGATAAGATAGAATTTAAACTTGATGAAAAATATGCGAGTGGGAAAATTTTCAGTATCGAGGCTCATAATAATAGCCCAGAAAATGTGTATATTCAGAAAATACTGCTGAATGGCGAAGATTATAACAAACCTTACTTGAGTTATGATCAAATTGTTGCAGGTGGTAAACTGGAACTTTTTATGGGCGATCAACCAAACCATAACATTGAGTAGAAGATGAAGAAAACACTATTTATTCTATTATTATTAGTTGCTTGTTTTACTGGAAATGCCCAAGAACTTTCTTTTGCTGATCCGTTGGGTTCACATATGGTTATTCAGCAGAATAAGCCTTTTAAAGTCTGGGGAAAAGCAAAACCCAATGCAAAAGTTACTGTGTTTGCAGATTGGTTACAGTCTCCAGTAGAAGTAAAAGCAGATGATGCTGGTAGCTTCTTGGCAATCGTTTCAGTGCCAGAAATTGCAAAAGGAGATTTTACAGAACATCAATTAATTATAGAAAGTAATGGGGAAAAGCAGAGTTTAACAGATATTCTTATTGGTGAAGTATGGATTTGTAGCGGTCAATCTAATATGCAGTTTGGTATGGATGAAGTGATAAATTCTGCTGAAGAAGTGAGCAAAGCCAATTTTCCGAATATCAGGTTATTTTACGCAGGATTAAACTTTAGTAATGAGCCAATTGAAAATGTGGATGGAGAATGGAAAGTTTGTAATACGGAATCGGTGTATAAATTTTCGGCAGTAGGATATTACTTTGGTAAGGAATTATTCGAAGAATTGAATGTGCCGGTTGGAATTGTATTTACAGGTATTGGTGCTTCGGCAGCTCAGGCCTATGTTCCTAAAGCTGTTTTGGCAGCAGATGATTTGCTTAATGATAAATACCTGCAACCCTATTTGCGATCTAGCAAATCTAAAGAAGTAATTGATGGAGGCTTTTCTTTTGAAAAAGTAATTATGCCATTCTTGCTGTACAATGCACTTATTCATCCGTTTAAAAATCTTTCTATTTCAGGTTTTTGCTGGTATCAGGGAGAGTCGAATAGAAATGAGCGAACAGCGTATACGCACTTAATGCATACAATGATTAGCAGTTGGAGAGAAGCATTTGCTCAAGGCGATTTACCATTCTACTTTGTACAAATTGCGCCTTATTTCTACGATATTGAAGACCCAAAAAGAGCAGAGTTTGCATTCTTTAGAGAAGCACAAGAAAAAATTTCATCTGTAGCAAATACCGAAATGGTGGTTACTATGGATGTGGGAAATGCCATAGACCTGCATCCCAAAAACAAAAAACCTATTGGTATAAGGTTAGGTAAAACAGCTTTAAATCGCCATTATGGATTGCAAAATATTTCTTATGAAGGACCGATTTTCGATTCGGTTGATTTTAATGGCGCCAAAGCTTTGTTAAGCTTTAAACCATCATCCGTAAAAAGTGGATTAAAAACAAATGATGGTCAACCACCGAAATTTTTTCAGCTAGCTGGCGAAGACCAAATTTTCTATGAGGCTGAAGCTAAAATAGTAAGTAATAAAATTCAATTGAGTTCCAGCGAAGTAAGCAAACCTGTAGCTGTCCGCTATGCATTTACGAACTATCCGGTAACTAATTTAGAAAATGGAGAAGGCATTCCGGCAGTGCCTTTTAGAACTGATGATTGGCAAGAACCACCAGTAAAGTAATTGAAAAATTGATAATGAACGTGTGGCAATTTAGAGATATTAGATGTTTTAACAAGTAATTTGGCTTTAATTATCGCTTATAGCTATTCTAAGGCAGGGGTTTTAAAGTATTTTCAGTATTTTGCAGATTATTAGATAAATTTTTTGATCAATTGTAAAACTTTATTAATCAGCAATGGCGAAAACCAAGATTTCTATTAACGATATAGCGACTAAATTAAATATCTCTAAAACCACTGTTTCATTTATTTTAAATGGCAAAGCGAAAGAGAAAAGAATTAGCGATAAATTAGTTGCTAAGGTTTTAAAAAAAGTAGAAGAACTTGGTTATCAACCAAATCAGTTTGCTAAGGGATTAAGAACTGGCCGAACCAATATTTTGGGTTTAATGGTAGAAGATATTTCTAATCCCTTTTTTGCCAGTATTGCTAAAGAAATCGAAGAAAAAGCCTATCAGAATAAATATAAGATAGTTTATTGTAGCACCGAAAACGATAAGGAGAGAGCTAAAGAATTTCTTACCATGTTTTCTACTCTGGGTGTAGATGGATGCATTATTTCTCCGACAATGGGAATGGAAGAACACATCAAAAAAATGGTGGATACTGGGATGAATGTTATCCTTTTCGATAGAAAATTTGAAAATACCAGTAACAATGTGGTGAAGGTGAATAACATTGAAGGTGTGTATAGTGCGGTTACTCATTTGGTAGATAGGGGATATAAGCAAATTGCATTGGTGGCACTTACTTTGGATTCACCAGAAAAAGAAGAAAGGATTATCGGCTATAAAAATGCTGTTTCTGATTATGGTTTAGATGCGCACATATTTCCGCTTCCATTTAAGAACGATTACCTAGATTATGTGGAAGACATTATGAAAATTCTCGAAAAGAATAAAAACTTAGATTCGATTATCTTTAGCACAAACTATTTGGGAATTAGTGGTTTAGAAGCTATTAATAACTTGGGTTTAAAAATTCCAGACGATCTGGCAATTATCTCTTTTGACGATCACGATCTATTTAGAATTCACAAACCAAACATTACTGTGGTTTCGCAACCTATTAAGCAACTATCTCACACTGCGATGGATATGTTGCTAGAAAGACTTCAATGTAACAATAAAGATAAAGAAGAAAGCGAGCACAAAACTGTTACGCTTTGCACTAATTTGATTGTAAGAGAATCTACAGAATACAAAAAGAAATAGATAAAAAATACCTTACAAATGCATTTGTAAGGTATTTTTTATTGATAATGGAGACCTACTAATTGATGTTAATTCCATTTATAGCGAGATAAGCATCTAAAGGAACAGGCTCGTTACTTTGAGCCCAAATACTCACACTGTTATATGAGCTATGCGCTGTTTCTGAGCTAAAGTCGAAAACACCGTAATAAGGAGCATCCGCAACATTTGGCACATACACATAACATCTGCTTGCTAATTCTGGATAATTATTAGCAATTCGTAGTAACTCATTTAAAAACGATTGTTGAGAAAGCGCATCAGTATCAAAACCAGCTTTCTCTAAAGTTACTTTTAGAATGTCTTCTCTGGTACCGCTGATTGATAGATAATCAAGCTCATCGCTCCATCTTGTTTCTGTATTCTTTTGATAAGAAACTATGTAAACTGTATCAAAAGGTGCTTCGCGAATACGCTGATATTCCATCACTGCATTTACAGGAATGTTTTCTATTAAACCTCCGTCTACATATATATTATCATTGATTTTGATTGATGGAAAAGCTACCGGAAACGAAGTTGTTGCCATGAGCGATTCTATTAAATCTCCACCGATGTTGTCCAACTCAGTTATGTTAGAAGAAAACTCAATTTCTTTTAAATCTAGATTGGTACTGGTAAGCGCAGTTGGCATAAATAAATCATCAAAAGAAGTATAATTTAACTCTTCTAGCAATTTGGTTTCGAAAGTATTCCAAAGTGGTTTGGTATCTATCGGTAAATCGTTTCTAGAATTATCCAATACATCTGCATTGGTTAGATTCAATACGATGTCTTTATAAGATTCGAATCCGAAATCGTTGGTGTTGTCTAAAATGCCATTGAGCATAATTGCATTAATTCCACCAGAACTCACACCAGATACAAAGTCAAGGTTGTTGAGCTTGTTTTGATCGTGAAGTCTCTCGATTAAAGCGATTTGTTGATTAATTCTGGCAGCAGCACCAGTAATAATTAAGGCTGTGCCAGTGGGTGTGCCGGTAGTTTCTGGTACGATAGGCAGTTCTGAGTCTTCGCAGCCAAACAGCGCAAATATTGATATAAATAGTATATATATTGATTT
>PBYL01000048.1 GCA_002729595.1 Thalassovita sp. | reverse complement strand
GTCATCGTTTCGATGAATCTTGGCAATGGAACGAAACTTACACTTATGTAAAACTAAAGCAAAATGCAGATATAGCTGAGGTAGCAAGTGAATTGAATGGTTTTGCGAAAGAGGCAAATCAACAACAATGGGATGAGCAAAAAATGTATTGGAAGTATAGTTTGCAAGCAATCACAGATATTCACCTTACGCAAGGCATTTCTCATGAGTCGGAAGCCGTGAGCAGTAAATCTAATCTTTGGTTTTTAAGTGGTATTGCAGCATTCTTACTCATTATCGCTTATATCAATTTTGTAAATCTTACGATAGTTAAATCTTTAAAAAGACTTAAAGAGGTAGGTGTACGCAAAGTATCTGGAGCGAATAGAATACAGTTATTTGTACAGTTTCTATTAGATTCTACCATTACAAATGCGTTGGCATTTTTGCTGGCAATTGTGATTCTATCAACATTCAATGGATTATTAAATAGCTACTTCGAAATCAAGACCGAAAACTTAATTTTCAGTAATTATAGTTTCCCGCTATTTTGTTTCGGCTTTTTCCTACTTCTCTTATTAAGCTGTAGTTTGTATTTAGGCGTAATTATATCTTCGTTTAAACCAACAGCTATATTGAAGGGGAATTTATCTAATGGCAGCTCAAGACTAAGCTTTAAAAATGGTTTAATCATATTGCAATTTGTGGTTTCTACTTTATTCCTTATCGCAACATTTCTTGTTTACAAGCAAGTGAACTTTATGCAGAGTTCAGATACTGGAATGGATTTGGAAAAAATTGTTATCATCAATACACCAAAAGTTTTCCATTATAAATATGATAATAGCTTTGAGCAATTCAGAAATGAGTTATCAAAACAAGCGGGAATAGTAAGTGTGGCTGGTTCTGGCTCAGTTCCGGGAGAAGCGATTTTTATGTATAACAATCAGGTGGAGATAGGTTCTACTTCTATTGAAGGGGTTTTTAAAAATTTACCAATCACCAATGGCTTTTTCGATCAATATGAGATTTCACTACTGGCAGGTAAAGATTTTACTGAACCATCTCGCGATTGGTCTATTGTAAACGAAACTGCCATGAAAACTTTAGGATATGAAAAACCTGAAGATATTCTCGGAGTAAGAACTAGTTTGGGACAAATAATGGGAGTAGTGGAAGATTACCACCACGAAAGCTTAAAAACAGAAATTACACCGACAGTATTTTTCTATGGAAATCCGCTTAATTACTATTCTGTAAAATTGAAAGGCAATAGCATTGCTGCACTCATGGATAAGACAGAAACCGTGTATAAAGATTTATTTCCAGACAGCCCATTTAATTATTTTTTTGCAGACGAATTTTATAACAGGCAATACAAATCTGAGCGTCAATTTTCTAAGCTATTTGCATTTTTTGCGGCATTAGTCACTTTTATATCTTGCATAGGTTTTCTGGCTTTAACCAGTTATGCAGTAAAACAGAAAACAAAAGAAATTGGCATTAGAAAAACCTTCGGTGCGAGCAATTTACAAATTATGTATATGCTCAACAGACGATTTATGAAGTTTATCTTAATCGCTGTTGTAGTAGCAATTCCTATTGCCAATTACTTGCTTAGCGAATGGTTAAAAGGTTTTGCTTACCGGATCGAACTCAACTGGATATACTTTTTAATACCTTGTTTATTAGTAATAGGCATTGCATTACTAGCAGTGAGTAGCCAATCATTTAAAGCAGCGGGTGTCAATCCGGCAAGCAGTATAAGGGTAGAGTAGCAAGCTGTACGAGCTTAATATTTCCTAGAGTTACTTACAAAAGCAATATGCTTACTATCTGGTGACCACGATGGAACGTTGATTGTTCCTTGTCCACCGTATAAATAAGCAATTACGCGAGCTGTACCGGCAACATCTCCTTTAATTAATGGCACTAGTTTTAGTTCTACTCTTTTATATGAAGGATGTGCATCTACATCAATATCTTCTGTAAAAGATAAGTATACCATCCAATTGCCATCGGGAGAGATATGTGGAAACCAGTTGTTGTACTGATCAAAAGTCAATTGTTCTTTACCAGAGCCATCTGGTTTCATTCTCCAGACTTGCATGGTACCAGATTGGTTACCATTATAATAGATGTATTTGCCATCTGGCGAATATTCTGGTCCATCTACATGGCTATTGTCGTTAAAAGTTAATTGTGTTTCTTTCGAATCTTTAATACTGGCTTTATAAATATTGAAACTTTGTGTTTCTCCTCTTTTGGCTACAAAAACCACATCTTTACCGTCAGCAGACCAACCATGCCAGTACGAAGGTGTTTCTTCTGTAATCAATTTTGGAGTGCCTCCTTCTAATGGCAAAACATAAACAGTAGAACCTCCTTCTCGCAAACCTGATCGGTGGTGACTAATCGCCAGCATTTTACCATCGAAAGAAATACCATGATCATTGTTATTATTATCAGCAAATCCAGTATTTAGCTTTTCAGGAGTTCCCCCATCTACCGGAATTTTGTACATGGAGCCATCCATGTTAAAAAGTAATTTTTTGCTATCAGGCATCCAATTGGGAGCTTCAAATCGGTCTTTTTTAACGAATATCACTTTTCTTTTTCCATCAAACACATTCATGGTTTCCATTCTGCAACCTAAAAAACCACTCTCATAAGGATCGTAATCACTCGCTACAGGATTGTCTAACCTCACATTCCAGAATTTACCACTTACTTTTTCATCTGGATTGTGTGCACAAGTAAAAAGGCCAACATAGAGTTTATTTGGCATATCGGGTAAAACCTGAGTGCCAATTACTTGCAATGGTTCACCTTTATGCGCACCTCTAAATATAAATTCGTCGCCTTTTCTTTCTATTTGAAGAATATCGTAATTCTTTTTCAGTGCGAAAATTTCATCTTGTGGGTCTCGCATAAACGCACCTTTCAATTTTCGCCACTGCATTACTGTTAATCCATCACCATGAAGAACTGCACTTACGTGAGCGGCATTATCTTCTTCAGAAGCTCTTAGCATTAAGCCAATTTTCATGTGTGGGTCAGAGCCTTCTTTTTCAAAAGCGAGATTACTAGTAAATATAAAATCTCCCTCTACAGTATTATATAGGTAATGAAATTCATCTCTTTCAAACCAAATATTGTAACCGGCACCATCAATGGTGTAACTCTGGTCTTCTGGGTGGTAAGCTGATGAGCCTGTAATTTTTGGTTGGCCAATATCTTTGCTGTAAGGGAATAATTGATCGGGCATTTGGGAAAAGGCAGTTTGTATGCTAATCATCAAGATTGCAGCTAGGTATAGTTTCATTTTCATAATATTAATTTTCTCCTATATAACAATGAATATAATGATGTGCAAATATTACAATCTTGTTAATTAATTGAATGGAGAAAAGAACTTTCTGAATCTAGAATAATTAAGGAAAAATTAAGATTAAATTCTGGGTAAATTTTTTAACTTTAAAATAAATAATTCATAAAAAAATATTTCACTAAATGTGAATATTCTAATATTTTATTGGCTCCACTCATCACATCACAAATTATTAGCATTTTTTATTTTTTTCTTGAACAGAAATAATTACTTTTTGTTATTAACAAACAAGTAGCTAATTAATATTTGTTACTTCAATCTTTCGCAAAATATTTGAAATCATTTCTTTCTTATCCAGTATTATCCTATATTATAGGTATAATTGACTATCATAATTTATTATTATAGATAAATTTAACTGGGGCGTATAAAATGAGCTATACTGTTACTATTTTTTATGGTTCAATTAGAGCCAACAGAGCAGGCATCAGAGCAGCATATTATATCCAGAGCAAAATTGAGGAAAGGCAAATTAAGGTCAATTTTATTGATCCACTTGATTATCCATTACCTTTTCTTGATAAAATGTATAAGGAATATGAAGCTGGTAGTGCACCTGAAAATATGCAGAAAATTGCAGATTTTTTAGTTGCTTCAGATGGTTTTGTAATAGTAACCGGAGAGTATAACCATAGCATCCCACCAGTTCTAAAAAACCTATTAGACCATTACCAATCTGAATATTTTTATAAACCAAGTGCTATTGTAAGTTATTCAGCAGGTGCTTTTGGAGGAGTAAGGTCGGCAGTTCATCTGCGGTCAATATTGGCTGAGTTAGGTATGCCAAGTATTCCTCGGACTCTTCCGATTCCTAAAGTATCTATCAATTTTAATGAAAGTGGAATTACAGACAATCAATCAATTTTAAAAAGCACAAACAAATTTTTAGATGAGTTTGAGTGGTATTTAGAGGCACTCAAAACTCAAAGATTAAAACAGGTTTAATTAGCTATTAAGTCCTATGTTTTAATAAAAACACGGTTGTTTTTCTCTGTACTAACTTACATATTTTTTGGTAAATTCACTTAGGGTTATTTCATCTATAAGAAGGTAAAGATGAAGTATTCATAGGCTTAGTTTAATGTTAGGAATAGAATTACCATACAATCTTAACTAAAGTATTAAGCATGAAAGAAACTAACGAGCTAAGAAGTAAAAGTTATAACTTAATCGATTTCATTCGGAAGGTGAAAGAGTCGAATAACTTTTATCTAATAGTTGATGAGTTGAAAGAGATAATTACAGCAAACTATGCTTCAGAGATTTGGAAAGAATATTTCGATGATAATAATCACACACTAGATCTCAGAGGAAAAGATGCAAAAAATAGTTCTTTTCAACTTGATATTATGGACCTTAAAGAGTCTCTTAGAAATAATGAGCTCAATTTTTTTAACTGTGAGCTTTATCTCCAAAAGAAAAAGCTTGAAGGGTTCAATGTGTATGCCGATTTGGGATTAGAATTGAATAATGGAAACTTTGCTGTTATCCTCATTTTTGAAGCCCAAAATAAATCTGAGCAAAAAAACGTATCTCTCAGTCTTAGAGAAGTTAAAGAATTGATGGATATTTTTGAAGTCTCAGCATTATTAAATACCAATTCTGAAATCAATAATTTTTTTACTAGTAATCAATTTAAAAAATACGCAGGTACAGACGAAGATATAAATGAATTCCACTTTTTAGAAGGAATTATCCATCCGGCAGATGTAGATTATGCCAAGCAGTTCTTTTTAGTTGCAGGTAGTACTGAAGAAAAGAAAAATGCGGTTTTCCGAATTAAGAATACGATTGGAGTCTACCATTTTATCTTTTGTAAATCCATCACATTTGAGATGGATGGTGAAGAAGGACAGGTTTTTATTTTTTCCAATTTACGCCCCGAGATTAATTTAGATATTCCTCAACATAAAAATACATCTTTCTTTTTTTCAGGAATAGACAGAAAAGTCCTTTTTCAGAAAAAGAAAAACTTGCAACAAGTAGAATTAAATAAAAATGCAGTTATCAGTGATTTTGCTTCTGCATTAGAAGAAAAAGTTAAGATTGATACCTGCATCGAAGAATGTTTAACATTGGGTGAAGCAGAATGCGAAGCACAATTAAGTTTGAGTGATGATAAACCACAAAGTTACAATCTAAAGCAAATTAGAATTAACTCAGATTCAGGTGAGTTGTTAGGTTTCTTTAGTCTAGTAAAACCCCTTCGATTAAATAAAAAGAAATTACTGAGAGAAG
This sequence comes from Thalassovita sp., assembly GCA_002729595.1. Classification (GTDB taxonomy): domain Bacteria; phylum Bacteroidota; class Bacteroidia; order Cytophagales; family Flammeovirgaceae; genus Chondrinema. Next base: position 25,098 of record PBYL01000048.1, on the reverse strand, counting down.
AAGAAGCAAAAGCCTATCAAAAAATATTTAATCACCTCGAAAGTAGCATTATTGTTACCGATTCAAGTGGGTTTATAGAAATTCTAAATGAATCGAGCAAACAATTATTTAGCATACAAACTGGCGATAATTTTAAAAGCATTTACGATGCCTTCGAATCAGAAATATTGGTGCAAAAACTAAACTCTGCCATAGGTGATTCTACCATCGAAAATGTATGGAGCTATACTAGCCATACTGGTGAGCGATTGATGATTAATACTAAAGTTACACTTTTGGAGCTGGGTAATGAACATCAATTTTTACTACTTACCAATAATGATGTTACCAAGCAAGAAAAGATTAAGCAAGAGAAGTTTAAAGTAATAAAAAACCTACAAAACTCTTATCACAAGCTACTTGAGTCTGAAAATAACAACTCAAATAAATTAACTCATTACATAGATAATATTAAGTGGCTTAAGTCTGAGCGTGCTTTATTAAATGCTTTTTTTAATAGTTTCTCTCATGCCGCTTTTATTATAGATCAAGACCTCAACATAAAATACTATAATGAGCAAGCTAATAAGCTCATTATGAATTTAAATGGTGTTTATTTAGGCAGACATTTAAAACTAGACGAATACCATCTCCCATGTAAAAACACCCATTTTACAAAGTATGTAAAAGAAGCATTTACTGGTAAAAAACTAAAGCTTATAAGTACGAATACTATTCCGGGGTATAAAAAGCCACGCACTTACGAAGTTGTATTTATCCCAATGAAAAATGTGGGTAGGCAAGGGCAAGAATTTATCTCTTGTAATTTTACAGATGTTACTGAATCGCACAGCAGACAGATTCAGCTCAATATGTTTGAAGACATAGTAAAAAATACAAGCGATGGAATAATTGTAACCAAAGCTGATCCGCTACATGCTCCAGGGCCAGAGATTATCTATGTAAACATGGCTACCGAAAAAATGACTGGTTACTATGCCGAAGAGTTAATTGGGAAAAGCCCAAGAATGTTACAAGGTGAGCTATCTGATAGAAAAGTATTGGAAAGAATTAAGCTTGCCATTATTAAAGGCAAAACGATAAAAGAGGAGCTGATTAATTATACAAAAGCCGGTACTCAATACTGGGTTGAGTTAACAATTTCTCCTATTTTTAATAAAATGGGAGAAGTGACTTGTTATGTTTCTCACCAAAAAGATATTACTTCGAGAAAAGAGCAAGAGAATGAACGTTCATCGATGATTCAACACTTGCTCATCCAGAATGAAGAACTAGAGCAATTTGCCTTTATTACTTCGCACAACTTGCGAGCTCCCGTAGCCAGACTACTCGGTTTAACAGACATTATAAATACAGAATTAGCGAAGGGAAGTAACCCGCAAGACTTATTCAAGCATATTTCCACTTCGGCAAATCATCTAGACGAAATAATAAGAGATCTAAATCACATTCTCGCTTACAAGAAAAAAATTGGTGAAAAGAAAGAACTTGTAAAATTTGAAGAGCAGTTAGATCAGGTTAAAATTATGTTGGATGTAAACATTAAAAATGCAGAAGCGAGAATAGTTTCTGATTTCTCAAGATGTCCAGCAATATTTTCTATCAAAACCTATATCGTAAGCATTTTACAAACCTTGATTCACAATGCAATTAAATTCAGCAAGGCCGATGTAGAGCCTAGAATTGCTTTGAGAAGTTACAACGAAAATAATAATGTATGTTTAGAAGTGGAAGATAATGGTATTGGTTTCCCAATGCAGGTGACAGACAAAAACTTTAGATTGTATAAAAGATTTCATCCAGAAATTCCGGGTAAAGGCATTAACCTTTTCCTTATAAAATCTCACATCGAAATGCTAAAAGGAAGAATGGAAGTAAGAACCGAAAAAGGCATTGGTACTACTTTCAAAGTCATTTTTCCGCTGAAATAAATGAAAATAATTTTATTTCAACTAATTTCGATGAATGATTGTAAGGCGTGCTTGTATATACATAATTTTCGGATGTCTGTTTTCGATTATTGGGATAGAACAGACTGTGTTTGGACAACTAACTTCGACTCCATATAACTTTTATAGCTTCGATTTAATTAAATCCGAAGGCTTGTTTAAGGCAATTACCAAAGATAAATACGGCTATATTTGGATTGCTTCAGATGAAGGTCTTACTAAATTTAATGGTAAAGAGACTGTCACCTATAAAAACAAATTCATCTCTGAGTTTGCCAAGGCATTTATTACGCGCAAAAATGGCGATTTTTTAGTACTCCACGATCATGGTTTAGAACAAGCATTTATCAACGAAGATACTGTAACCTTTGCGCCCTATTTCGATTTTGAACTCCATTACCCCAAGTCTGTTTACGAAACCCTTTCAGGTAGTTTGTTTGTCGGTGAGTTTGATGGTATTACAGAAGTTACCAAAGGAGAAAAAATTAAGCATGAGTTAGAAGGGGAAAATGCTATTCCCAGTCTTTTACGCACTTTCGTGTTTGATGAAGATGATTATGGAAACCTCTGGTCAGTTTCGTATAATGGAAGGTTATATGCTTACAATCGCGGAACAAAATCCTTTTTATTAAAAGAAATCAATATTGATGCAGCTAATGTCAATAGCCTAGTTTGTGTTGGTTATAATACCATTCTTTTAGGTACAACCAAAGGACTTTACAAAGTAGAAATCTCTCGCCAGCAAGAAATTACTGATGTGCAAAAAATTTCCGATACACTCAGAGATATCTCTGTAATGAAAGAGATAGAAGGCAAAATCTTGATTGGTACTTGGAACAATGGTTTTCTTATAATGAAAGAAAACGAAGGTACTTATCAAATAGAAACAGTAGAAGATATACCGCATCCAGATGTGGTAGATATTTTTCTAGATAATGCTGGTGTGTGGATTGCCGGAAATGAAAATATCAGCTTTCTAGAAAATATTCCTTTTTCAAGTATTCCAATTAATGGCCATAAAAACCTCATACAATCACTAGAAGTAAGCGATAATAATCAACTAGTTGTGGCTGAAGAAAAAAACATCTATTTGCTAGAGCAAACAAAAGATGGATTACAGCAGAGCTTCACTTACAGAACAAATAACTTTTTTATTAGAAAAGCACTCAAAAAAGACAACATCATCTGGATTGGAGATTTCGATGGCAGAGTACACAAACTAGACATTAATACGAGTAGAATCGAATTAACTGAGCAAGTAGAAAAAGGTGGTTTAGGTATCGAAAGCATGCTCATAGATAGTCAAGGCAATGTGTGGGCTTGTGGTAATCCGAATGTTGGGGTAATGCGATATACAGATGACGAAAAGAAATATTATAGCTCCCAAGCGGCATTAAAACAATGTGTGGTAATTAGGGAAAACTTGCAAGGCGATGTTTTTACTGCGGGTAAAATTCCATCAACCATATTTAAATACAATACTGCTACAGACAGTTTCGACAGCTTAATTTTAGTAGATGAATCTGACAAGAAGATTGAAGAATTAACGATTAACGACATTGGTTTTTTAGGCGATAAAATGTATTTGGCAACCAACAAAGGCCTATATTTTACTGAAATTGATAAGGATAAAAAGTTTACAATTGGGGAGCATTTAAAAACTGAAAGAGTAGAAACAGATAATTTCACAGATGTAGAAGCCAAAGCAATAGCTATTTCTCAAGACGGAATAATTTGGTTAGCTAATAATTACGGACTCATCAGATTAGGTGAAAATAATACAGTTACATTTTACGATCGCACGCAGGGTTTGCCTTCTAAAATTATAAAGGAGCGAAGCTTGGTTTTCGACTACACCCAGAAACTTTGGATTGGTACAGAAAAAGGTTTGAGTTTAATTGCCAAACCAGATTTTCTTTCAAGACAAACCAATAAACCTCTTTTGCAAAATGCAGGCATTAATAATGTAAAGCAAAGCATCTCAGATTTTGCTGATGGTGAAACTGCTCAATTTTCTCTTCCTTATAATGGTAGTTTAGAGTTAAACTTTTTCACACCAAACTATCCGACTTCGCAATTAATGTATCAATATAATTTGATTGGAACTGATACTACCATTACGACAGAGAGTAATCAAAACCTGTATTCTATCTACAATCTCGAGCCGGGTAAATATGAGTTAAAGGTAAGGGTAAAAAAAGAAGCAGGTTATTATTGGAGTAACGCCTTGGCAATATCAGTGATGATAGAATCTGCTTGGTATACCAGATGGTGGGTGATTACTTTGGCGATTTTGTTCTTAGGTGTTTTGGCTGTTTGGTTTAACAGATGGAGTAACCGACAGGTGATTAACCAGAAAACCAGATTAGAAGCCATTGTAAGCGAGCGAACAGAAGAGTTAAATCAACAAAAAAATGAGTTAATAGATAAGCAACAGAAAATTATAGATCAGAAAGACGAACTCTTAGCGAAGAACAATTCACTTTACGAAACGCAGCATGCGCTGACTCATGCAGAGCTAAAGTTTAGAGAATCTAAAGAAAAACAGCTTGAAGACGAGCTCGAATACAGAAACAAACAGTTAACATCTCATACTTTAAACATCTTGCAAAAGAGTGAGCTCTTAGAAGAATTGGCTAAGAAAATCGAGACATTGATTGATGATGCCAAAGGTGACCCTTTTGAAGAGTTGAAAAAGATTAAAAAGTATATAGATAATAGTCTGCATCTCGAAAAAGATTGGGAAGATTTTAAACTCTACTTCGAGCAAGTTCATACCAATTTTTATTCGAAGCTTTCTATCAGCCATCCCAACTTAACATCAAACGAACTGAGGCATTGTGCCCTTATCCGTTTGAACCTTTCCCTTACAGAATGTGCCTCCATTTTAGGAATTTCGACCGAGAGTGTAAAGATTTCGAGGTTCAGGTTAAGAAAGAAATTAGAGCTGCAAAACAACCAAAGTCTCACAGAATTTATCATGGCGATTTAACCGATGTGATAAAAAGTGATCTTGTTAATTAAAAAAAGTATAATTTTTTCTTTCTGAAAATAGGATGTTAACCATTTGTAATCACTGAAAATCAATCAGTTACATATGGTTACACCTTTTTTAAATAATTACTGCAACCGAGTACAATGCTTCTGTGCGTTCCTAAAAGCACATTAAACCGATGTTAGTTTTTTATGCTTTCGTGATAAAAATGCTAACTAATTGTAACCATTCTTCTTTGTGAATCCCCATTTTTTCTTACTAACATCGCCTCAACGAGCAAATTTTATAATATAAAACCTGTAAATATGAAAAGAGGATTAATTACCTGCTTTAGCAGTTTTCTAATTGCTATAATCTTTTCTTCAAATCTTATTGCACAATCGACAGTAACGGTTGGTGGAAAAGTAACAGATGCCACAGACAACTTAGGACTACCTGGAGTTTCCATCCAAGAAAAAGGAACTTCACGAGGAGGAATCACAGATTTTGAAGGCAACTATTCACTCACAGTAGAAGAAGGAGCCACCCTAGTATTTTCTTATATAGGTTATGTACCTGTAGAAATTGAAGTGGGAACCCAAGCCACTATAAATGTAGCCTTAGAAGTAAATCCAACAGAACTTAGCGAAGTATTAGTAATCGGTTATGGCCAACAAGAAAAAGGCGATGTAACTGGTGTTGTTCAGGCGGTTAACGCGAAGGATTTTAACAAAGGAGCTATCGTTTCGCCAGATCAATTAATTACTGGTAAAGTAGCTGGTGTGCAAATCACAAGCAACAGTGGTGAGCCAGGTGGACAAACTTCTATTAGAATTAGAGGTGGTACATCAATTAATGCGAGCAACGAGCCTTTGTATGTAATTGATGGTGTGCCGATAGATAACTCACCGCACAACCCGGGAGGTTTTTCTGGTGGTAGAAACCCGCTTAACTTCTTAAACCCTTCAGATATTGAAACTTTCACAGTGTTGAAAGATGCTTCAGCAACTGCCATTTATGGTTCTAGAGGTGCGAATGGTGTAATCATCATCACCACTAAAAGAGGAAATGCAGGAAGCAAAACCTCAGTAACTTACGATGGTTACGTTTCAGTAGGTCAATTATCTTCTAGCATTGATGTATTAAATGCAGAGCAGTTTAGAAACGTAGTGACTGCAAAATCACCATCAAGACTTTCTGTTTTAGGCGATGCAGATACCAATTGGTTCGATGAGATTTTACAAACAGCAGTTGGTCAAAACCACAACTTAAGTATTACTGGTGGTGGAGAAAATATGGGTTACAGAGTTTCTGTAGGTCATATGGATCAAGATGGTATATTAAAAACATCGAACACGCAACGTACAAGTTTTTCATTAAACTACAACCACTCTTTATTAAATGATGCTTTAACCATCAACACAAACTTAAAGACATCTCTTACTAAAGATAGATTTGCACCAAACGTAGTGGGTTCTGCTTATGTATTTGATCCTACTCAACCAGTTTATGATGAAAATTCTAAATGGGGTGGATATTTTGAATACGATAATGACCTTGCACCAGATAACCCAGTTTCTACCATAGACCAAACACAAGATTTTGGTGAAGCTTTCAGAAGCATCGGAAATATGGAATTTAGCTACAAAATGCCATTCTTAGAAGGTTTAAGTGCTAAATTGAATTTAGGTTACGACATTACAAATGGTGAAAGAGAGCGTTTTCAACCTTCTACTTTAAGAGGTCAGTCTTCTACCAATGGAGAGTTGAGAAGAGAAGATTACAAAAGACAAAACCTCTTGTTAGATGCTTATTTGAACTACAAAAAGAACTTAGAAAACATCAACAGTGATTTTGATGTAACAGTAGGTTATTCTTACCAAGATTTCGTAAATGAGTTTCCAAGTTTTAGAGCATGGGATTTAGATACAGATATTTTCGGCTTAAACAGCACAAGCCCTGCAACTGAATTTACTGCTTCTACAAGCATTCAGGAAAACAGATTAATCTCATTTTTCGGTCGTGTAAATTATTCTTTTATGGATCGCTACCTTTTAACTTTAACAGTTAGAAGAGACGGTTCATCTAGATTTGGTGAGTCAGATCGTTGGGGTATTTTCCCATCAGCAGCATTAGCTTGGAGAATTTTAGACGAGCCATTTGCTGAGTCACTTACCAAAGTATTCTCTAACTTAAAACTAAGAGTTGGTTATGGAATTACTGGTAACCAAGACATCGGAAACTATCGCTACTTAGCTACCTACACGCAAGGTGATGCGATGACTTCTTACCAATTCGGCGACCAGTATGTGACCACTTTAAGACCTAATGGTTACGATGCAGGTTTGAAATGGGAAGAAACATCTTCTTTAAATGCCGGTCTTGACTTCGGTTTCTTCGAAGGCAGATTAACTGGTGCGATCGAATACTATCAAAAAAATACAAAAGACCTTTTATTTGATGTATCTGTAGCTGCTGGTGCTAACCTTACCAACATCATTCTTACAAACATTGGCGAAGTACAAAACAATGGTGTAGAGTTGAGCTTAGATGGTGTGGTGATTGACAAACCTAATTTCGATTGGAATTTAGCAGTGAACTTCTCTCATAACAAAAACGAGATTAAAGCGCTAGATCAAATCAACGATCCTAATTTCGAAGGTTATACAACTGGTGGTATTTCTGGTGGTGTTGGTAATAACATTCAGATTTTAAGAGTAGGAGAAGCAGTAAATGCTTTCTATGTGTATGATCATATTCTTGATGAAAATGGCGATCCTTTAGTAGACGGTGTAGATCACAACGGAGACGGAACTATCAACTTAGCAGATATGTACCAAAACATCAATGGCGATGAGTTGGTAAACGATAATGACAAACGTCCTTACAAGAGCCCTGCACCAGATTTATTGTTTGGTTTAACATCAAGTATGTACTACAAAAATTTCGATTTTAGCTTTACCATGAGAGGTAGCTTAGGAAATTATGCATACAACAACGTGGCTTCAAACAATGGATATTATAACAGAGTAATCACTGAGATTATCCCGAATAATATTCATACTTCTGCGCTGCAAACAGGATTTACATCACCACAATACTTCTCTGATTATTATGTGGAAGATGCTTCATTCTTAAGAATGGATAACATCACCTTAGGTTACACTGCAAAGCAGTTAAAAAATGTACAAATGAGATTGTACGGTACAGTACAAAACCTGTTTGTGCTAACAGACTATTCTGGTCTTGATCCTGAGACAAACAATGGAATAGACAATAACCTTTACCCTCGCTCTCGCACATTTATTTTAGGTGTTAACATCAGCTTATAATCAAGATGAAAATGAAAAAAATTATATTTCCCATAATCACTTTGCTCATTTCAATGGCTGCATGTACAGACCTCGAAATAGAGCCAAAAAGTTCAGCTACTTCAGCAGTAGTGTTTAACGATGAGTCTTCTTACACTGCTTTTATTGCAAAAGTGTATGCAGGTTTAGCAGTTACTGGTCAGTTAGGCCCAGCAGGAGATGCCGATATTAAAGGTATTGACGAAGGTTTTTCAAACTACTTAAGACAATACTGGCAAATTCAGGAATTAACAACCGAAGAAGCAGTAATTACTTGGGGCGACGAAGGTCTAGACGATCTAAACGCACACACTTGGACTTCTGCTAACCAGTTTATCACAGCCACTTATTACAGAATTTTCTTTCAGGTTTCTATGGCGAATGAGTTCTTAAGAGAAACGACAGATGGCAAACTAGACGAAAGAGGTGTAAGTGATGAGACGCGCGCTTTAATTCAAGAATATCGTGCTGAGGCAAGATTCTTAAGAGCATTAAGCTACTGGCATGGTATCGACTTGTTTGGTAGCATTCCTTTCTACACAGAAGAAACTGAGATTGGTTCATCAGCTCCTGAGCAAGTAGATAGAACTACAGTTTTCAATTTCTTAGATGAAGAATTACAAGCAATTGAAGAAGATATGGTTGCTGCTGGCCAAAACGAATATGGTCGTGCTGATAGAGGTGCTTTGTGGATGTTACAAGCAAAATTGTATTTAAATGCTGAGGTTTATACTGGTCAGCAAAAATATACAGAAGCGATTACTGCGGTTAATAAAATTATTTCTTCTGGTGCTTATGGCTTAGAGGAAAACTATGGAAGCAACTTCTTAGCAGATAATCATAATTCTGGCGAAATCATTTTCTCAATTCCTTTTGATGGTGAAAGAACCATTACTTGGGGAGGTATGACATACCTAGTACATGCACCAGTTGGCGGTGGTATGGACCCTGCAACTTATGGAATTGATGGCGGTTGGGCAGGTTTAAGAACCACTAAAACTTTTGTAAACTTATTTCCTGATGTAACTGGTTCGCTAGATACTAGAGCCATGTTCTACACAGAAGGTCAGTCATTAGAGATTAATGATCAGTTCAGTTTTACTGATGGCTACGCAATTCCAAAATTCAAAAATGTGGATGCAGAAGGCTTAGTAGGCTCAGACTTAACTCACCCAGATACAGACTACCCAATGTTTAGGTTAGCAGATGCTTACTTAATGTATGCAGAAGCAGTATTGAGAGGTGGAGCTGGTGGCGATCAGTCTCAGGCATTGTCTTACATCAATGAGTTGAGAGCTAGATCATATACTTCTACTGCTGCAGGTACTGTAAGCGCAGATAATTTCACACTCGATTTCATTCTTGATGAAAGAGCCAGAGAACTTTTCTGGGAAGGTCACAGAAGAACAGACTTGATCAGATTTGGCGAATACACTTCTATGGTTTGGCCTTGGAAAAAAGAAACCAAAGATGGTCAGGCAAGTGAAGAGTTTAGAGAGTTGTTGCCAATTCCATCTTCTGAATTGTTGGCGAATCCGAATCTTGAACAAAATGAGGGTTATTAATTATTCATCATCAGGAAAATGAAAACAAATATGAAAATCAATTATAACATATTACTATCCTTTCTACTGCTAGTAGGCGTGTTTTCTTGCAGTGAGGATGAGTTAGATATAGACGCACTAACAGACTTTGCTCCCGGTATTTTAGAAATTACTCCCGGTGATGGAAATAAAGTAGTGAAAGGTGACTTCGATATTGTTGCCAAATTTGTTGATGGTACAGTTTCTCCATTGGCAGAAGGTACGCTTAAATTGATGGATAACGATGGAAACGAGATAGCATCCATCTCTAAATCATTATCTGGCACAGCAGACTCATTAGTGTTATCTGCTTCAGATTTTGATGCAGCTTCATTAGAATTAGGTTTCTATAAATTATCTGCTACTGCAACAGACGTAAAAGGTCAAATTACTTCTTACGATGGTACATTCGAGATTAGCAGTTTGCCTTATGCTGCGAATTATGAAGAAATGTACATGGCAGGTTCTTTTAACAGTTGGGGTTCTTCTGCTTTCGAATTAACAGGGCCAAATACTTGGACATTAACAGAAGTAACTTTAGATGGTGGAGAATGGAAACTGAAAAACTGTGCAGACTGGTGCGATCAAGACTGGGCAGATCCAGATGGCGATGGTTTACTAGAAAATACTACTGGTGGTGGTGCTAACTCTGCAAGCAGCCCAACAGGTTTATACAATGTGGTTTTTAACGATAATACTTTAACTATCACATTTGAGCCTGCAGTAACTTTCGCTCAGAATGTAACAAGTTTGTATTTGGTGGGTAGCATCAACGATTTCCAAGGATCAGATGAGTATGCATTCGCACAAGTAGAAGACAACCTTTGGATTTTAGCAGAAGTTGAACTAGGTGCTGGTGACATTATTAAATTCTCAGAAGGACCGAACTTCGATGGTAAAAACTATGGTGATAACGAAGTGGATGGAATTGCTGAATTATACGGTTCTCCAATCACTTTAGCTGACGATGCAAACAGCGGTTTTTATGAAGTAGTTTTCAACGATAAAACGCTCGAATATCAATTCAATTTCTTAAGATTCCCTTCAATTGGTATAATCGGTTCAGCTACTCCAGGTGGTTGGGATGCTGATACAGATATGCAAGACAATGGAGATGGTACTTTCTCTGTGATTTTAGAATTGGTAGATGGTGAAGCGAAATTTAGAGCAAATGATGCTTGGGATGTAAACTGGGGTGCTGCTGATTTCCCAAGTGGTATCGCTACTGCTGGTGGAGCAAATATTCCAGTAACTGCTGGTACTTACGAGATTACTTTTAGTCCAGAAACTGGTGAATATAGCTTCGAGCCTGCTACAGTAGACATCGGAATTATCGGTTCAGCTACTCCAGGTAGTTGGGATACTGATACCAACATGCAAAAAAATGAAGATGGTACTTTCTCAGTCGTGCTTGCTTTAACAGATGGCGAAGCGAAATTTAGAGCAAATGATGCATGGGACGATAACTGGGGTGCTGGTGATTTTCCAAGTGGAGTTGCTACTGCTGGTGGAGCAAATATTCCGGTAACAGCAGGTATCTATTTGGTAACTTTCAATCCAACTTCTGGTGAGTATGCATTTACCGAAGTTTCTATTGGCATTATTGGTTCAGCTACTGCTTCTGGTTGGGATGCAGATACAAATCTGAGCATTGTGGACGCTGCAAATCCGGCAGTAGTTTCTGCAACAATAGATTTAACAGAAGGTGAGGCTAAGTTTAGAGCAAATGACGACTGGACTTACAATTGGGGAGCAGGTGATTTTCCAAGTGGAGTTGCCGAAGCCAATGGCGCAAACATTCCTGTAACAGCAGGTACTTACGTAGTTACTTTTAATGTAAATACTGGAGAATATTCTTTCGATCTCCAATAATAATAGGAGCAGGTGGCAAAGGCTACCTGCTTTTTCTTTTCTTGAGAAGCATCTTACATCTGCCAAAAGCAGATTTATATAACATCCAGAAACCTTATAAATATGAAATTCAGGAAACAATTTCTATTACTGGCATTTTGTCTTTTTTTTCAGTTGAGTTATGGGCAAACGGCTTCAATTAAGTCATCTGTTGATGGGAAAGCATCAAATCAACATATTACTGAGCAAAAAGAGTTACGAGTAGAACCTCCGAATTGGTGGTCTGGAATGAAAAATAACACTGTGCAATTGATGGTTCATGGTGATAAGATTGCCGACTACACACCTTCCATCAAGCAAAAAGGAATTACGCTGGATTCCATCCACAAAGCAGAAAGCCCTAACTATTTATTTATCGATTTGAGTATTGCTCCATCGGTAACTAAAGCCAATTTCAACATCGATTTTTCTAAAGGAAACAAAGTTGCCTTTTCACATCCCTACCAAATACTAGAAAGAACTGCTAAAGGAGATACAAAGAAAGGTTTTGATAACACAGATGTAATTTATTTAATCACGCCAGATCGTTTTGCTAATGGTGACACAGAAAACGACGAAGTGAAAGGTTACCTAGAAGGGCCAAACAGAGAGTTTATCGGAGGTAGACACGGAGGAGATATTGCTGGCGTATTGGAGCATCTGGATTACATGGCTGATATGGGTTTTACCGCACTTTGGTTGAACCCAGTATTAGAAAATAACATGGAGAGTTATTCTTACCATGGTTACGCCATCACTGATTTTTACAAAGTAGACGATCGCTACGGAGATAATGAAATGTATGTGGAGTTGAGCAAAAAGTGTAAGGAGAAAGGGATTAAGATTGTAAATGATATGATTATGAACCACTGCGGTTCACTACACTGGTGGATGAATGATTTACCTTTTAGCAATTGGGTAAATTATCAGAAAGAGGCGCTAGAGAAAAACTTTAAACAAACAACGCATAAGAGAACCATTATACAAGACCCGTATAGTGCTAAAATAGACCAAAAAGAATTTTCTGATGGTTGGTTTGTGCCCACAATGCCAGATCTGAATCAGCGCAATCCTTTTATGGCTAAATACCTGATTCAGAATACAATTTGGTGGATAGAATATGCCGACCTTAACGGCATTAGAATGGATACTTATTCTTATCCTGATAAAGATTTTATGCGAGATTGGACTTGTGCTGTAATGGATGAATATCCGAATTTGAATATTGTGGGAGAGGAGTGGAGCCTAAATCCGGGATTAGTAGCGCATTGGCAAAAAGGGAAAGTAAATGCCAACGGTTACACTTCTTGCTTGCCTGCTTTGTTTGATTTTCCTCTACAAAGTGCCTTGGTAGAAGGTTTAAACAGCGATGAGTCCGACTTTAGCGGAATGGCAAGAATGTATGAAATGCTTGCCAACGATTTTATTTATGCTGATCCGTCAAACTTGGTGGTTTTCCCAGATAACCACGATATGGATAGATTTTTCACCCAAGTAAACGAAGATTTCGACTTGTTTAAACTGGGTATGACCTATGTGCTCACTACTCGTGGAATTCCTCAAATATACTATGGTACTGAGATATTAATTACCAATGATGTTAGAAATGATCATGGAGTGATTAGAGCAGATTTTCCAGGTGGTTGGGAGAATGATACCGTGAATGGATTTACTGGAAAAGGTCTTACAGAGCAACAAACAGAAGCGCAGCAATTTGTGAAAAAACTCTTGAATTGGAGAAAAAGTAATGATGTATTCCATAATGGAAAACTAATCCATTATGCTCCAAAAGAAGGGGTATATGTCTATTTCAGATATACAGATAATGAAAAAGTAATGATTGCGCTAAGCAAAAACGAAGAAGAAGTAGAACTTTCATTAGATCGATTTAATGAGATTTTACCAAAAGATATGATAGGGAAAGATATTTTCACTGGTGAGAAACTGGAGCTAAAAGACAAGCTTACAGTTCCGGCAAATTCACCATTGATTTTAGAAATATCTGACTCAGGAATTTAAAGATTCAATATGCATATACAAGTAGTAAGTTGTCGAAAGTGACGTAGAGGAGATGGGAATTATTTACAGGTATTTTTCATTTTGCTCACTTTCATAACAATTGATGAAAGAACGGTTTCCTAAGCTGTTCTTTCTTTTTTTATATTTAAACATGAAGATTGTAACATGGAATTGTAATGGAGCTTTCAGAAATAAATACAAAAGTATAGCAGAGCTAAACGCGGATATTTACATTATTCAAGAATGTGAAAACCCAGCGCAAACTCGTGAATCAGCTTACAAAGCTTGGGCATCTAATTATTTATGGATTGGTGATTTAAAACACAAAGGCTTAGGAGCTTTTGCTAGAAATGGAATTCAGCTAACATCATTAAACTGGCCAGAAGAGTATGAGAATCACAGAGTAAAATATTTTTTACCAGTTTCAATCAATAATGATTTTGATTTATTGGCAGTTTGGGCACATCAAAATAAATCTCCAACCTTTGGTTACATTGGTCAAGTTTGGAAATACCTCCAAGTGAACAAAGACAAACTAGGTAAAACAATTATTGCTGGAGATTTAAACAGCAATTCCAGATGGGATGTTTGGGATAGATGGTGGAATCACTCCGATGTTTTAAAGATTTTAAGTGATGCAGCAATTGAAAGTTTATACCACCAGTTTTATCAGGAAAAACAAGGAGAAGAAACCATGCCCACTTATTTTCTTCATAGAAAACGAGAGAAAGCCTACCATATAGATTATATACTGGCTATCCAGCATTTTAGAGAGAAATTGACTTCATTAAGTGTAGGTACATTTAGCAAATGGATAACTATTAGCGATCATTTACCAATGGTTTGTGAGATTGACTACAAGCTTTAATTTTACCATCCTCCTTTTTCATATAAATCTAAAAACGAAGCTGCGGATAGATTGAAAAAATCGACAAGAAAGTGAGCGAAAATTATCCATTTTAAACTCTTTGTTTTTATAAAAACCAAACTCCAGACAAGTCCCATAATAAATGTAGAAATTACAGTAGTAAATCCGCTGTTTAGCTCAGAGTTCACTCCAAAAACCATATGATTAAGCGCGAATACAGCACTTGTAAAAAATATACTTTGCCATTTTTTCCAGTTTTGTGTGTATTCAACAAGTAAACCCCGCCAGTAAATTTCTTCTAACCATGGGTTGATTAGTGCCAATAAAATCCAAGGTAGCCATACTTGCCAAGTACTAAGTGTATCGTGGTGAAATATAAATAAAGGGAGTGGAAGCAAGCCAATAAATAAAGCTAGCAGATTCCAAGCGAAAGAGTTTTGGGGTTTTGCTAACCAATTTTTGATTGTTTCTTTACCGGCATATCTAATTATCAAATAAAGAAAAAGCACCCATTCTATTAATATTATCGGAATAAATGACCATTTTCCAATGATTTGCCCAAAGAGAAAGGCATTCACAAAATTGATAGTAATTATTAAAAATGGAGATAGTAATACTGTTTGTTGTTTAGTTAAATTCACTTAGCTGGTAAAAAATGTTTGTGTAATATTAAACTTTTCTCTGTAAAGATTTAGGTAATTTTTTTAATAGAACAGATTTCTCAGGTTTGCTTTTAGAATAGAGTAATACTTCATTTCCATCAAATTTATCTGGTTTTAATGATTTAGTAGTATTCTGATATCGTGTGTGATCAACAGTATAGGAGTATTTTATTTTGTATATGGGATTATCATTTATTTTTATAGAAGTTGCTTCCATATCAACGAATACTGCATCTGTCTGCGAGAAGTTTTTTAATATAGAAACGACACTAAACATTTGCTTAAATGTATTGCCGATAGAGACTAATCCGATAATGGGGAATATGAGTATAATTACTATAGTAAAGTCAAAACTCGAATGGTTTACTGCATCAATTCTTGATATGTTTGGATCATCTATGGCATATTCTATTGTAACTTTATCATCAGCATCATATAAGTATCCTGATGCTGTGGAATTACCCAAATATGTTTCTCCATTAGCTTCAAAATCATAATAATAAATATCAGTGTTGTCTGTGTACTTTACCTTCTTGATTTTTGTCTCAGTCTTAGTAGTTTTATTCATCCAGAAATGAAAACTATTTAAATCAATATTTGGGTTTGTGGCATACAGAATAATTGAACCAACCACAAAAAATATTAAACCTGTTATAAATGTTTGATCAATAAATAAAAAGTTAATTCTATCTAGTAATGATACTTTTATGTTCGTCATTCTTAGTAAAATTGATTGAAAGAAATTTTGATTAAAGGCGGATTTACATACCTATAATACGCTGTTTTTTTATTGAAAAAACTAAATTTTTGGCAAAAAATTGGGCTTTTAACGATTTTACTATTTCACCTTAACAACGCCATTTTTATAAAGATTTAGGGCATCGGTAAGAATTGAATTAATAGTTTTGATGGGTAAATCTTCTTGGGCATTTACTCTAAATATTTTCATTCGAGAGCGGGTTCCTTGTTCTAGTTTTGGGTGTTCTAGGTGCTTGCCTTCTACCATTAAGATATAAGGTTCATCCGTTTTTTTATCTGTCCACAAATAGCAAAACATCTTCTTTTTAAAGCAGAAGCAGGGCATACCCCACTTCCGCGTTTCTGTAATATTTTCATCTTGTTTCAGAATAATACTTCTTAAAGCCAATAAACAACTTTTGTTAGGTTCTTCTTTGTTGAGATAGTAGCTGTCTAAATCTTGAGTCATGTTAAAATCTATTTGATAGCAATTAAGAAATCCACTTCGGCATTATTGGGATTTTGTGCTTTCTCACCAAAAACCTCAAAATCGGCAGTAAAGGCTCGGTCTAAATCCATTTGCCATATTTTAGTCCATTCATTCACGATTAAGCCTTTACTAAGATCACCTTTTGCAGATAGTTTTACATAATTTCCACCATCGAAATTTTTGCCTACCATTCCTTCAGGTACTTCTTCCAAATTATCCACTTTGCAACCTAAAACAGCGGTATAGGGCTGAGTATGGTCGCCTTCGTATTCTGTATACAGCGAATAAATGGTATTGTCTACTTTATTCGGGATTTTGTGCAGTAGATTTTCTCCCATAAACTTTTGCCATAGCTCAGCAATTTCTTGAGCTGCCAAATTATTTTCATTGGTGGTTTTTACAGCAATTCCAATGAGGTTGAAAGGTTCAATTTTTACGTTTTGCATGATTTAAATTTTTAGTTTCACAGCAAACATAAATTGACCTTATGTCAAAGGTATGTCAGGGGTGGGTTTGTATTTTTCGCGACACTGATCAAGGTATTCTTGCAAGGTGATTTTATGAGGTTCAAAATGCTGATTGGTGATCTGCAAATTTTGAATTCTATCTAGCCTAAAAGCCCTAAAGTCGTTTCTCTTCAAACAAAAGGCTATGAGTATCCAATTGTCTTGCGTGGTGTATAAGGCAAAGGGTTCAATAAGTCTTTCACTTTGTTGATTTTCTAGAGAAAGGTAATAGATTTTTACAATCAGGTTATTGGCAATGGTAGATTGTAGCTTTATAAGATAATTACTGGTTTTCTCATTGGCTTCATTATTTCTAACCTGCAAGCGCTGTGAAATTAATTCTGCCTTGGTTTGTTGATTAAACCTCAACACAGATTTTACCTTCGTTACCGCATTTTGATATTGCTCTGCCAACGACTGATCTTTGTTTTTAAGAATTAACTGCTCCGCTGTAATGAGAGCGTGGGCTTCGTCTTCGGTAAACATAACTGGTGGTAGCTTGTAACCCGCCATTAAAGAGTAACCTTTACCTTCTTCTGTTACTATGGGGATGCCAGATTGCCCTAGCGTTCTTATATCTCGATAAACCGTTCTGATACTTATCTTGTGCTTTTCAGAAATTTCTCTGGCAGTTAATAGCCTTTTCGATTGCAATTGTGTAATAATTGCCGTTAGCCTTGCCAGTCTGGGTTTATCTTCTGCCATTTTGAATTTATTTATGCCAATATTGCTCTACAGAAATAACTTTTTGTGTGAAAGGATATGCATAATAAGTACACTCAATAGTACTATCAGAATCTATTGTTTTGATGTCAAAAATTAAACTTTCAGAGCTTCCAAGTCTTTTTATATTCGATACTTTAATTCCATTATAGGATTTTAAAATATCAATAATTTTTAAACTATCCTTTTCAAACTCAATACGATTTAGCGCATAGTATTTATCAAAATCAATGTCTTCGTCACTTACTTGTTGCAAAAGTGTATCTAATCTAATTGTAATAGTCTGACCTTGGGTATTAAAACAATCATCGTCGAATGTAAAAAGAAAATTCATAGTAACACTTTTAGACAAATCTTTTTTGTATGAGCAAAAACCACAATCCATGGTTGTTACTTCAAAACCCCAACAGGTTACGTCTTCTACAGTTGTATTTGGGTTAGTTTCAAAAAGATTGGTTTTCAGTTCCTTCTTATTATTACATGAGCTTAAACTTATGGATAGAAAGAGTGAGAGATAAAATTTCATTTCTTATTCCGTATAGCATTAATAAAAGTAGTTAAAACCAAGATACCATTAATCTGGGCTAATTAAGATTTAACTTTTTCAATTTTTCAGAAGTTAAATTTCTGATCTTCTTGCTATAAATATTGCTATTTAATTCATTCAAAAAAGCTTTATTATTAGTTCTGTCTATCATTAATCTTATGAGATTATGATCACCAAGTTCAATTATTTTATTAAATAGATCAAGCTTTAAATCTTCTTGAAAAAGTCTTTTTTTAATTGCTTCGCGTTCGATTAGCATAACTGCCCATTCACCAAACAACTTAAATTTTACCTCAATAATTCTGGATTGTTCTTCTGAGATTTTAGAAGATATATAAAGGAGTTTTACTGCTGAACCAGCCATAGATGTATCAGGTTCAGCAGTAATAATTTCAAGAAAGTTATATATCTCGTTATTTGAAAAATTAATCTTATTCTCTATCCAATTTCTTAAAGTAGCATACCGGTAATGTTCAGTATTTTCATCTCTTCCATTTTGGTAATCAGCTAGTTGAGATGTGAAATTCTTTTCATCTAGAATTTCATATTCAACCCATCTTTGTGTGTATCCTAGTTTTTCAAGATTCATGTAGTAAAATTATTGAATATGTTAATAATAATCTATCCCTAATTGGTCTAAAATGAAGAAATATTTATACAAGATATGGTTCTCCCAATCTTCTTGAGTTAATGCACCGCCATGACCTGCACCAGGCAATACATATACATGAGCCAAGCCTGTTGGATCGCCCAATTCTTGTAAAGTAGCCAAAAACTTATAAGAGTGGTGTGGAGGTACGCGGTCGTCACTATCACCTGTAATTAATAATAAATTCGGATATTTTACTCCTTTTTTAATTTGATGTAAAGGGGAATAACTCTTTAAATTGAGATACTCATCTTGCTTATTTATATCTCCAAACTCATTGATATTGGTGCTTACAAATCCCGCTGTGTATTTATTTAATCGAAGCATATCTAAAGCTCCAGCTTCTGCAATGGCCGCTTTAAACAATTCTGGTCTTTGTGTAATAGCTGCTCCTATTAGCATGCCTCCATGTGAGCCTCCAGTAATACAAATTTTTTCGGGGTTAGTATATTTTTCATTAATGAGATATTCTGCGGCAGCCACAAAATCGTCAATCGTATTTTGTTTGTTTAATCCGCGACCGGCTAGCGCCCACTCGCTTCCATTAGCTCCACCGCCTCTTACATTGGGAACAGCCAGTATACCACCATGCAGCAAAAAAAGTCCGTTTTGATAATCAAAATCAGGCTCTACTGTAATTCCATAGCCACCATATCCATGTATTAATACAGGGTTTTTACCATTTAATTTAGTCTCTTTTAAGCAGGTAATGTACATGGGAATTTCTGTACCATCTTTAGATTTATAATTGATTAATCGAGTTTCTAAATCATCTGGGTTGTAGGGAACAGAAAGGGTTTCGACAGGCCAAAAATTTAAATCTTCAAGAGATATTTGATACACTAATTCTGGATGGTAGAAAGACGTAATACTGAAACTAGTTTGTTTGGCATCTTCATTCAATTCATAGAAATAGTTCAACTTTTTGCCTTTAGGAAAATCTATCTTTTTAAGTAGCTCTCCCTTACGATTAAAAATTAAGGCAATGTTTTGTCCGTCTTGTAGATATACTGCGGCTATATTTTTCCCTAATTTGTTGATGTATTGTAAAGGAATATCGTATTCAGGAATAAGTTCAGAGAGCTTATTAGGTTCATTAATATTGGCTAAAAGTACTTTACCGTTTGGTGCGTTCCATGTAGTTTTAATAAAAACAGAATCGTTCGAAACATGATCTACATTCAAATGAACACCTTTTTCATTAGGGTAAGTAAGAAAGTTTTTAGGGAAAAATGAATCGCTTTCTAGATCAGCAACAGAGATGGCATTATATAATTGCGTCTTGGTTTTTATGAAGTGATATAAGAAAAGTTTATTCTGGAACTGATCAAAATCGAAAGAATTTCTACCACTTTGATCTGGATTTTGATATACAATTTCAGCTTCTGTAGAGCTATTAATGGTATATTTATATAGTTTTTGCCCAGTAGCCACATCTAGTAATTCTCTACCTTTTGCTGGTGGATTAAAAGCATCGTAATATATGGTTTTACCATGCCAAGCAAAATCAGTACTTTTTCTAATATATTTAATCGTATCAGGAAGCATTTCACCAGTTTTTAAATCGAATACATAACCGGTTAGCCAGTCGCTCCCATTAATAGATACATTAACCAAAGCTAAATCTTCCTTCTCATTAATGTGTTTAGAATAGAAAATTACGTGGTCGTTTTTATCCTTTTTGAACCAATTGGCTTTTGCTAATAGTTTAAAATTACCTTTAGCACTCAGTTTATATAAAAGGTCAGGTAATTTATTTATATCCGTTTCAGAATCTTCGAATTCATACTTAGCTAAGGTTTCTTCTTTCTCAAATTGTTTAGTGCTTTCTCTTCTTACATCATGGTACATAGAGCTAAGTTGGAGTTGTAGCTCACGGATTCTTGTGTTTTTGCTACTTTGCTTTTTTGTAATACTTTTTTGTGCACTCAGCCATTCTTCCAGCCTAGGGTCAGTAGGATTTTCCATCCATTGGTAAGGGTCTTCAATCGACTCATTAAAATATGTATCAGTTGTAGCGTCTTTTGGAGCGGTTGGGTATTGATAGGCTTTTTGCGCAAAAGTAAAATGACCTATTAACAAGCTTGCTAGCAGTAATTGTAATTTCATTATAGTTGTTTGTTGTTAATTAGTGTTTTTTAGGGCTAAATATTGAATTACTAATTGGTAAGAAATAAGTATTAATATTCTAATGAGTAATCATTTTCATCATTCACAATTTTGTTTAATCTAGGTTGAATGATCCAGACTCCTATAAAGAAAAACCAAAGCATAAATAACTCCCCAGCGAAATCTGAAAAACGTACTCTCCTTTGCATTTCAGCTGTTTTAATGGCTTTAGCAGTAAAGTACAAACAGTATAAAATGCAAAACATAGAGAAAAAATGGCAGGGAATGATAAGAGCAAAAATTCCAAAATCAGGTATTACCTGATTAGTAAAAGCATCAAAAAAACTAATCATAAAAACAAAAATAAATATGGAAATATAAGCTGCGGGAAAAAAAAGACAGAATTTAAAAAACCCTGTATTCATCTTAACATTATCAGAAATTTTGTGTTGAAGTCCAACACTAACAGAGTAAAACCAGCCTAGAGTTATAGTGCCACTAATTACTATTATTATAAAAAGTATAGCAAATATATATGGAAAAACTAAAGGGATTGAGAGTTTCTCAGGATCGAATAAAGAGAACATGATGCTCATAAAAACCATTTGAAATATGAGTGGAATCCCATAGGTTAGCAAGAAAATCTGCCAGTGTTTAGCTTTTAAAAATAAGTTTGTCATTGTTTTATGTATTGATTAGTAAGTCTATTATTTTCTAGTTATGATATAATTCTTTTCGATGTCGTACTCAAAATCGTCCATGATGGGGATTGTATTTATCTGGCAAAAATTTTTGAGAGCGGTGACCATTTTTGTCACTAATTCGAAGTTTTTTCTACTAAAATTCAAATCAAAATCTTTCTTTTTATCAGATAGGAGGTGTACAGTTATTAAGTCATCATAAACTTCGATGGATTGTATTTTTTCCTTATTAATCTTTTTACCATTCAGCTTAATATTATCCAGTTGTATTTCTACATGCATATCCATTTTAATTAAGAATGCACTGATAAATAGATTAAAAACTAAACCTAGCCCATATAATGATTCAAGTATATTGTTTTCAAAAAATGATGCGAAAGCTATGAGGATGCTTACGAATATTAAAAATATGCTTGCCCAATCTATCCGTTTCCATTTCTTTCTGGGTTGGATGATTATAAATTTTTCACCTTTTTCAGTTTTTTTAAAATACTTTTCAGGATTATCATCTAAAAATGCTCTAAGGTATCTTATAAAGAAAATAAATATTGACCCCCATAATATCTCAACTTTATAGGTATTTATGAATTCACTTGCTTGTTCGTATAGTTCTTCAAACATCCCCACTATCGATTGTAATTCGTTAGCCATTTCTTTATTTAACTAGCTATTTGACGATTTAAAATATCATTCTTCTCAATGTCATATTCAAAATCATCAGTAAAATGAATTGAATTTCTTTGACAAAACTTTTTAAGGGAAGCAATCATTTTTATCACAACATTGAAACTTTCATATCTAAAATTCAATGGGAAATCTATCTGTTTTTCAGTGGTGAGATGAACAACAATCAAATTATCCCATATCTTAATGGATTGAATTTGTTTAGCTGTAATCTTTTCACGATCTAAAATGATTTTATCTTGAAGTATTTCTATTTGAGGTAAGTCACTATCGAATAATGATATTTTTAGATAGCTCATAATGACAAAAAGAAAAGTACTCGCATCTTTTGCATTTCCAAAAGTTAAGACCAAATAGTATGTGAATGAAGCTATTATCCCTATAATTGCTAACACAAACCATTCAGCATTTTTTATACTTTTCTTTGATGGCTTAATTTTAAACTTTTCACCTTTTCTGGTTTTTAGGCAATATCTTTCAGTATCATCTTTTAGGGAGTATCGTATTGTTCTTATAAACAGAACAAATAAGGCTCCCCACATTATTTGGGGTCTATATGTGTCTAATAATTCTCTAATAAGATTATAAACTTCCTCAATCATTTTATCCAACTCAATTGAAATACTTTAATAGTAATATTTCAACATAAACATAGCACTATTCCTATATATATACTCAATTTGGTGGTGGTTTATTATTGAAATAAGCTAAATTATGAGTGCTTAAATTGTAAACAAAAGCTAATGAAATGCGGCAAATTTTATAGCTTTAAGCTAAATCGAGATATGAAAAATGGATACAACAAACAACTTTTCAAAAGCATCAAAAAATATATTCTTACTACTACTTCTCTTAACTTTATTTAGCTCTGTAGTTCAGGCTCAATCTGTTTTTTGGGACGATACAGACAACAAAAGCTGGCCAAAGGTATTTCAAGAAGTAACCATTCCTTCCACTATAGACGATCACCAGCAAAAAGCCTATTTTTATAAAAGCCGATTGGATGGCCCACAACCTTTAATTATCAGCTTACATACTTGGAGTGGAGATTACAGTCAGTTCGATCCACTGGTTGGGCAAATCATGACTTATGGATGGAATTACATCCACCCAGATTTTAGAGGAAACAACTCCTCACCAGATGCCTGCGGAAGCGAAAAAGTAATACAAGATATTGATGATGCCATTAGCTATGCGCTTAAAAATACTTCAGTAGATCCAACTGAAATTCATGTTATTGGTGTAAGTGGGGGAGGAATGGCGACAATTTTAGCTTATATGAAAAGTAGACATCCGATTAAAACATTTTCAGCTTGGGTGCCAATTAGCAATTTGGAAGATTGGTATTACGAGACAAAAAGCAGAGGTTTAAAATATGCCAGTGATCTGGAAAAAGTATGTCAAACTCCCAAAGATTCTATTGATGTGGAAAACCTGAGAAAACGCTCTCCTTTCTACATGAAGGTACCTCTCGATTTAAGGAAAGATAGTCAATTACATCTCTACACTGGGATCCATGATGGATATGAAGGTTCAGTGCCTATCACTCAAACCATCAATTTCTATAATAAATTGATGGATGATTGGAAGTTTAGAGAAGATAGAAAAGTGACCAAAAAAGAAATTATTGAGCTGCTATCTAAAAGGTCTTTTAGCAATTCGCCAGATAAGAAAATTGGAGGTAGAAAAGTCCATTTTCAAAAAATCACTGGTCCTATCAGCTTAACAGTTTTTGAAGGCAAACACGAAATGTTGGTAGATGCTGCTTTCAATCATATTCAGCAATTACATATTGTTGCTGTAGGAGATTCTAATGGAGCTTTTGAAAATGGTTGGGTTACTCAATTACAAAAGTTGAGAACTAAAGATAAGATCAGCAATTATTCAGTTTCTGGAAATACCATTGGCTTTGATAATTTAGGCCGAGCAGATTTAAACACTTTAAAAAACCTTAAAGGTTTTCTTACTGATGCAGAAGATAAAGTGGGTTATATCGATTTGGTTTTGGTAATGCTCGGTACAAATGATTGTAAAAAGGTTTTTGAAGACCAACAGAAAGAAGTGGTGAAAAATATGCGTCAGTTAATTAAAGAAATTAAAACGCATAAGTACAGTTACAAAGCTCCGCAGATTTTAATGATACTTCCGCCACCTTATGGCGCAGATAAACAGTTGATAGAAAAATATGAAGGTGCTGCCAAACGACTAGATAAACTGGTTTTAGAATTTAAAAAAGTAGCACAAAGTGAAAAGCTTAATGTGGTGGATGTGCATACCAATATGGAAGAAGTTTTATTACCTTATTCGCCAGATGGTGTACATTTCGATACGCCAGCCTATCAAATAATTGCCTTTAAAATTGCTCAGGGAATCTCTAAAATGGAAAGCCTTAAAAAGTAAGTTTATCTACATTATTTCGAATAAAAATACTCTGGTAGCTCATTATCAACTTTCGGTAAGCTCTAAATCAGAGCCAGCAAAATCGTGTTTTATAGGAACCAATTTATTGGTAACTTGAAAAAGGTCTAGACAGAAGATTCTGTTAAAATTTTACCGCAATTATGAAGATGAAAAAACTGATCATAGTATTTACCCTTGTAATACTATGGCAATCAAACATATCTGTAAGTCAAGCTCAGGAAAAAGAATTAGTTAC
>PBYL01000047.1 GCA_002729595.1 Thalassovita sp. | reverse complement strand
TGAAGCCAGGTTGTTGAATAACAACCCTTCAAACTCATGCAACTGGTAATATGGTATAAATCTGTTTCTTAATTCATCTGGTATTTCATTTAACATATATTCTTCAAGAAATATCATACGCTCAACTCTATCCACTATGGTTTTAGATTCTTCCCATCCAGGATAATTATATCTGTCAGGTATTCCATAATAATCAATCAGAGTTGTTACAATAGATCCTCCCTCTCTAAGATGCCCAATAATTTGCTCTTTTAAAGCCTTCCAAGGTACTATGCCACCACCAGACTTCTTAATAAGAGGGGTTTGAATAAAAATACCCTTCGGACTGAAGTAAGAGAACATCACATCTCTAATAAACTCCTGCTCAGTAGGTCCTTCACAAATAATAACCAATCTTTTCATATCTCTTTATTTGTTAGGTTGACCTCCTATTAATATATTTCTTTGCCACAAATCACCTATACTATAGGTATCTAGCCACTGCTTTAAGTCATCTTCTTTGAGACGGTTGAACTGACTTGCTCCATCAATCTGATCTACAGTAACGATGTCCTTTGGTTCAAAGTGATTAACTAAATCTGCAGATTGTGTGGCCATAATAACTTGAACACCTTTTACTGCTACACTTTTGATCATACCCGCCAGTTTTGATATAGCGAAAGGATGCAGGCCAAGTTCTGGTTCATCTATAATGATACTTGTAGGTAAGTTTGGTTGCATAAATAATACGGTCAATGCAATAAAACGTATAGTACCATCTGATAAATCAGGTGCACCGTAAATAGTTGAACCATATTTACTAGTCCACAAAAGCCTCATATATCCTTCTTTATTTGGTTGAAAAAAGAAGTTTGAAAAGTATGGAGCAATACTTTGGATGGTTTGGATAATTCTGTTATAAACTACTTTATGGTGTTCTTGTATATAATAAAGAAATGCACTTAAATTACTCCCTTCTTCATACAAGAAGAATTGGTCATTAAACTCATGACTCATTTGTGTGAATGGGGAGTTTTTACTTGTATCATGAAAGTGATATTTTCTATAACTATTGAGGTGTTTTATGACGTATTTAGCTCTGTAATTATCAGTATTTTTTATCTTTGCTTCTGATCCAAAATTAGCAATATTTCTTCCATTATTTTTTTTGTAAACTAAGTATTCACTTGTGAATATAAAATGATCTTCTCCAAGTTTAAGAGTAGCTTTATAACCATTAATGCCATTACCGAAACTTGTATTGAAATATATGGATTGTGTATGATCTACTCCATTGTACAACATCTTTTCAACACCACCTCTCAATGCGATATACTCCTTGAGCTGTCTGTTCTGTAATGCATTTAAAAACTCAAAAAAGGAGATGAAATTACTCTTTCCAGAGCCATTTGATCCTATAAGAATATTAATAGGATTTAGTTCAATACAAATATTTTTTATTGATTTATAACCTTGTATTTCGATCCAATCCATAACTTAAAACCTGGTTATATCCCTTGGGATTTTCTTGAAAATAACATTGTGCTTTGCTATAAACTCTTTTGAAAGTAGGCAGTTATCTGCATATATCACATACTGTTCTGCTTTAGTTTTGATAGTAGCTAATAAATCATGATCAAGCGTAGTAATTTCATCTAGCTCATAACAAAAATAGTAGGCAGTCTGGTCTTTTAATCCTAAAAAATATTTACTCTCAGAATTATTAGTAGGATTGGAAAAAGCAGCTCTTGTTTCATTGTACCAGATATACTTTCTAATTTTTTCAATACTTATTTCTTCATTAAGATATTCTTGATTATCTCCAATAAAGAGCTGCTTACCCAGATCATAATAATCAAAACTACCTCCTGTTCCTTCTACTTTTTTGCTACCCTCACCATAGCCTAGAATTACATTTTTTATTCTTTCATATGTTAATTCTTTAGCATAATCTTCCATTTCAATAAGAATAAACTTTCGATTGCCATCATCTTCTTTATTTAGCTTACAAATTGCATGAGCAGACGTTCCTGATCCTGCAAAAGAATCTAACAAAATTCCATCTGGCGGGCAAAATTGCTCTGTTATTAAGCTAATTAGGCTCACTGGTTTGGAATAGCTGAAAACAGACTTATTAAATATTTCCTTTAGTATTTTTGTTCCTTCCTGATTCTTACCAACTTTAGCTATATAAGAATCATCTGAATTGACTTTATTTTTAGATTCCTCAATCCACGTAGAAATTGGTTTTCTATCTCTTTTTGCATCTTCTGGATAGCTCTTTAGCCTTGGTGTCGTTCTTCTACCTTTTGGATCATCTTCAGGCCAGAGAATTCTATTTTCCTCTATTTTCTTTTCCATTGTTGGCGGATAATAGCACCAAACTCTACCTTCTGTAGGCCAGTACTCATTCCCAGAAGATGGATGTTTGAGAGCATACCATTGATTTGGCCTCATTTCTTTAGTCATCCCAACAGTTAAAGGCATGCTTGCATACTTTTTTCCATCATCATCTTTCAAATTGTACTTTTCCATATCACGTGCATCACCTAAAACAAAAGCTGTATCAGGGTCTTTGGAATAGACAAGGACGTATTCATGGTCTAATGAGACCCATGAAGCCTTCATGCTTGATCCAACGCGTCTTCTCCAAACAAAATTTCCCATAAATTTTGATTTTCCAAAGATCTCATCTAGTAATAGCCTCAATGTTGAACATTCATTATCGTCTATGCTTATACAAATTGTCCCTGACTTACTTAATAAACGATGCAGTAATTTAATTCTCGGATATATCATACAAAGCCATTTGTCATGACGGCTGAGGTCTTCGCCTTCTTTTCCAACTACTTCACCTAGCCATTTCTTTATTTTAGGATGGTTAACATTGTCATTGTAACTCCATTCCTCATTCCCTGTATTGTAAGGTGGATCTATGTAAACACAATCAATTTTACCCTCATACTCAGGCAAAAGGGACTTCAACGCCTCTAAATTATCGCCATGAATAATCATATTACCACTATTTGTTAACTCTTCGCTTTCTCCTTTTTCGGAAGAAAAGCTGTACTTATGGTCTAATACACAAAATGGTACATCCCTGTGATGATTAATTACCTTTTCTTTTCCTATCCAATTGAGTGTTGGCATATATTTATTTATTACCTTCTTAATTAATTTTAAAGCCTTTTCAAAATTTTATTCTAAAGCAATTAAACCTCTTCAAATTATAAATATCTCACTTCTGAATTAAAAGTCTTTATTTCTGTTAAAGAGAATTTAATCATTATTGTTATTAAATACTTATTTTGATTTATGTAAAAAAACAAAGCCTCCATAAAAAATTGAAGGCTTTCAAATAAATGTTGCAATGTAGTTATAAAAAATTATCTATTTCATAATTCAAGCATTTCGTATGTAGCTTCTTACTATTCCTCTATAACTTAACCTCTGTTTATAATTGAATACGATCATTTAATACTATCAATAGACCATCCAAACAACTCCTTAGGCATAAGCTCGCCATTTTCCTGCTGCTCATATATGGTATTCAGATAAAATTTCATATGTAAAACTCTTCCTTGTCTATAGTAATTCATAGCCAGGTTGTATAACTTTTTATATCCTGACAATGG
The DNA here is from genome assembly GCA_002729595.1 of Thalassovita sp. Lineage (GTDB taxonomy): Bacteria > Bacteroidota > Bacteroidia > Cytophagales > Flammeovirgaceae > Chondrinema. The sequence goes on along the minus strand of PBYL01000047.1, from coordinate 11,282 downwards.
TTTGTTATAGCCATAAAAGTTTTTTACAAAATGGATTCCTTCATATTTTAATCTGATTTCAATTAGCTCTTTATCTTCAAATAATTCTCTTTCATGTGGGAAATCAATGCTATAGTATCTTGAGGTCCAGCCTTCAGGTTTCTTTGAGTTTTTAAATACCACCCAAAGTTTGATTAATGATCTCTTACTACACTTTGGAAGGGAGTTTAGAGGTGTAAAAGCATTCTGCTTTAGATAATATTCTTTAACTAATTCATCAAAACTTTCACGAGCATTCAATCTAGAGTTTTCTAAAACTTCAGGATTATTTATCACTTTCAGTAACTCATTAATATTCATTTCTGAAATCTCTCTATTTGTAAATTTTAGTTGCATGGTATTTCATTTGAATGATTAAAGATGGGAGACTAATTTCGTCTCCCTTAAGTAGTTCACAACTTATTTTGAATTGCAGTTGCCAAGCAATCAAAAGAGTATCACACACTCTTTTTTTGCTTCTTTTAAAGAAATCTTCCAGCTGGTCTATTCCTTTTCGTAAAGTTGTAGAGCTGTTCACCTGTCTTTTTTGAGTAAACATTAAACCATCTCCAACCTGAGAACTTTTTATCTAGAAAATCAGTGAACCGTAATAGGTCATTGACATGATATCTCACAAACTTTTCTGCTGATACTTTTGCAATACAGATATATCTCTTCTCTTTTTTTGCACCATTCATCATTCACTCTGTTTGGTAGTAATCATTCCTACTGGTTCTACTTTCTGAAAGTATTTCTGTAAGTAATTTCTGAAGAGTTTTCAGGTAAAGTCTTTCTGGCACAGTAAGGCATTACTCCCAGAAGAAGGACAAAATATCCTTTCATGCTGGAAAAATTAGGCATAAGAATTTCATCTCGCCTTTTTCTATTAAATATTGGGAGTTGGTTTTGAACTCAGTAAAAGCTGCGCACCTTTTACACCTGTTCTAGCAAATATAGATTTCGGCCTTTAGGGTGGAATTAAATTGTTATGTGCAGTTTCCATCTTCTTTAAATTACAGTTTAAAAAATTGCTTGTTGATAGCAAAAAGGGTTTCGTAATACTTTCCTTTGGCTCTTATCTGTTTGCCGTTATTTGCTACTTTATAACTGGCAGCAATAGCAGCTTTCTCCAATCTTTTTAAATGCCTATCAAATGATTTGGGATGAATTTGTAATTGGCTAGCGATTGCAGCTCCATTATCTTTAAAGTATCCACATGTTACACCAATTCCATTTAATTCAGTATCTGATAAATAAAGAGGGTTAGTAAAGTTTACTTCTTTTTTAAGAGCTAGCTTGATGAGTGTCTCAGCTGTTTTGGTATGCTGTGGTTTGATCTTTTCGCTTTTTTCTGCCTTTAAGTTGTAGGCTTTTATATGATTGTGTAATAGCCTGAGCTCTTTATCAGATTCTAAAACTTTGTATATTCTCTTTCCCATATCATTCCATATAAATTGGTGATAGAAATATTATTCATTGTTTTGATGAGTGCCATTAACTTTCCATAATGACACTTGTTTTGTTTGATCTTGATTCTCTAGCTCTTCAAGCTTTTTCTTCTCTGCTCTTTTTTTATAGGTGTGTTCTTTCCGTTTTTTATCTGCGCATTCTTTACTACAGTAAATCCTTTTGTTGGTAGTTTCATTTACTACATAGGTAAAAAATGGCTGTCCACAACACTTACACTTTCGTGGTTCATAACCTTCTGGAGCTTTAGAAAGGCCTAACTCAGTATATTTCTCAAATAGTGTTACTGGTTCAGTAACATCTTTTGGCTGGATATTTTGTTTGCCTAGAGGAATAGATTTTAGAGCCTGCTTTGAATTTTCAGCATTAAACTCCATTGCAGATTTAAAAGAAAACAAGCAATTAAAGATTATACAAATGATATAAATGCTTTCTGAAAAGATTACATTATACCTGTTATCTCGAACAGCATCTGAAAGATTATCATTGTAAGAATTTAATTTTGACTGAAATTCATTAATACTTATAGATCTCTGTTTAGCATGTTCACTAATTAACTCAGATTTTTTGAACTCAAGATCATTTAATTTTTCTTGATCAGAAGCAACTTGCTTTGCAGAATGCCATTTATTTCCTGATTTTGGGATATAAACAGTTTCTCCATAGGTATATCTACTAATAATATCATCAATTGAGCTTTCAATAGAATTGAGCCTTTCACTAAATATCTCATCTGTCTTTTGTGTCTTTTCATCAATAGGTGGGGAGGAGAAGTTTTTTACTGTTCTGCTTTCAATTCCATTCATACTAAACCATATAGACCCAGCTACACAAGACAGAGAAATTATTAAAAAGAACAAATTAAACGATTTAGAACTTCCCAAAAATTCATGGAAAAACTTAACAGTTACTACTGATTTAAAAACTTCAAAAAAATAGTACCTAACAAAGCAAAGTAGAAAGGGTAGGGCAGTTGGTAAAAAATAGCATTTACCTCAAAAAAGCTCAATTCTGAATATCCAGAGTAACACTGAGCTGCTATACTTACAAATGTAAAAACAACAAAAACCACAAAGAATCTATCAAAATAGTCTTTGTATTCTATATAATTCCTTGTCGATCTCCTTAAAATAAAATTCTTCAAAACGTAAACATCATTATTATTTTTCATAATTTTAAGGTATGCTTTAGCAAGAAGGGTAGCCTGAACTTTCAGCGGGAATGGCTACCCAATTTTATTTGTGAGGATTCATGAAGCTTTAAAAAAAGCTTCATAAAATAAGATTAGCGTCTACTTTAATCCATCAACTATTCCGGTATTTTAAAGTAATTCAGGATTAAAGGCTTTAATATCTTTTTCTTTGCTTTCAAGCTTTTATTCTCAGCTTTAGATTTTGCGACGAAAATTCTTCTCTCTATCCATATAGAGTTTTCATCATTTTTTCCGTTATTTGTCATCGAATTAGAAGTTTGATTTTATATTGAACTTTAGCCCAGTTGGTTCCAGCAACTGGGTTTTTTATTTACTTTCCTTCTTTTTCTTCTTTAAAAACTTCTTTACCGCTTCAGAATTAGCGATCATTTTCTTTTTACACATTTTCATGGCTTCTACATTTTCTCCCTCTTTCAATAGGTTATATATAGTTGCATACATGATTTTAATATTAAAATGGATTTATATTTGATTAATTTAATTTGCATAAATTGAATTAATTATATGCAATTATATTAATTCAATAACATCAAATTATTTTGATTAATTAATTTTAATTCCATGGATATTTTAAAATTACATCATAGGTTGGATTACCTATTAAAGGAGAGGAGCATTACGAGCAAGATGCTTTCTGATGATACAGGTAAGAATCCAGCAACTATAAGTAATTATAGAACTGGTATTACTATGCCTGATTCAAAGTTTTTAATTTCTCTCAAGAAATTTATTCCCGATTACAATAGCAATTGGCTTCTATTTGAAGAAGGTGAACCTTTCAATGAGCAAGAAAATGGCCTAGAGAGAAAAAAAACTGAAGAAGATGATAATGAAGAGGTTGCGACAAAGGTCACCAAAAGTACTGTTAGCCAAAATAGTATTTTGCAAAACCGTCTTTCTGCGCTTGAAAAGCAAGTAAATACCATTATTATTGGATTTCAAGAAGTTAAAGAATTGGCTGCATTAGAAGTAATGGGAAAGGCTAAGGTGTATTCGTACTCAGGGATTGTAACTAAACAAATAATGCATGCAGCTTAAGTAAGGTTACAATTTCGGGTGCACCACAAATTACACACATGTGTAATTCCCTGTAAACGAAAATGTTATTGTGAAGATTCGGAACCAAGAGGAGGAGCAAAAAAAGCCGATAAGTTCTTATCGGCTTTTTTTATGCCCTTTTTCAAATAGCCTTTCTCCTTTCTTCCACTTACCTCAATATTCCAAAACTAGGTTTAAGACTATTTTTTCTCAAAATCATCAAAATACTACTAAACTTATTAGGTTTAACTAAATACTAGTAGTTATATAAAGTCTTACCTAAGCATTTAAATAGTGTCAATCAACTCAATATATGGAAGAATTTAATTTTAATGGTGACTGGAAGTTTGACCTACAACTAACAGAATTAGCTAAATTGAATTCTGATAAATGGTTTACGTCTGATCGCTCAGCCGCACATAAACATAAGCTATCTAATGGTTTGGTTCCAGTTAGAATTTTTGATGAGCAGAATTATAATCCCGATCCTAATGTACCTCAAATTTCATGTATAAAATACCTAGAGAATAATGGAGCACGTATTTTAGCTAGTTTGCTTAATATTTTTAAAAATGAAATAAATCCAAAATATGTAGAAGCTTGTGGCGAAAACGACTGGATTCCTCAGTTATCTACTCCCGAAGATTTAGGCTTGTTAATTGGAATTACAGAGGTTAATATCCTATATGAAAACAAGGATAATTACTCATATTGGCAGTTAAACTGTGAATACAAAGGTGATGTTGAACATGGACTTGCTATCATCCTTCATAAAGACAGATTAATTGGATATTCAGGCATTGGAGATATGAGTTATGAATGTGTTTACTCTGATTTAGGGGTTGAAAAGAGCAAAATTTATGAAAGGATGTTTGCCAACCGAAATTTCGGTATAAATATGATTCACAAACCACTAGAAAAATACAATAAGTTTAAACCTTGGCAACTAAATGTGACTGAAGATTATTTTAGTGAATTACTGCGAAAGCCTGACAATGAAAAACTAATAGAGGATATCCAAAACCATCAGTGGGATATTAATCTGAGGTTTACCTCATTAGGCAAGAATTTAGTCGATTTGGCGGCATATTACAACAATGCTGATATGATTGACTATCTAATACTATTAGGTGCCGATTTTTCAAAATCTATGCTTCATTGTACAGACTACTACATTAAAAAGGAAGCTATTAAGTGTTTAGTTGACCATGGTGCCAATGTTGATGTATTTGGTTATTGGAAAGTAACTCCATTATATAATGCGATACTGAATTATTTGAGTGAGCTTTCTAGAAGTAATGAGTATAAAAATACGGATTTAAATCGCTACGAGAAATCTTTAAATGAATTGGATGAGCGTAAGGATAAGTTGCTTTTTTATGTAGAAATGGGAGCAGACCCTTATTGTTTAAATGATGCTGGAGACGACTATAAAACAATGATAAGAAATAGATGGGCAGAGCACTATATTATTAAGCATGATATGATCAATCATATTGAAAGCCTATTAAATGTAAAATAGCATTGAAAGAAAAGTTTATTATAAAAAACATATTAAAAATTAGGGCTTTAGTAGGTCTGGTACTCTCTTTAATTGGAGTAATTATATCTTACAACAATTCTTCGACAATCTCTTTAAATCCATCAAACCAATCTATCGATTTTTTTTCAGCATATACCTCAATTTGATAAGGCCAACCTAATGCTCTATTCGTAATTCCGTGATTTGATTCCATCCACTCACTAAGCCGTTCTGTTAATTTAAACTGACATTGAGAGCCAATTTCCATTCCGTGAATGAAAGCAACTACATGTTCTCTTTCTCGCTTAGAAATATACATTTCTGGCCTTTTGAGAAATAATTGAAGTTCATTAATTAGAAAAGCATTCATATTATTCTAATCATCTACTCTGTCTCTATCAGCAGATTTTACGTACTCCTCAAGCTGTTCAATATCTGAGAAAATTGGACTTAATATGTTGACAAATTTAGCTTGTGCCTCTTTTGAATTAGCATAGGCAAAGAACGCTCCTGCTTCTGGGTCAAAATCAATATGATTTAATAGTTCTTTGTCAATTTTCTCAAGGATTTGTATGATATGCCCTTCCCAGCAGTATCCATTCCCTTCATATCCGTATTTTTCAAATAAGGGTATATATGTATTTAAATGATCAATGCTCTCAATTTCTGCGAGAATAGTAAATTGTCCGTCATTCTCCATTACTTCAAATGGATATGGTTGGTTCGTCATTTTTTTATCCAATTTGTTCTAATTATTGCTTTTCTACAATTTATAAACTTCTAATTTTCTTCTTTATAGAACTTTAATAAACTCTTACTTTTTAAGAATTCATATTGTTCTTTGGTTAGGTAAATATGAATCGATGCTTGTCCTCCATCAGGTAAGTCATAGAACCTCCCTTTTAATTTATTTTCCTCCATTGCGGTGTTTATTAGGTCAAGAAATCCGACAGAGTACCAGTCTCCAGTCACTTCAACAGTTTTTCTGTATGTCTTTCCATTAAAATCAAATGAAATATCTGCTGTTTCTCCTGAAAAAGAGAAGTTATCGTGAATGTTCACAGGATCAAATTCGCCATGAGTTATAGTTGCAAACTCTTTGATGGCTTTTTTATATGGTTTATCTTCATCAAACATTTCCCAATCGAAAACAAGGCATATATTGTCCATTTCATACAAAATAGATTCTCCTGAATGAAGATATGCATTTTTTAATCGCTCTAATTCATTCTCTTTTTGGGCTCCATTTAGATGTTTAAACAAACCTATTGAGTTGAAAAGTGTAAAATACTTTTCAGTTTCTTGTTGATTTAGAAGGGTGAAAGGATTCCAATATTTCGAAACTTCAATTTTATACCATTCAGGATCAAAGTATACAAAATCAGTCCTATTATCAGTTTCTTTTAAAAACTCAAATTGCTCATTGCTAATGAGTATTAAACAGATGATGTTTTTATCAGTCCTTTCAATATCCATAATCCGATAGTCCGACTTTTGATCTGCAAGAACTTTATTGAAAACTCTGAAAAACCGCCTATCAATTTTTTCATAAACCACAGTTTTATTATAGCCTTTGTTATAATAATTGTTGGTTTTATACTCAACTCCTGAATTAGAAAAGCGTACATCAGCTGATTGATATTTCGAGTATTCAAATTGAACATCTTCAATAGCAAAAGAGTAGTTCGATATTTTTAGGTTAGGGTCAAGTTTTTCAATTGAGTAATAAGCTGATCTATAACATTCAGGTATAGATTCTGGTAAGGAGTCTATATGAATAATAAGCTTTTTGCTAAACAAATTGATGAAGTCTTCTTTTGAAGAATAATCTTTATCAACTTGCTCGAAAGGGGAGATTAGCCCAAGGTGCTTAAGTTCTTGCAAATAGCTTTTGACGAGTTCAGTTTTGCCTTTAACTTGTTCTAGTTCAAATAAATATTGAAACAGCATGAATTCATCGGAGATGGATGCCGAAACTAGACGACTGTTTTTATCTCGGTTTTCATATTTAAGTTGAATATCATTAAATGTAGGTTCATCTATTAAGCCTAATTCGTAAATCTTGTTGATTAACTTGCCTGTTTTGTCTTTCGATTCAGAAGATGAAAAATACCTCCTTCTAATCTCGCCTCTATTTAAACCGTACCTCTTAAGGTAGATGTCATAAATGCTTGTAAAGAGAGAGTCGTTGCGAGTGCTATTAGATTCAAAAACAGATATATAGTTTTCATTAACCATATATTGAACTAATGCAGAACTGTGATTTGTAGGTTCTTGGCAAGAAGCAATATATGGAACTAACAAAATGAATATTATTAAATTTTTCATTTCAAAAACTTAGGTATAAAACCTCCCTGAAAAGTCCCAACAACAGGTAATAGCTGGTCGCCAGATTGATCTACTGGAAATTTCTTTTGAATCTTCTGATACCAATTCATATCATTATGATTCTCCTTTCTAAAAATTGAAGCTTTCTCTGGCTCAATTAGTAAATGGTAACCACCTCTTGTTTCTATAATTGAATAACTATTCTCTCCAATTTCTTTTGTTAACCATTCCTCTTCAATTTTTATTGATTTATCATCAATATCGAAATCCATATAACAGGTTCTAGACTTTGATTTTTGAATACAACTCAATGCCTCAGCATGAAGATTATAATTCTGAGATTGCATCAAATCCCAACATTTCTTTCCCATCATTTCTGTTGCCTTTTTCATACATCTCGGATTAACTGAAATGTATAAAGCCAAAGAATCTTGCGGAGCATCAATATCTTTCAACTTCCAAAGTCCTACAGGAATCTCCAATTGTCGAATTTTATTTATTAAATTTTCTTTATTCGAGGTAAATCTCTTTAGCTGAGATTTATCACTTTTCATTCTCGGATCATCACTATATTTTTTCCTTGCAAATAAGCTTAAATAATACTTTTCATTTTCTTGAAGATCAGGTAACCAATCTATGAACTCTTGTAGCATTTTTTCATCTGCAATAATTTGGTAATTCATCTTAAGCTATTTTTCTTCTTAATTGAAACTAACATCTCTTTCATACTATCTTGTAGCTAATAGGGAAGAGGAAAGCTATGGACTGTATAAATTATATTGAGCTAACTTTTCACTTTTTTAAGGCAATATTTCCACAGGGAATTATTCCAGAACCATGTGGTGATATGCTCATTCTGTAGTAGAGGTCTTGTTCTTTCAGGATAAGTGCTGCTCTTGGAGTTCCCGCTGCCTGGTAGGAGAGTGTTGCTATATAGAAAATATATTCCTCGTTAGGATTAATCGTTTTTTGCAACTTGGTCGCTTTATTAAAATTCGCATCTAAAAAGAATTTTATGCCTGTTAGACCATAGTTAAATGAAGCTAATTTATCATACGTCAATATATCTGTTGGTAAAAGTAATTTTAGGTAGGAGTCTTGGGGAGTAAAGATTGCAAAAGAATCAGCAGGAAAATTAATGTTAAGTTCTAATGGAGAATTGGTCTCATTGATTATCCGAGTCCAAAACACAGCAAATGCATAACTTTTGCCCGAGGCATCAACATATTGTGTTCCATTACGCTCAATTCCTCCACCTTTCGGATAGCTATTCTGTATGGTTATGCCGTTTCCGGTAGACAAGGTATATGTTGTGTCTGTATAAATATATTTTTCTAAATCAGGGATTTGTGATAGTTGTCTGCTATTAATTTTTGTAGAGTCTACTCTCTCTGATCCAATAGCAATTTCACTTGTTTTTGAATTACTACTTTGCCCGTAGGAACAAAACCATGTAATAGTCAAAATCGATATTATTAAACTTTTTTTCATTTTAAGTTTGCTCACAGTACTCTAAATTATGAGTAGGAAATTGAAAGTAATAAGCTCATCCCTCAAAAATAAACACTCTTTATTTTAAAATTATTAATTGTCATATCTCTACGAAAACACCTTGACCAACCAAACCACATCAATAGTTTATTTTCAACTCAACTACTTTTTTAAAGGAAGTAGAATTCCACCTCCTGGGAAATTCCAATTCATAATGTATGAATCTTCAGTTAAATAACTATACATTTTCTTGTATTTGCTATCTCTAAAGTCATAAATATTGAGAATCAAATATTCTTGTTTGAAAAGTATAGAAGGCAACTCAACCTTCCAATTCTCTACTAGATGTTTTTTTCCTTTAAAGGTGTTGTAGTTAAAATATAAAATACCAACTTCATTATTCAGAAGTCTATGATAGGTAGAATCTGGAATATGAAGTTCGCCTGGCACATAGCCTATATAATACTTGTTAGATTCATTTTCGAATTTGATATGCATATCAGAAAATGCACCATTAACAAGTTGATCGTTGACCTGAATTATACAGTTTACCCTCGTTTCTTGAGCAACTACACTTTGTAGACTAGTTAAAATGGATATTGCTATAAACAATACTTTTTGCATATTTCTTAGGGGAATATAACAGATTTACTAATGGATTGGGCAGTGTTTAAGCTTACTATAGCCTAGCCTAAAATTCAGCTTTTTAGTGACAGTTTTTTATTTTTAATTCAATATTTTCTCCCATAAATAGGTTAATCGTATCTTTTGTTTGTGACACGAAATTTATTCTGTCTGTAGTAAGTATCAAATACTCTTTATTTTCTTGATTTATGCTAAAACTCAACCAAGGAAGATTATCTTTTTCAAGAATAAGAGAGTCTTGTTTTCTTAAATATTTGCCCTCGTAAAATGAGCTATCTTGATTTAAAAATATAAATGTAGAATCCGCATTGATATCTAATTGAAAATCTAAATTTATTCTACCGTCATCTATTTTTTGCTTGTCGGCTTTTTCCAAATAAATGTTTGCATGAACAAAACCGATAGTAATGTTTTCAGAAATCCAACATCCTGTTAAATCGGTCTGTGTGTGTTCATTAAAAGAACAAGATGTAAAAAAAATAACAGTAAATATTTCATAGATAAATTTTTTCATTTCAAATTAACTCTAACACAGTTACATACTCACTAAAAGTCATCCTGACTGGGGCAGTTTATTTCTATTAATTTAATTCTGGAGTTTAACACATCTTTTTGTCCGTCTTCATTCATAATCATGAATGTATTTCTAGGGAGGAGGGTTGTTATTTAGGTTGGGGCATAGGCAGCAAAAAAGTATTGATTTCAGGTAAAGATTGTTCTATTATGTGCTGTAACGTTTACGAATAACTAATGTGAGAAAAATGAAATATAAACCAGCCTTTATAGTGACGTCTTATTTGTTATTCATTGTTAGGCTTTTTTTTATTTAAAGAGTCGAATTTAATTTCTTCCTCTATTTTATCTATTAATCCCTCTTCTTTAAGGATCTCAATCTGATCATCTTTCTTGAGAAAATCTGGATTGTAATATTTATACCCCACTAAACCAACACCAATGATGAAGAACCAAATGAATATATATTTTTTTAATTTTTTACGACTTTGTTGCATCGATAGAAATGCTTGGAAAGCTTATTTTAGGTTTTTTTAGCTTGAAAAGCTACTAGAAAAGGCTTGTTTTTAGAGGAAATTTGCATTCATTTTAATCAAAATCTATGTTTCCTGGATCCTGAGCGTTGCAACAAAGTCATTTTTTACTCCCAAATTCTTCTGCTAACTTGTCAATAAGTTCAAAAGCTGGTTCTTCATCAAGGATTAATTCAGACTCCTCATTTTCAAATCCATTTTCAATCAGGTCATAACCTTCTAGAGTTAAGAAAAACTGTAGGTTATCATCTGTTTCGATTAAATCAAATTTTTCTAAATCAAAAATAAGTTGAATAGGATCAACAAGTCGCTTTCCGTCTTTATTAATAAATTCAGATTTATCGATCCCTTTATCTCCGTTTTTATAGATCAACTTTAAACTGGCAATATGTTCTGATGATAATTCCATGGTTTATTCAATGAAGCCTAACAACCAGCTATGATAAGTGTGGACTAGAAAGCACTAACTTTTTCTATCATATATAGATGCTTAATTTAAAATTATTAATTGTGG
>PBYL01000046.1 GCA_002729595.1 Thalassovita sp. | reverse complement strand
TCTTTGTGCAAACGAGTACATAAAGGCCGTAGAAACATTTCTTGGACCCGACCACATGCAAATTCTCTTTGTTTCCATATACATTTTATTCTAAAGCCAATATTAATAATTTATAATTTCATTTAATTATCTTAGTTTTGTTATTATAAGAGCGGATTATTTTTTTGCCTAATTATATGGAACAAACAAAGCAATCGATCTTAGAAAGTGTTGAAAACTATGTAAAACATTTTCTTAAAGAAAGGCTACCTCAAAATAAAGAATATCACGACTCCGAGCATACCATGCGCGTAGCCCAAGCGGCTAAAGAAATTGGTATTGCAGAAGGGTTATCTACAGACGAGCTGGAAATTCTCCAAATTGCAGCTTGGTTTCATGATACTGGACATATCGAGACGGAATCTGGCCACGAAGAAATTAGTGCCAAAATGGCGAGTGATTTCTTAAAAGAACATGCATTTCCAGAGAAAAAAATCCAAAAGGTAAAAGATGCTATTCGGGCGACTAAGATGCCTCAGAACCCAAAAAATAAGCTCGAAGAAGTTTTATGCGATGCAGACCTTTCGCATCTGGGTAGCAATGAGTTTTTCGAAGTATCAGCATCTTTAAGAAGAGAATTACACTCTTTAAGAGAAGAAGACTTATCTGACGAAGACTGGATAAAAAAAGACCTTGAGTTTTTAAAACAACATGAATACTTTACTGAGTACGGTCGCGAAACCTTTAGTGAGAGAAAAAAGAAAAATCTTAAAAAGCTCGAAAAAAAGCTCAAAAAGCTAGATAAAGAAAAAGACGAAGCACTTCTTAAAGAGCTAAATGTTGATGAAACTGAATTAAAACAGCTCAAAAAGAAATTACAGAAAGTAGAAGGCAGACCAGAGCGAGGCATAGAAACTATGTTTAGAACTACTTCTAAAAATCATGTAGACTTTAGCTCTATGGCAGACAGCAAAGCCAACATCATGATTTCTGTAAACTCCATCATCATCACCATTATCGTGGGTGTTTTGATGCGTAAATTAGACAATAACCCACACCTCATTGCCCCTACCATTATACTCTTAATAGTTTGTCTTGCTTCCATCGTTTTTGCCATTTTGGCAACCAGACCAAACATTACCTCAGGTAGATTTAGTAAAGACGACATCAAACAGAAAAAAGCTAACCTTCTGTTTTTTGGCAACTTCCATAAAATGCAACTATCTGATTTTGAGTGGGGTATGAAGGAAATGATTAACGACAGCGATTACCTATATGGTAGCATGATTAAAGACATTTATTTCCTTGGAGTTGTTTTAGGTAGAAAATACAGGTATTTGCGTACTGCTTATACCATCTTTATGTTTGGTTTAATTATATCATCAATTGCTTTTATAATTGCCACTTTCACCTACGATGGTTCAACCAGTCCACTAGACATATTAAATGATGATACCTTCTGATCTGAAGGGCATTTTTTATGTTAATTAAGAATATTTATTTCTGGTTACTCATTCTTTGTTTATTTATTCTGAGAGTTGTAGGCTTACAACACACAGGTTTATTTGACTATGATTCAGTAACCAATTATCAAATTATTCAAGAACTTGCTGCTGGTAGATTTAGCAGGCTTTATCACCATGCCAGCCCTTTGTTCTATTTATTTTTCTTGCCATTTTATAAGTTGGGAACATCCTTCCTTAACAATGACTTCCTGATTTTGGAATATGTAAATGCTCTGCTAAACCTATCGGCAATTGCAGTATTTACTATTTATTTCGGGAATAAAATTCAATTAGATAAAAAAGCTCAACTACTCTTTCTCTCATTTGCTAGCACTGGCTTTCTGCTCTTTTCTACCTCAAGATACTTTTCTATCGAAAGCTTTAGCTTACTTACTTTCAATTTTTCTATCATCTACTTTCACAAGTACTTTAATAAAAATAGCACAGCTAAAAACTGGAATCTTGCTTGGCTATTATCAGGAATCACACTTTGCATCAATTACAAACAAATCTATTTCATCACATTTTTTGCCTTACTCTATCTTTTTTCAGAAAGGAAGTATTTAAAAATTAACCACATTTTTACAGCAGCACTCTACACTGCTCTCCTTCCTTTGCTCATGATAGTAATCGGTAGGCTAATGGGAGTAGATTGGCTTACTTACCCAAAGTATTACTGGGTTCAAACTTTTGTAAAAGACATGAACCCTTATGCCGAAGTGCCACCCTTTCGAGCAGATTTCTGGTTTTATCCACTCTATCTCATCTTTCTGGAACCCGCTGTAATTATCTTGCTGCTTTTCAGCTTGTTCTTCTTTTCCAAAAAGAAAGGTTTTGACATCAAAAAGGCTTCCCCCATTTTATTCTTACTGGTGTTGATCATTCCATATTTACTTTTCATTTCCTTTATACAGAAAGCACCAAGAGGTTTATTACCGGTTTATCTCCCTATTTGTCTGATCTTTTTTGCCACTTCTATAAAGCACCTAAAATGGAAAACTGCTTTAACTTCGGTACTGGTGGCGATTAATTGCTTTTTTATTTTTAAAGAATTCTCCCCTTTAAAAAAATCCAACTATGATGAAGTGGTTAAGTTTATAGAAGAAAAACACATTAATAAACTGGCAGTTACTTCAGCAAAAGGAATTATTCCCTTTTTAAAGAAAGACAGTATGGAAATTGCTATCGTTTTTCATGAAAACGAACTCAAACAATTAGAGCAGAAAGGTTTTAAATACTGTCTGGCAGATTTATATTTTTTAGCATCACATCCAAACAACTTCAATTCAATAATAAATAGAGAGGCTTTGTTTGCTACAAATGAGCCCAAACTACTAAACCAGATGCTTTTTTTAGAGCATTCGGAGTTTACCGGAAATACATTTTGTAAAACTCTGGAAAACTATCAAGCTTTGCGAAACTTGAAAAATCATTTATTCATTATTAAATTGTAGTTATGCCCGAAAATAATAAAAGTGGGAATGCCATTATCGTTTATACAGATGGGTCGTCGTTGGGAAATCCCGGGCCGGGTGGTTATGGAGTTGTTATGATTTCTCACGCACATAAACTAAGAAAAGAAATTTCGGAAGGCTTTCGGGAAACCACCAATAACAGAATGGAGCTAATGGCTGCTTGTGTTGCTTTAGAAACACTAAAGTTAAATAACACACCTGTTTTACTCCACTCAGACTCTAAATATGTAGTTGATGCTGTAGAAAAAGGTTGGCTATGGAATTGGGAAAAAAAAGGTTTTTCAGGTAAGAAAAATGAAGACCTGTGGAGGCGTTTTATAAAAGTCTATAGAAGACATAAAGTGAAGCTTATTTGGGTAAAAGGACATGCAGGTAACCCAGAAAATGAGCGTTGCGATCAGCTAGCAGTGGCTGCCGCTAATTCGAGTAACTTAAAGATTGATGAAGGATTTGAAAAAGAATAACTGTTGAGAATCATAATAACTACCTGTATTCGTTAAAAAATTCATTATTAAGGCCTGACATTTTTTATGAAATACATTTTTTTTATCCTAGTGACCTTTTGCTTTACGCAACTTCAGGCTCAGCATGAAGCAAGAGAGATATATAATCAGGCTCAGCAAATCTCTACAAACAGATACATAATCGAAGACGACCAGATCGCTATTGATATGTCTTTTGGAGAGGCGAGTGTAATTAATGATGAAATTCTTAGGAATATACAGCAGGGAAATATCCGCAGAGTGGATTTAGTTTACAGCGATTATCCTAAAAACCTTTCTTTTGAAAGCCTTAATATTAGCCGGTTAAACAACTTGAAAAAGAGAATTCCCGGCTTATTCGATATAGATAGCATTAAATGGACCATGGTAAGGCAAACTGACTGTATTACAAAAACGCAGGCAGAGGAGCTTTTCCATGGTTTTGTTTTTTCTACAAAAAAAAGCTTAGATAACAGCATTCAAGTCGATTACCAAAGAAACATTACCAAGATTAAAGAGACTTATTTCTCACTAGAACCAGAAGACAGAAAGTTTTTGGCAATGGGAAATGATACCCTCGCTTTTGATGTTTTGGAGCGTAATCTTTACAACTGGAAAGAAGTTACCATTGTAAGCGACTGGACAGCCAGTATGTATCCTTTTACTACTCAGATTTTGCGCTGGCATATTTCTAGGTTTGGCGATAGCAACATTCGCAACTTTGTTTTCTTTAACGATGGTGACGATAAGAAAACCAAAGACAAAGAACTAGGCAATACTGGCGGTATTTACGCGATTAAAGCAGATTCTCTCCAAGAAGTAATCAACTTAATGAAAGTGGTAATGGAGAAAGGCGATGGTGGAGATTTACCCGAAAACGATATTGAATCGCTGCTCTATGCCATGGAAAAGTTTCCAGACTCAAAAGAGTTTGTTTTGATAGCAGATAACCGAAGTGCCGTAAGAGATATAGAACTAATCACCAAAATAGATCGGCCTGTGCGGGTAATTCTCGGCAGAATATTTATGGATGACCTCGCCTATATAAAAGGCGCTTACATTAAGCTTGCCTTGCTAACAGGAGGCTCTTTACATACCCGATTTCGAGACTACACCAACCCTTACGAGCTTGAACAGCTCACCAAAGAAGTATTAGTTGCCCGTAGGCGTTTGAGGGCTTTGGGCAAAATTAGATAGCAACAACCTTACAAAGTCATAGACTCATCTGTCTGGTCTTTCCTGAAAAGGAAGCTACGCTTTACATCTCCATATTTTACATGCAGAATGTTTTTCTGGTCGTCGTACAAATCGAGTAGAATTTCGTTGTGCAACTCAATATCTTTCAGGTCAGTCACATTTTTTATTTCCTGATAAACCCAAATAGCAACCAAATCATTCTCTCTTCCAATGTAAACTGGTTGAGTAGCTTTGCCATTTACAGTAATTTTAAAATGCTCATCAATATATTTTTGGATATATTCATCTGCATTTTCAATTTCTCCATCGGTTCCTAACTTCAAATCATTCACATTAGTAAGTTCCATAGCCGATTCGAAATCATCTATAAAAATCTTGTGGGTAACTTCTAAAGAATTTGTGTTACTATTATAATCAACCTGTGTAACTGCTAAGTGAACAGGATGCAGCACTCCGGTAGAAAAAAGGCTGATTAAGCTGATAAAAAGATAAACAGACAATTGCATATTCAGTATTTAGAGTAACTTTGAACGCTACAAATAAAAGCGACTTTTGGTTTCACAAACATACTAAGTTTTTTATAATGAGCGAATTTCAGCTATTCCTTCAGATGGGATTTGAACACATATCTGACCCGAACGGCTACGATCATATACTTTTCATACTAGCATTGTGCGCAGTTTATCAACCAGCCGACTGGAAACAAGTGCTTGTATTGGTTACAGCATTCACATTAGGCCACTCAATTACTTTAGCATTAGCCACTATGCAATTAGTAAATGTAAATGGCGAATTAATCGAATTCTTAATTCCGGTAACCATCTTTCTTACTGCTGTTTTTAATTACTTCCATGATTCTAAAAAAACAGTTCAGAAGATTAACCAACGCTATTTTGTAGCACTCTTCTTTGGCTTAATCCACGGATTAGGATTTTCTAATTACTTAAGAAGTTTATTGGGCAAAGACGAAAGTATCTTCACCCAGTTATTAGCTTTTAATATTGGTTTAGAGCTAGGTCAGTTAATGATTGTGGCCATCATAATGCTATTTACCTTCCTTTTTGGCAATATTGGCAATGTGAAAAAGAGAGAATGGAATCTACTGCTTTCTGGTGCTGCCGGAGGTATCGCATTTATTATGATGTTAGAAAGAAATATATTCTTTTAAGCAGTTGGCTTTACTTCCATTTTAAAGCCCTGCTTACCATCCATTTCAGCTAATTTTTCAAGCAATTCAGTTTTAACTCTTTCACCTTCTACAAGAGGTACAGCTTCAACATGTGGGTTTCCATGACCTATCGCATTTAACAAAGCTCTGTCGTAAATACCCCGTTTCTGCTGTACTACTTCCCATAAGGTATCTACCTCTTTGGTTGTATCGTTTACGGCAGCAAGTTTGGCCATGAGCGAGCCTACTTCTATACCTTTTTTCCACTCTTTACCGCTTCCTTCTTTAAAGTCTGTGCCTTCTACAAACAAAGAATAATCGTTTTTTGCAGGCAAACCTTTTATTTTGAGTGTGGTAAAATTCATTTCTGCCAGCATATCTTTCAACTGGGCAGGACATTTTTCACCAAACAGCTTTTCTGGAAAACTCAATGGCAGTTTTTCTTCAAAAGCATAACTGTCTGCCATACCTCCTTCTACAGATACTTTTACCGTTTCTTCTTTTAGTAATTTAAGATTCTTTAAAAGTGCATGTGCCCATACAAAATGACCATTAAAATTCGGGTGAACAATATCCTGATCGTAGCAAACCTCTTTATAAGGTTCAATTGCCGCATGTATGTCTATTACATGCATCTTTTTAGAAAAAGTCTCTTTAATCCAATTTCCATAAGTAGTTAAAACATCATCATAAGCCTCGTAAGGTTTAGAATAGCTATAAGCCTCGCCATCTGCCAAAATCGTTTTTTCATTCCCTCTAAAATCAAATGGTGGTGGTGTAAGCATAACCACTTCGGTTTTACGCTCTTTTAACTGGTTGGCAATTCCCATTATGCCAGTCTTGTAAGCTTCAAATCTCTCTTCTGAAAAATCGTGGTAGATACCACAATTCATTCCATAGCTAACAAAAGCCAATTCGGGATTTGTTTTGTCTAACACATCTCGCAAGCGGTCGTGCACATATGGGCGAGGAAATGGATGAGATGGTTCTGATAAGCCAGATACTGTTTCGCTACTCAAACCCATATTGATAATTTCTCCCTGCCACTCCGGATAATGTATTCTGATGTAATACTCAAACAAGTTTACATATCTGCCATCCATTGTGATACTATCACCTAAAAACACAATTCTTGAAGGGAGTTTTACGAGTGGTTTCGCTTCTGAAATAACAGGATTAATAAAAGGTGCTGCTGCCAGTACCCCACCTATAGCCGCCGTTCTTTTTAAAAATTCCCGGCGATTCAATCCTTCTTTGCCCATTAACTTATAATTTTATGTTTTTTAATTCTTAATGCTCTAAAATAATAAAAATACCATGTTGGATGTGAAGGAAGCTGCCGGAGAAGCAATAAATCTTTTAAAAGAGTTAATTAGCATTACCTCTTACAGCAGAGAAGAGGACAAAACTGCCAATTTACTTGAAAATTTCCTCAAAAAGCAAGGTTTAGATGT
This sequence comes from Thalassovita sp., assembly GCA_002729595.1. Classification (GTDB taxonomy): domain Bacteria; phylum Bacteroidota; class Bacteroidia; order Cytophagales; family Flammeovirgaceae; genus Chondrinema. The sequence continues at coordinate 8,371 of PBYL01000046.1, read as the reverse complement.
TCACCGAAGCCTAAACAATGTATGGGTTGAAACCGCCGGAAGTAGCGAAAACAAGCCAGTAATTTTGCTTAATTCACATCACGATACAGTAAAACCAAATACAGCTTATACCCGCGATCCATTTAGTCCGGATGTGGTAGATGGAAAACTTTATGGCTTAGGCAGCAATGATGCTGGTGGCCCTTTGGTTTCGTTGCTATTTACTTTTCTCATCCTCAGTAAAAAAGAGCAACCTTATAAACTAATTTTTGCTGCAACAGCCGAAGAAGAAGTTTCTGGCAAAAATGGCATTGCTGCTCTTTTACCAGAGCTAGGCAAAATTGATCTTGGTGTTGTGGGAGAACCTACTTTATGCCAAATGGCTGTGGCTGAAAAAGGCTTGATGGTACTCGATTGTGTAGCCAGAGGAAAAGCTGGACATGCAGCCAGAGAAGAAGGCATTAACAGCATTTACGAAGCACTTCCAGATATTGAATGGTTTAGAACTTATAAGTTCCCAAAAGTATCTCCGACTTTGGGCAAAGTGAAAACCAGTGTTACGCAAATAGAAGCCGGTACTCAGCACAATGTAGTGCCAGACGCTTGTAAATTTGTGGTAGATGTAAGATCAACAGAGCAATATAGCAACCAAGAGATTTATGAGATTATTCAGCAGCATGTGAAATGCGAAGTGAATCCACGCTCATTTAGATTAAACTCTTCTGGTATTGCAGAAACACACCCGATTGTGAAAAAGGGTTTTGAATTAGGGCTAGAAGCTTACGGTTCTCCTACCCTTTCAGATCAGGCGTTGATGCCTTTTACTACCATAAAAGTTGGCCCGGGAGACTCTGCCAGATCGCACACTGCAGATGAGTTTATTTTTACTGATGAAATTGAACAGGGCATTCGCACTTATATAAATTTACTAGACCAGTTGGATTTAGGAGCAGTTTAGTGAACTTTGCAACATCAACCAACATAAAAGCTATTCAACAAACAATTCATTCTTACAGATATTAAAATATTGATACCATGAAGCTTTGGCAAAAAGATACCAGTATAGATAAAAAAATTGAATCATTTACTATTGGCAGAGACGCAGAACTTGATTTATTTCTGGCTCCTTTCGATGTGTTGGGTTCAATAGCGCATATTACCATGCTTGAGAGCATCAACCTACTCGAAAAAGAAGAGTTGGAAATACTCACTAAATCTCTACAAGAAATTTACAAAGATGCCAAAGAAGGTAAGTTTGTAATTGAAGATGGTGTAGAAGATGTGCATTCTCAGGTTGAAAAAATGCTTACAGAGAAGTTGGGAGATACTGGTAAAAAAATCCATAGTGGTCGCTCTAGAAACGATCAAGTTTTACTCGATTTGCGCCTTTTTATTAGAGAAGAAATCAGATTGATTACAGAAGGAGTAGAAAAGCTTTTTAATCGCTTAATTGAGTTGAGTGAGCAATATAAATCTGTGTTGATTCCGGGTTATACGCACTTTCAAGTAGCCATGCCTTCTTCTTTTGGTTTGTGGTTTGGGGCTTATGCAGAAAGCCTTACTGATGATTTGCTTTTACTTCAAGCAGCTTACAAAATCACTAATCAAAATCCGTTGGGTTCTGCGGCTGGATATGGTTCTTCATTCCCACTAAACCGAACCATGACTACCGAATTACTCGGCTTCGACGATTTGAGCTATAATGTAGTTTATGCGCAAATGGGCAGAGGAAAAACCGAAAAAACAGTCGCTTTTGCTTTAAACTCAATTGCATCTACTTTAGGTAAAATGGCAATGGATGTAACCCTTTACATGAACCAAAACTTTGGTTTTCTTACTTTTCCAGACCATTTAACTACTGGTTCGAGCATAATGCCGCACAAGAAAAACCCAGATGTGTTTGAGCTAATTAGAGCACGTTGCAACAAAATTCAATCTATTGCAACCGAAATCGGGATGACTACTGGCAACTTGCCTTCTGGTTACCACCGCGATTTCCAGATTATGAAAGAGTCTTTCTTCGATGGTTTACAAGATATTAAAACCTGTCTGGAAATTACCGAATACATGTTGCAGCACATCATTATTAAAGAAAATATTATTAATGACGACCGCTACCGCTTTATTTTTAGTGTAGAAGAAGTGAATAAAATGGTGTTAGGTGGAATGTCTTTTAGAGATGCTTATAAAAAAGTTGGGATGTCTATAGAAGAAGGAACTTACGAAGAAGCCAAAGAAGTAGCGCACACCCACGAAGGAAGTATCGGTAATTTGTGTAATGAGCAAATAAAAGCGAAACTAGATAAAGCACTTGCCGGTTTTGGTTTCGACACTGTACTTGCCGCTGAGAAAGGTTTGTTGGGGGTTGAGTAACTATTATCTTTTGATAAAATATATATCCATTATTCGAATTTTATCAAACTTTGATGTTCTTCTATAAGGCGAATAAACTTCTGTCTGAAGTCTATTTGCCTTTTTTCATTTATCATGTCTTTCGCTTTTTCATATCCAAGTGTCTTGGCTCTGTTCCAACTTTTATACGCTTCAGTATCATGTCCAAGAAGATCATAGCAACATCCTATCAAATAATAATTTATAGCAAGCTTGTCATCTAATAAATTATTATTTTCCAGAATAGTAATTGCTGAATTCAAATCTTCTTTTATCATAAAATAAGCAGCCTTATTAATATTTCTCAAAATCGAATCTAATGAATCCAGCTTATTGATATTTGATAAAAATCTATTTTTTGAAGTAACATCGTCAAGCGATCCAATGTCAAACTCTTTATAAAATCTTTTTTCTGTTTTATACTTTAAAAACCTTCTCATTAAATCTGACTTTGAAATACTATCTCTATCAATAACTTTTTTATAATATAAAAGAGCTTTTTCAAACTGATTTTGATGAAAATAAGAGATTGAAAGTTGTAGATAAGCAAATGATGAATTCTTATCGGATTCATTTACTTTATTAAGGTAATCAACTGCTATTGGATAATTTTTTAATCTGTTATAGACTTTACCCAAATTGTATAAAACATCAGATGAGTTGTTTTTTAAACTTAATGATTTTTCAAAATAGCTTTTAGCATTCTCAATATCATTTTCAGAAAGGTAAGTTAGGCCTAAGAAGTTAAACGCATTATAACTATTACTATCAATCTCCAATGCCTTCAAAAAATCTTTTCTAGCTTTTTCTTCTTCCCGTACTAAATAAAACAAAGACCCTCTATAAACAATATTTATAGCTATATCCCCAGCAAATTTTCTTTTAACGAAATCAGAAAAGCCATCCACCAAATCAATAGCTGAATTTAATTTTTCTATAGCATCATGAATTTTTTTCTTTTTAAAAAGTTTATAGCCTTGTCTGGATTTATTTAAAAATCTATATAAGTTGAAAATGGACACTTTTTATATTTTAAATAACTTAATCTGAGCCTCAATATCAGCTCTCTTTCTCTAATATTCCCTTTAAACTTTGAACACCTTTTTTAGCTCTCTTTTTTAATATTGCTTTGAATATAGGTAAAAGTAAAATATTGAATAGGCTATTGTTACTTCTACTTTCCATTCGCCAAGTTAGGTTCGTATTGTTTTCGAAATCTGCTGAAAAATTTACTGTCATTCGAGGGAGTAAGGGGTGAAATTCTCCTTCGGTCATAAACAGCTCATTCTTTTTTGCAGCCACAACTTCAAGCGAGATTTGTTGCTCACCTTGGAATGGCACTTTCACAGTTTCCAAATATTTTTTCCCTACTAAACCATGTTCTATTGCATTAGCAGATTGTATGTTGATCACCTCCGGAAACCATTGTCCGAAATTTTCCATGTTTACTACAAAGTGGTACACCTCTGCTATTGGTCGCTTAATTTTCACTTTGCTTACAGTCAATACTTGCATAAGAGTTAGATTTTGAGGTAAAACTAATTCTCATGAACCTCCCAATTGGTAGACATTTGTCTAAAAAGAAATGTTGGCGCGCAATCGACTCAAATGCCTTTGGGTAATCCCCAGATATGAAGCTAAATATTGAAGTGGTACTTTTTGAATATATTCTGGGCGATGGGTAATCAGGTTTTTATACCGCGTTTCAGCCTTTTCGGTTTGTAATTGAAATACACGGTTTTCGAGTGCGATGTAGTACTGCTCTGTAATTATCTTAAAAAATAACAGCCAGTTTTTACTCGAATTAACCAAGCTATCCATTTCGCTTTTAGGCAAGCTAATCAGTTGAATATCCGTCATTGCCTGAATGTTTATCTTTGTTTTTTCTTGCGAAATATAAGATGAATAAGCCGTGATAAAGGAATTGGGAAAAGTTAAGCAATACGTGATTTCCTCTTCTGATTGAGATAAGTAGTAAGACCTAAATATTCCATCTTTTACGAAAGCCAAACTGCTACTAATATCTCCCTCTTTGGTAAAAAAATCGTTTTTTTTTAATTCTTGATAAGTACCTAATTCTATAACTTCTTCTATTTCTTTATCACTAAAAATATTAAATGCTTTAAGGTATTCTTCCATTCTCATTTAATGCTTATTGTAAAATCAATTTCCTATACAATTAAATTGCTGAGACAAGATAGCTAATACAACAAAAACGGCTTGAGTTTTTACCCAAACCGCTGTTATATTTTATCATTCATTTATTTTATTCACGATTATCGCTCTAACTTTTCTCTGTTCCAGTTAGAGGTATTTACTGCGGCTTCATAGGTAGTTTGTAAAAAGTCATACAAGGTCTTTTCTGGATTTGCAGCAGTTCTAACATCTTCGTATTTCAAGAAAAACTCACCCATTTCTGCGCTGTAAAATGCTTCTTGTGGCAATACTTTTTGCTCTCCAAAGCTCGCATCACTTGGGTAAGCATAAGCATAAAAAGCCGGTGTAGGAAAATCTTTGGAACCCGGCCAGAAACCCGCACTACTCACTTCTTGAGAATATGCTTCTTGCATTACATCTAGTGGCATATTAGGCATACCACCTTGATGTAACGGAGCCGAATTACCAGAAAAACGAGTAACGGCTAAGTCAAAAGCACCCCAAAACAAATGTACTGGGCTGGCTTTGCCTATAAAATCTGACCTAAACTGATTAAAAACACAATTGGCTTTTAACATGGCTTGCCAGAGCTTGTTCGCTACCTGTGGGTCATATGATTTATTGATCGTATTTTCTGCGAATGGGATGGCAGGTTCCATCTCATTTGGACTTGCATGAATTTTAACATCAATACCCAGACTTGAAAGTTTCTCAAATAACTCTTTATAAAAATTGGCTACTGTTCTTGGCGACAAATCCATGTCAACAGTCTCTGTATTAGAACATGTAATGAACAATTTGTGCTGCTTAAAATCAAAGTCTATTTGAAACATGCGACCTTGATACGGAATTGCATGTGTAGAAAAACCATTTGCAGTAATGTAGAGTGTTGCATGCCAAGAATGATTTTGCCAAGGCATTGTTTTTAGGCGGATTTTACCCACAATTTGAATCCACTGGTGAAGTGTAGCCAGTGTTTCTTGCATTTCAGTAAAATTCAGGATGGGCCAAGGAAAAGTTGTATTGTTCATGGTTACTAGGTTTATGTAATACTGAGACTTTGGTTTTATTAAAAATAGGCTAAACTTTCAGCAAAGTCAATTTTGATAATTTCAGATTAGCCAACCAAGCATCAGCTAATAAAAGCTAGCTATTACATTTTGAATGAAACAATGTTCATTTTATCAACTCTCCCATGTTATGCGAATCAGTTTTCCAGATTTGTCTAGAATCACAACTAAAAGATCATCACTTAATTCATCTTCTATTTCAATAGCATAGTCTAACACAGCAAATTCACTATTGCTCTCTGGATATATGGCAATATTTGTTAGTTGTAAATTTTCTAATAATTGATTTTCCGGTGATTTGATAGTACTCTCAAAATCAATCATATCAGCTATTTCGTCTTCTAAATTTTCAATAAAATATTTAATGAAATCCTTAGTAATGCTACTTTCAGAATTGAAATCATTTAAAATATATTCTAAACTAGCATTATTTGATTCTTCAATATTTTGAAGGAAATTTTCTAAATCTCCTAAAACCACTTCACTTATTGACGTGCTATCAAAGAAAATTGAAAGGCTAATTTCTTGCTCCTCCAATTCCATTTCTGCGTCATAAGCATCTTCTAATTTATTTAAATCGACCTTTCCAAAATAAGGCAATTCATAGTATTTCATTAGATTATCATTTACTCAATTAAAAACAAAAAAATGCGCTCTACTTAGCAAAGCAGAGCGCATTTTTAAATTAGTTAGACTGGATTTATATTCCTAGTATTCTGCGGTTCATTTCTTCATCTGCACCAGTTCCAGCAAAATCATCGAATGCTTTTTCTGTTACTCTAATTATGTGATCTGAAATAAACTGAGCACCTTCTACCGCACCTTGCTCAGGATGTTTTAAGCAGCACTCCCATTCCATTACTGCCCAGCCATCGTAATCGTACTGAGTAAGCTTGCTAAATACTGCGCTAAAGTCAACCTGTCCATCGCCTAATGAACGGAATCTACCCGGACGGTTCACCCAGTCTTGATAACCACCATAAACACCAGATCTACCAGTTGGGTTAAACTCGGCATCTTTTACGTGGAACATTTTAATTTTTTCGTGATAGATATCGATGTTATCCAAATAATCTAAGCACTGTAAAACATAGTGGCTCGGATCGTAAAGCATATTTACTCTGGTGTGGTTGCCAGTAGCTTCTAAGAATTTTTCGAAAGTAACACCATCGTGCAAGTCTTCTCCCGGATGGATTTCGTAACATAAATCTACTCCTTGTGCATCGTACTCATTTAAGATTGGTAACCAACGATTAGCCAATTCTTTAAAACCAGTATCTACCAAACCAGCAGGTCTCTGTGGCCACGGATACATAGTTGGCCAAAGCAATGCACCAGAAAAAGAAACAGATACATCTAAACCAAAATTACGGCTTGCTTTTGCAGCATATTTTAATTGTTGAACTGCCCATTCAGTTCTCGCCTTCGGATTTTTATGATACTCTGCCGGAGCAAATCCGTCGAACATTTCATCGTAAACCGGATGTACTGCTACTAGCTGACCTTGTAAGTGAGTAGAAAGCTCTGAAATTTCCATTCCATGTTTTCCAACAATCCCTTTAATTTCATCACAGTAATCTTTGCTTTCAGCAGCTTTTTTCAGGTCTATAGCACGGCTATCCCAGGTAGGAATTTGCACACCTTTAAATCCAATACTTGCAGCCCATTCGCAAATGCTATCTAGTGTGTTAAATGGAGCTTCGTCGCTTAAAAATTGTGCTAAAAATATTCCCGGTCCTTTAATTGTCTTCATTTTTGTCAGTTAATTGTAGGTTAGATTTATTTCTTAGTGTTATTTAATTCTTTTTAATATTTCACATAAGGATACCACTTCTTCTCGCTTGTGTTCGCTTCTACTACTGTTTTAATAAAAGCCATTCCCCTTACTCCTTCGTCTACATCTGGAAAGTCGAGGTATTCTTCAGCAGGTTCTTCACCCGCTAATCTTGCCTTTAAGGTATAAATAAAATTGAGATAAACGTTAGCAAAAGCTTCAATATAACCTTCAGGGTGGCCTGCAGGAGTTCTAGTGTGTAAGCTTGCACTTCCAGAAATTGGACCTACAGCTGTTCTGAGTAATTGAGTGGTATCTGGTGTTTTATAGATCAATGTATTTGGTTCTATCTGATGCCAAGTTAATCCACCAGTTTCTCCGTAAATTCTAATGTTGAGGTTATTCTCCTCGCCAACACTAATTTGGCTAGCATGTAAAATACCTTTTGCACCATTATTAAAATGAAGCAATACATTGCCATCATCTTCTAATGTTCTGCCGCCAACAAAACTGGTTAAATCGGCACACATTTCTGTAATTTCCAAACCAGAAATATACTCAGCTAAATTCGCAGCATGCGTTCCTATATCGCCCATACAGTTGGCTATACCAGCTTTAGAAGGGTCAGTTCGCCAAGAAGCTTGTTTCTGTTCGGTATCTTCTAATCGGTCGCTTAACCAACCTTGCGGATACTCTACAACTACTTTTCTAATTTTACCCAGTTTACCTTCTTTAATCATGGCTTTTGCCTGTTTTACCATAGGGTAACCAGTATAATTATATGTGATACAGAAAGGCAGTCCGGTTTTGTGTACCAACTCACGAAGCTCCTGCGCTTCTTCTATGGTAAAGGCAAGCGGTTTGTCGCACACTACAGGAAATCCATTTTCTAATGCCATTTTAGCCGGAGCAAAATGCATGTGATTTGGAGTTACCACAGAAACAAAGTCCATTCTTTCGCCTTCGGGTAATTCTTTCTCCTTCAAAATCATCTCTTTTT
>PBYL01000045.1 GCA_002729595.1 Thalassovita sp. | reverse complement strand
GATAAAAACTGAAAGAGAAAAAATACACTTTTGCTTTTATGTTCACTCTCGTCTGGTATTAAAACAAAATATTATCCACAATTTAATTAATATAATTTTAATATTACTAATGAGAAAGTGTTTCAGGTTGATATTAACTTTTAATGGTAAAATTCACTGATCAATCAATCCCTTAAATTTTCACTCCAACATATTATTCAATCCGCTCTTTGTAAATAAAACTAAGTTTAGAGATTATTTATGTACTAAATTTAGTCTTGATGGATAATTGATTTGTACTAAAAATACTTCTTTCTGTTATTAGTAATTATATGTGGTTATGTATTTGAAAATCAATAGTTTGTTCGATTTTCAATGAAAACGAAAGCTAGCTATGTACAAGAAAAGTGCTTAAACGTAACTGATGTTTTTTCAGTTAAAAAAATAGATAGATAAATCATAATTCTGGTTTTAGCTAGTAAATGTTTTAATCTTGAAATAATATAATACCCCATTCTATGTGAATAGGTATACGAAATTTGATATAAAGAAACAGTTATTTAACTGTATTTGACTTTTTTTTAACATAATTAACATACAGAATAACTCTAAAAGGGGGGATAGGTTTTATTAAATTTATACCTTCTCTATCACTTCTACAAAGCCACAAATAAAATGTTTATAAATCAATTCCTTATTTAAGAGGTCGATTTTTCTGCTAACTGGTATATTTTATAACAATGTGTATGTGATTGCTCTATCTTCTTACTACAAAACAGGGGAGGTGGAGTTAAGCTAAAAATAACCAATTCCTAGTGATGTATTTTTCTGTGAATTTTTGGCAATTTTGAAGAAATCCTACCCACTATAACAACATATTTTCTGGGTGTCAAATTAATTTTTTAACAAATCATTTTTCGTATGATTAAATCATTACAGATTTGCTTCAGGCTTTTTTGTATGTCAGCTTTTTGTCTGATTTCTCAATTGAGTCTGGCACAGGAAAGAACCATTACCGGAACGGTCTTTTCTGAAGAAGATAAATCACCACTACCGGGAGTTTCAATTTTGCTTAAGGGTACATCGCAAGGTACAGTAACAGATGTTGATGGAATTTACAGAATCTCTGTTCCATCAGGTGCAACAACTTTGGTTATGAGTTATGTCGGCTACGAAACTGCTGAAGTTGAAATCGGAAATAACTCAGTGATAGATTATACACTAAAATCTAGTAATCAGGTACTTTCTGAAGTGATAGTAACGGCTGTTGGAATCGAAAGATCGAAGAAAGCATTGGGTTATGCAGTAACTGAAATTAAAGGTAAAAATCTGGCTCAAAAAGCAGAGTCTGATGTAATAAGGTCATTAACTGGAAAAATACCGGGAGTAAATATTCAGGGTTCGAATGGTTCTCCGGGTGCCTCAACCAATATCAACATTAGGGGAATTTCATCTTTAAAAGGAAGTAATCAGCCATTATTTGTTGTAGATGGAATCCCCTTTGATAATTCTAGTATCAGAACAGATAATACTTTGGTTTCAGGTGCGCCATATGCCAACAGAGCTTCTGATATTGATCCGAATGATATTGAATCTGTAAGTGTGCTAAAAGGAGCAGCTGCGGCTGCGCTCTATGGAGAAAGGGCTGCTAATGGTGTTATATTAATCACTACTAAATCTGGTGTTTCTGGCTCTAATAAAGGTTTAGAGGTAACACTTAGGAGCTCTTATACCATAGAGAAAGTGGCTGGCATTCCTGAATTGCAAAACAGATTTGGGCAAGGCGGAACTACCGGAGGTGGCTCTGGTATTTTTAGCAATGCTTTTTTCGGTAGTTGGGGACCATCTGTAAATGATCTGGATTCTATTACAGACTGGCAAAACAATCGTGTTGCATTGCGAATGTATCCAGACAATATCAAAGATTTTTTTGAAACAGGTTCAAACCTAGAGAATTCAATTTCTATAAGAGGCGGAAACGAGAAGGCAAACCTAGTTGTAACAGCCAGTAATGTTTACACTCAGGGTATGATTCCAAACTCTGAATTGGTAAGAACAAACATTAAAGTTGGAGGAAATGCACAGTTAGATAATGGCTTGTACATTGGTGGTGCAGTTACTTATATAGACTCAGATCAGCAAGGAGCACCAACTGGTGGTGGTGGCGTAGTTCGTTCAGGTTTTTCTACTCAGCTGTGGTATATGCCTCGCTCTTACGATCCGTATGAATATCCATACATTACCGAAAATAATGAAGACAATCACTACCGATCTGGCGAAGATCATCCTTTGTTTTCAGTTTACGAGAACCCATATACTTCTCGCTTAAACAGGGTTTTTGCCAATGCACATGTTGGTTACGACATTACTGATTGGCTAAATGTGAGCTACAAAATAGGCATGGATGCTTATAACCAAACCAATAAACAAGTTTTTGCGCCATCTTCTCAGGCAGACAATGGCATAGGTTCCATCACGCAAGACGAATATTATTTCCGCCAGATAGAATCAAACTTTTTAATAACTGCCGAAAAGGATATCAATGAAGATTTCCACATCAGAGGTACTTTTGGGCATAACATCAACCAACAAGAGTCAGACAGAGAAATTCTGAAAGGCACAGGCATTATTGTTTTTGGTATTGATGATATCGACAATACACAAAATGTAACGCAAGCAAATAACTTAATTAGCACTTATGGTAAGTCTAGATTGGTTGGTGTATTTGGTGATATAAGTGTTGATTACAGAGATTATTTGTTCCTCGGTTTAACAGCCAGAAACGACTGGTCATCTTCATTACCACCGGGAAACAATAGTTATTTCTATCCGGCAGCTACATTGGGTTTCATTTTTACAGATGCATTCAATTTACAAAGTAAGCTATTAAACTATGGTAAATTGAGAGCTGCTTGGGGTAGAGTCGGTCGCGGTGCAGGTATATATGGCACACAATCGAGACTGTATAGCAGTCCTAACGAAGGTACATTTTTAGGTTCGGTAGTTTTTCCATTTAGAGGCGTTCCCGGTTTGTTAACGCAGGGTAGTTTGGGTAACTCAAACCTAAAACCAGAGTTCACTACCGAGTTTGAATTTGGTACAGAACTTCATTTCTTCAACAGCAGATTAACTATTGATGCAACATACTTCGATAGAACTACTACAGATTTGATCTTCTCAGTTTCTCGCTCTCCTTCTTCTGGATTCCGTTCGCAGGTTACAAACGCTGGAGAGTTAACCAACAAAGGCATTGAGCTAGGTGTAAACATCACACCTGTAAAACTGACTAATAGTTTACAGTGGGATATTTTCGCCAACTTCACTAAGATAGATAACAAGGTTACTAAACTGATCGATGGTTTAGAAAGACTTTCTCTTTCATCAGTAGGTTCAAATTCTAGTAATTTCACTTCTATCGGTTCATATGCTGTGCCGGGAGAACCATATGGAGTTATTCAAGGTACTTCTGTTTTTAGAGATGATGAAGGTAATATGATCGTCGATCCATCAACTGGTTATTACAGAACCAATCCAGATGTAACTGTAAATATTGGTAATCCGAATCCAGACTTTATATTGGGTATTGGCAATACTATCAGCTTTAAAGGCATTAGCCTGTATGCTTTAGTAGACTGGAAACAAGGTGGTGATTTGCTTTCTAACACGCTCTCAGAAATGCGCGGAAGAGGGGTGTTAGCATCCACAGCAGAAGGCGATGTTCGTCAGCAATCTTATCTCTTACCGGGAGTAATTGGCGATGTTTTAGGTAATCCAATTCTAGATGAAAACGGTGAGAAAATCCCAAATAACATTTACATTGATGCGAATGATTATTTCTGGAGAACTTCTTCTAATGCACCATCTGAATTCTCAATTTATGATGCTACTGTAATCAGGTTGCGTGAGGTGAGTTTAGGTTACACATTACCATCTTCTTTGCTTACCAATACATTTATCGGTTCAGCAACCATCAATCTAATTGGTAGGAACCTGTGGTTTAATGCGCCAAACATGCCAGATGGTTTCGATCCGGAAACAAGCGGACAAGGCTCTGGAAATATACAAGGTGTAGAGTATGCCTATGTGCCAAATGCAAAAAGGTACGGTGTGAGCTTACAGGTTACTTTCTAATCAATCAGAAGCATCAAAAAAATCAAATTAGATCAATATGAAAAATCATATATATAAATGGTTAATAGCGCTAATTCCTGCTGTTTTCCTTACAACATCTTGTAGTAATAGCGATTTTCTAGGTATTAATACAGACCCAAATTTTCCTGCGGAAGCTAGCGAAAACTTGTTGTTGCCAGCGGCTCAGGCAAATGCCATTCTTGGGATTTCTTCTATGTTAGAAAGAGGTGCGGCAACTATGGTGCAGCATTACATTAATGGCAGATTCGACGATTACGGTTTTGATGGAAGTACCTATAACAATGCTTGGGGTTTCCATTTGTACGGTGGTGGTTTAATAGATTTCCAGACCATCATTGAGCAAGGCGAGGCTAACGGAAACTTTAATTATGCAGGAGCTGCCAAACTTCAAAAGGCTTATATCTTTAGCATTTTGGTAGATTTATTTGGTGATGTTCCTTTCTCCGAAGCTTTGCAAGGAGAAATCAACTTCGATCCTAAAATTGATAATGGAGAAGATATTTATACTGGAATCTTCACTTTGATTGACGAAGGTTTGGCTGATCTAGAAAAAGAATCAGTATTGTCAATGGGTAATGATGATTTGATTTATGGAGGAGATTTGGAGGCTTGGAAACGCATGGGAAATTCATTAAAACTGAAAATGTATAACCAAATGCGTTTGGTAGATCCATCGATGGCAACTACACAAATTAATCAGTTAATTGCTGCTGGTAATTTGATTGATGCACCAGCAGATAACTTTACACTCAGATATGGTACTTCTAACACTCCAGAAAATAGGCATCCAAATTATCAAGCCGATTATGCGGCTGGTGGTTTAGAGAACTCCATGTCAACTTATATGAATAGTGTTTTAACTGGGAATAATGATCCGAGATTGACTTACTATTTTTATAATCAAGAAGCTTGCACATTTTCTGGAAGAATAGGGGGAGAAACTTCTAGCGCTGGTGATGACGAAGCTAGAACCACTTTCGGTATTTATCCAATTGGTGGAAAGTATGAAGATGGAAGTTGTGAGGCTGTTTCAAGTACCTCAGGCGCAGGCAATGGAATCTTTCCTATGATCACCTATACCATGTTAAAGTTTATAGAAGCGGAAGCTGCTTTAACTTTAGGTACAACTGGCAACCCTGCAGAACTGCTTGAAATGGCAATTACTTCTGCAATGAACGATGTTTCTTCTTTTAGTGGAATTCCAATAGAAGGGGTAGAAGAATACATCGAAGCAAGAATGGAAGTCTATAATGAAGTTACAACAGATGAAGAAAGACTAGAAATAATTATGATGGAAAAGTATGTAGCCATGTTTGGAAACGGCATAGAATCTTATACAGATTTTAGAAGAACGGGTTACCCAGATAATTTAAATACACCTTTATCTACTAGCGGCCCATTTCCATTGCGTTTCCCGATTCCACCGACAGAAACGACTGCCAATGCCAACATTTCTACCGATGCACAAGATGTAACGATTCCGGTTTTTTGGGATGTAAACTAATCTAGAATCTTAAAGAGTTTTACAATGAATTATATAAAATCATTCATCAGATATTTGTTTTTCGCTCTGCCAATATTATTGGTTTCTTGCGAAGAAGATAACCTTTTTACGACTACCGAAGCACCAATTCCGCAAGTTTCAGAAGAAAACTGGGAGGTGAGTGCTGGTGGAGTAACTACAGGATTTGCAGAGGGTGGGCGTGCCTTTCGCCTTCCAAACCCACTAGAAAGTAATTACAGAGACATCAATTTTAATGTAACCATCAACTCTAATGATGAAAGAGTGATAGATAGCATTTTTGTTGAAATTCAACATTTGCCAACTATATCTTCTAATGCTGCACAAGGTTGGGCAGGTTACGAAGGAATTAAATTGACAGAAGCTGAAAGAAGCAGCTCTTACAATTTTAATTACGACTTAAATCTAGACGATTGGTCTGAGGCTTATTGGGGTCCCGGTAATTTTTGGATAGCAACCGGCGTATTTGGCATAGTTCGCGAAGATAACACCATGAGACTGACAGTTGTGTTCGACGATGGTTCGAGTGTCAGGTTAGCACAAGTAATGTTTTGCTATCCACTAACAGAAGCAGGAGTAGAATGATATTTGTTAACTAAAATTTCATGATCTGGTTCAGATGTTATTAGACAAACTCTTGTATGCCCGAAGGGAATTTCCTTTCGGGTTTTTTTATTTATAAACCCCTCAAACCAATCCCATTCTTCGATTTAATCTTTTATTAATCCGGTATAAACATCAGCATGTCTTATATTTAACCATCTTGCGACTTCTTAAAAGATCTCTCAAAATGGCAAAACTCACTTTATTAGAAAATTGTGGTAACTCACCCAAATCAACTTTCTTACAAGAGCTCAATATCGCTTTTGCAGAAGGTAATGTAGCTTTTATCAGCTCTTCTGTAACAGAAGACATCGTCTGGAATATGATTGGCGATAAAATGATACAAGGTAAAGAAGACTTTGTGAATGCGCTAGAGAGAATGAAAGCAACTAAAACCCAAGAATTGATATTAAAAAGTATTATTACTCACGGAAAAGAAGGAGCCGCCAATGGCGAAATGATATTGGAAAATGGAGAAAAATATGCATTTTGCGATGTATATGAATTTAGTAATGCCAAAGGAAGTGTAATCAAAACCATCACTTCTTATGTTATTGAAGTAAAATAAATTATTAATCTGAAGATAGAAGATGAAAAAAACACTAATGTCTGCCCTTTTAATTTGCTGGGCAATGGTAGTATTTGCACAAGAAGCTACTTACAAACTCACAGAAAATGTTCCTTACTACAGCGAAGAAGATAGAAAGTCTGACGACTATATCGCAGAAAGATGCAAGTTGGATATCTACTATCCTGAAAATGTAAAGAATTTCCCAACTATTGTTTGGTTTCATGGTGGAGGTTTAACTGGAGGGAACAAACACATAGACGATGCGCTCAAAAACAAAGGTGTTTGTGTAGTATCTGTTAATTACCGACTTTATCCAAAAATTAAAGCGCCTAAATACATAGAAGATGCAGCAGCGGCAGTTGCTTGGGT
>PBYL01000044.1 GCA_002729595.1 Thalassovita sp. | reverse complement strand
CCGTATTTGCTTACTTCTTTTATTATTTCGTCTAATGATTTACCCTCAGCATCAGTACCTTCGATAGCAGCATTAAGCTTGCTTACATAAGCCTGATGGTGTTTTGTATGGTGGATTTCCATAGTTTGGGCATCAAAGTATTCATTTAGTGCGTCGTAGGCATATGGTAATGCCGGTAATTCAAAAGCCATGATATTTAAATTTTTTTGTTTACATTATTGACAGCAGTTTATTTAACTGCCTTGTTTTGTTGTTACAAATGTAGTAGTTTCGTGTAATAAAACAAGTGTTTACTTGTAATATTATTTTTATAGAGATATTATGAAAATTAATAGCGCTCAAAAACAAATATTGATGGTACTGAAGATGAAAGGCGCACAGCCTGCATCCGTACTTGCGAAAGAACTGGATATGACCAACGAAGGAGCTAGGTTACATTTGGTAAAACTGGCAGACGATGGTTTGGTAATTTCTGAAAACCTCTCAAAAGGAGTTGGAAGACCAAAAGTACTTTTCAGTTTGTCTGATGAGGGGAATAAACAATTTCCAGATACACATGCAGACTTAACCATACAACTTTTAAATTCTGTAAAAGAATTATTGGGAGAAGCGGCTTTGGATAAACTGATTGAGGCTAGAGAAATAAAAACAACCAATAATTATTTGCAGCAGGTAGAAAAGTCAGATGATCTAGAAAGCAAACTAGATACTTTGGTAAAACTTCGATCTGATGAAGGTTATATGGCAGAGTGGGAGAAAGACCAAAATGATTATTTCTTTATTGAAAACCATTGCCCGATTTGTGCTGCTGCCACTTCTTGTCAAGGTTTCTGTAGAGCCGAGTTGAATACTTTTAGCAAAGTTTTAGGTGATAAAGTTGAGATTGAAAGAGTGGAGCATATAGTGAAAGGTACTCGCAGATGCACTTACAAAGTAACACCTGTATAAAAAAAGACAGACGAAATCGCCTGCCTTTAATATGAAAACATTTGGCTTTTATAATACAATCCATGTATTAGTAGTATTGTACTTGCCTTCAATCACAATTTTGTAAATTTTTGAAGACATAGACGATACATTCAATGTAGTTTCTTCATCATCGGAGCTCACCGTTTTCATGACCTGATATTCATCGATGCCGCCTTCAGCAAATTTGTTGCTTACGCTCACATAGATTTTCAATTTCTCTTTAGGTTGATAAGACTTCCAACGAAGTGTGATATTTCCGTCTTTATAGTCAGCTTCTGCTTTTGCTACAGAAATTGGATTGGTAATAGAAACTCCATCAATTTCGAAAGACTGATCTTTACTAGGTTTTAAACCTAAGCTTTGCATCATGGCAGGCATAATATCTACAATACCTGGAGTTTCTTCTTTAAAATACTCATTCAAGTTTTGAGCGTTGGTTACAATCCAAGTTGAGCGCTCTCTATCAGATTGACCACCGTGATTTTTACCAGTTTTAGCGTCTCTTCCATGATCTGTTGTAATGTAGATTTCCCAGTTTTCATCGAACTTCTCTTTTCTGTAAGTCATGGCTTCTTGTAGCTTTCCAATTTGCGTATCCATTATTTTAATGGCATTGTGAAATTGCTCGCTATCTCCAAACTTATGCCCCATGTCATCTGTGTATTCCAAATAAACCCAAGACAAATCTGGCGCATCTGCCTTAATACTTTCTACCGCTTTTTCAATTACTAATTCATCTATGTTATGGATAAATATTCTTTCTTTATCGTGAGGGAAAGCAGTAGTATCTATTTCGTATCCATCAAAAGCGATGTCTACTTTTACATTGCCAGTTTGTTTGAGTCCTTCGCCAATTAGCTTGGTTCTGTTATCTAACCACGTGGAATAAATGGCTGTTTTTAATTCTGGTTTTTGCTCTTTGGCATATCTAAATATTGTCCAGTAACGGTAGTTGGGTTTCTTAATACTATTACCAAATACATTGTGCTTATTTACCCAAGTACCAGTGAGCAAACTGTTATAACCTACAGCAGAAATGGTTGGTGTTTCAGAATAGCCATCTTTTTTACCACCAACATAAGCTCGCGAGTATCCACCTATTTTTGCTAGGGCATCTAAGTTTGGTGTTTCTACTTTTTCTAAAGCATCTGCCGAAATCCCATCAGCAATTACAAAAATTACTTTGGTATCTTTCTTTTGTGCTGCTAAGCTCAATGAACAGAGCAGTAATATTATTGAAGTAAATGTTTTTATCATTGTTGATAATCAGAGTTAGAGTTTATCATCCAAAGCTACTCTTCGCCCACTTAATATTGAAGTGTAGAAGATACAGTTCTTGATTTGTTAAACTAGGGGGAATAATTTCTAAATCTATATAAAAAAATAGAGTTCTGATGTGATTATGCAAGTTGTTATGAATGTAAAATGCAACCTTACATTAAAATTGTACAATTTTAGTCAACAAATATGCTAGAATATTCGTAAGAAATCTATTATCCTATAGTTAGGTAAAGAAGTGCTGTTGATGAAAAATTGCCTAAAAAGGATAGTGGAGCTTAACAACGAATTGAAATGAGTGAACTCGAAAAACTTAAGAAAGATTTTGAGCAATTCAAATGGGTGGTTGATAAACGGATGGGAGATTTTGAGAAGCGATTTGAAGCTTTAGGTGAACAGATTCCCATAAAACCATTTGAAGAACAAAAGCTCGAAGTTACAAAAGAACAAATAGTACCGCCACAAGTACAGGTTGAATTACCAAAAGAAAATCTAGAAAAAGAACCTGTTGAAAATGAAGTAAAAGAACCGATTGCAGAAGAGCAAACTGAAAAGCAGGCACCAAAAGAAGAGCCTGTTAAAGAGGAAATAAAAGAAGAGTTTTTTGCACCTCCTACACCAGTTGCTAGAATTCCGAAGCCTCCTAAGAAAAAAGTTAAAAAGGGGCCAAGCGAGTTTGAAAAAGCCATTGCTGCTATTATCAGTTCAATCTCACCGATATTTCACGATCTATTTGATTTTATTGGTAAAATCTATCTTCACTACAAAAAAGAAGACAAGCTACCAGTTTTCTTTATGACGGTAGGAGGGATAGTTGCCATTTTATTAGGTTCAGGATTTTTATTGCAATATGCCCTGTCTACTTATTTTGTCAATTTGCCTCAGGCTTTAAAAATTGGAAGTGGCTTTATTCCAACATTCGCACTTGGCTGGTTAGGCTTATTTTTATACAAAAAGAAAAGCTTATATCAAGAATTTGGCTCTGCGCTAGTTGCATTGGCTCTCATACTTAATTACCTGATCATCTATTATTTGGCTGGTGTAGAAACTGGCTCAGGTTATGGTACTTGGTGGGAGTACGGGTTAATTGTACTCAACACTGCACTTGCTTTAGGTTTCGCTATCTGGATGGAAACAAAAGTAATTGCTGTTCTTACATTGCTAGGTGGTGTCTTTTGTCCATTCTTTATCCAATCAGAAAACATCCCATTAGTTTACTTTGTGTACTTGTGGTTTTTAAGTGTTTCGGTAGTTTGGTTGAGCCAAAAGATACATTGGAAAATGCTCCGAAATCTGATGTTTGTTACCGTTACCCTTACATTAGAAGGCGTATTCTGGACAGACTACACACAGATTGATACGGTTATTCAAATCGTATTTCTTCACTTATTTGCTTACCTATTCTATTATGTACTGCTGTTTAAAAAGGTTAAGCATTTAAAAGATTCTTAATCTACTAAAGATGTAGTTTGGTTAGCTGGTTTTGTGGTTGTGCTCTTGTTTGGCATTATTGAGCAATACGATTTTGAAGTTGATCCATATTCTAATGGTTTAGCATTGCTGTACTTATTAAATGCTTTGCCATTTATAGCAATAACCATCTTCAAGAGAAAAAGACTAGAATCTTCACTTTGGTTAGTTTATTTAACTATTTCAGCATCAATAGTTGCCTTAGCAGGAGCTATTTGGTTAGATAAATCACTTATCAACCTGTTCTGGGCATTGGAAGCGGTAATGCTCTTATACATTGGTTACTTGTATAAAAGCAGCAAAGTACGAAAAGAAGCATTTTTCTTATTTGTATTAGCTGTTGTTCAAACTGGTGAGCCTGTTTACAATATCTTCCAAAATTGGCCAGACTTAGAGTTTAATTGGGTTACTTGGTACTCAGTAATTGGTTTGGCGGTAGTAACAAATCTGTTTGTAATACTAACAGATAGGATGAAGGTAACATTAAAAAACTCCGAATTGCTATTGGTAACAGTTTACCACGAAGCTGCTTGTGTTATTTCTTCGCTAGCGATTTTGCTACCTTTATTTATATTCTTTGAAGCATGGTTCTTCTATCCAGTTGTAGTTTTAAGCGGCTTACTGTTGCTAACCAATAAATATAGCAAAGCGAACTTTGGTAAATTAGCCTTATTAGGTCTTTTTGGCTGGGTATTGTACGATACTTCAACTGATGTAATCTATACTATTAAGTATGATGGTTGGGCAGAAGTATTTAATCAACAGACTTCTATTGCCTTTCTTGGAATTCCATTTGTATTCCTAATAATATACTTGGTTCATTCAAAAGTTAAGAAAGACAAAACTGCGAATCTTGCTATTATACTCAATCTTGCACTCCTATACTTTGTATTAGATTATGTGTTAGTGGGCTACTATTTTATGCAAGAATACACAGCTAATTTTGCATTGGTAGTTGCTGTATTATATATCCTATTAGGTAAATGGCTTAAGAACAGTATTGCAAGTACAATTGGTTTTTTGGTTTTTGGATTGTTGTTTTTAGCAGTTTTCGAATCAATGGCAACCAGTGGAGCCTACCATTTTGCAGCACAGACTTTATATGCAAAAATCGCTATGATCGAAATAGCAGCTACCATGTTCCTTCTACAGAACTTGAATACTTCTTATATCAAAAATCCTATTTACGAATTGCCATTTGCATTAAGTAGAAAGCTCTTTTACTTATTAATTCCAATAGTATTTTTAAGTGGAGTAAGAAGGAATTTCCCTGAGTATCTGGATTATGCATTTTGGGTTTCATTAATTTTCCCATTTGTGTTGTATGAAATAACCAAGACAAAATCTCTTGTACTAGAGTTTTATATCTTATTGCTTGGTGCGACTTACTTTGCTGTACTAAGTCAAAATGTATTAGTATTTCTAACTGCTTTGGTCATTGTATTTACTATTCATTTTTATAAGAAAGGATTTACAAGAAAAGGGTATAAACACATCAAGTGGGGCTGGTTATTTACCTACAATGTCTATTTTGTGGGCTTAGTTATATTTTTAGGAAGCGTGAATTATCTGAGAGATTTTTCATTCGCTATGGCCATCACTTCACTTTACTTTTTATTGATCCTTCAGTTCAGAAAAAATGTATATCCAGTTAGAAAACACATTGGTAGACCTTACTTTTTAGGGTTAGGTTTAATCGCAGCTGCTTGTGGTTTTGTCTTTTACTATACATCAAGTTACTCATGGTTAGCGGGTTTTACATTTTTATTAGTTGGTGCAGTTTTATGTTGGATCGCGTACAGTCGCAAGACCATGTTTATCGCCAGACATTCCGAAAACATCTGGGAAACCAACTTTATTTTTGTTCAGGCATTTTTGATATTTATATATACCAGTTTGATTTATGCTGCTTTTAATGCACACTTTCAAACTATACTTACAGTAACATTGGTGGCTCATGGAATTATCTTACTTTTCCATACAATCAATATTAAATATACTTTTGCTAGTAAGATTTACATACCATTATTTATTGGTGTGTTGCTAAAGCTTTTCTTCTTCGATTTAAAAGATTTAGTGCTTATACAAAAAGTAATAGTGTTTATTATAGTAGGAGTGTTGCTGTTAGTTTCATCTTTTCTATTCCTTAAGTTGAAGGATAATTTGGTGAAAAAGCAACTTGATAGTTGATCTTGATTTTAGATTCCATCAATAAAAAAAAGCGCTTCGATTTACAATCGAAGCGCTTTTTTAATTCTGCTATATCAGGTTCTTATTGCTTCACAATTCTGATAATTGCAGATCTAGATTTGCCTGAGGTATCATTAGATATCATTTCAATAAAATAGATACCTGTAGCTCCATCTATATTTATTTCGAAGTTGCCAGTATTTTTAAATACTTTCTGCATTATAACTTGCCCAGTCAGATTCATTACGCGAACATCCATTTGTTGAATGGTTTCACCTATTTCTATTTCAACTTCTCCATAGGTTGGGTTCGGGTATACGATAATGTTTTTCTCAAATGTGCTTTTCACTACACCAAGCACATTGTATTCGATGCTTTCAGAAGTTTCTGAACAATCGTTTTGAGTAACAATTACAGAATAGCTTCCATTTTCGGTAGGAGTAAAGGTTTTGCCAGTAGCACCCGAAATTGGTTCGTTATCAGCATCTAGCCATTGGTAACTTGCATCGTCTGCACTGGCTGTAAGTACAGTTCCATCTAAAGATACTCCAGTATTTACATTAGTAATTGTAAGCTTCAGCGTAATTACCGAATCACAACCATACATGTTGGTGGTAGTATAAGTAGCAGAATTGTTAGAATCGGTATAAGTAATACCATCAATCCATTGGTAACTACCACAAGCTGCGATCACATCTGTTGTTGCTGAAGGCTCTGCAAAAGTTAGGTTGAGTGTAATTACCGAATCACAACCAGCTTCATTTACAGTAGTAAAAGTAGCAGAGTTGTTGTTTTCTGTATAGGTGATTCCATCGATCCACTCGTAACTGTCTTCACTACATAAAACCACCTTATCAGTTGAAGTAGTCGGTTGTAAAATGGTTAAGTTAAGTGTAATTACCGAATCACAGCCCATCATATTGGTAGTAGTATAAGTTGCTGTATTGTTAGATGCTGTGTAGGTGATTCCATCAATCCATTTGTAACTACTGCAAGCTTCAATTATATCTGTGCTTGTGGTAGCAGTACAGGTTAGCTTTAGTAAATAACCAGTTCCATAACCTCTACCTGTTAAGCTGAATTCTGTTTCATCAAAACCTAAATTACCTGTGTATAAGCCAGCTATAAAAGCATTAGAGTTATCATCAACAGAAATAGAATAAGCCTCTACATAGGCTTCTGTCTCTCTAAGATGCTTCACCCAAATAATCTCACCATCATTATTCATTTTTTGAATAACAGCATCTTGTTCGCCAATAGAGGTCAATTCAAGCTCATTACCATCTAATGTATAATTGAAAGTACCTGTAAAAGTTCCGGCTAGATATACATATCCTTTTTCGTCAGTAGCTATCGTTTTTAAAAATATGTCGCTAATCATTCCATCGATTTTCTGTGCCCAGATAAAATTTCCATCTACATCTAATTTCTGTAAAAAGACATCTGCATTAGCGGTTAATTCATAAGTATCTACGCTAGCATCAAAATCTACTGTACCATTAAAGGTTCCATAAATAAATACATTATTATAGATGTCTGTAACCATAGAGTAGGTATAAATGTAATCGTCAGATTCTATACTTTGAGCCCAGATAAAGTTTCCATCTGTATCTAGTTTTTGTACATATACAATTTGAAACCCAGAAGGTGTTAACTCATACGTATTTTCACTTGGATCAAAATCTATTGTACCTTGTGCATGACCACTTGAATATACATTGCCGTCTGCATCTACAGCAATTGATTTACCATGATCAGAATTGGAGCCTCCCATAGTTTTTACCCAAACAAAGTTTCCATCTGTATCTAGTTTTTCAATATAAATATCGGTACTTCCTTGTGAGGTTATTTCAAATGTTTCTTCACCAGGATTAAAATCTACCGTATTTTGAAAATCGCCTGTGAGAAAAAGATTACCATTTGCATCTGTATCTATTGAACTAAGATTTGTATAAGTTTCAGTACCTCCAAATTGTTTTGCCCAAAGTAAATTCCCATCAGAATCTAGTTTTAGAATATATGCATCTTGAGATCCAATACTAGTTAAATCATAAGGCTCTTCATCTGTGCCTAAATGGAGAGTACCACTAAACTCACCAATAATGTATAGATCGTCATTTATATCTGGAACATTACCATTCAAATACAAATAACCAGATGATATATCTAGTTTCTTTGCCCATAGTAGATTGCCTTCGCTATCTTGTTTTTGGATAAATGAACCTTCGTTTATGGTTAAGCTGTTGACATTTTCTGTTGGATCAAAATCTGCAGTTCCAACAAAAAAGCCAGTTGTAAAAATATTACCATTTGCATCTGTAGAAATAGAGGTGGCTTCACTATAAATTTCTGATTCAGCAATATTATAAGCCCAATTGTTATCAAATTCTCCGCCACCAACTGCTGGTATTTCAATAGTTAAATCTAGCGTAATCACAGAATCGCAACCCAAATAATTATCTATAGTGTAGGTGGCTGTATTATTATCCTCAGTATAGATATTACCATCTATCCATTCGTAGCTGATGTAACCGGTAGCTTCATAAGTAGCTGTACTTGATTCTAGTTTGTTAAAATCAAGAACTAAAATGCTATCGCAACCATAGCTGTTTTCTAAAACTTTGTAATAAAATCCGGAAGTTTCGTAGGTTTCACCAAACCATTCATAAGCCTCACATGAAGCAGCAAGGGTAACTACTCTGCTTGATCCACCAATTTCACCAGCTGAAGTTTGCCAGCTTGTTTCTACATCAATATTGTAGGTAGTACCTTGAAAAGAATTTGAACTGAGGTCATATACAGATTCGGAATTAACACCATCCTGAAAGTCAAGATACATTTCAAGATTATCTTCTGTACCATCTAATGTATTATTCATTGCCGCTTGAATTTCTTCTTGGCTTTTAGCTACACTCCATACTCTAAGTTCATCCATTGAACCATGAAAATAAGGAGTGCCTGAACCTCTATTGTCTGCACCAATTCTATGAGTAGTAACGAAGTCTAAATTTACTCCACCATAAGAATAATCAAATTCAACTTCTCCATCAATATAGGCTTTTAGCGTACTACTGTTCATATCTCTGACAAAAGCTATGTGATGCCATTGATTATCCCTCAGGTCTGTAGTTCCATATACATCAGGATAACTATTCCAATAAAGTCTGAGTTGGCCGTCATCATGAATTTCCCAACCTGCGTTAGGATTATTGTTGTAATTACCTAATATAATTCCAACTCTCTCCCCAGCTGTAAGGTTACCAGTTCCTACTTCTGGAATTTTAACCCATAATTCAACCGTATTTGAAATATTACCGATATCTAAAACTGAATTGAGTTGTATGTAATCATCTATTCCATCGAAATTTAATACTGTATTACAATCACCACCGGGTGGAGTTAATGCTTGAGATTTACATGAAAAGTTGAAGGAAAAAAATGAAATTAAAAAAGTGCAAGTTAAGGCTAGAAATTTCCCCATATTTAAATTAAATATTTAAAAAGTACAATGAGGAACTAACGGGAATGGCTAATAATTTAATACTTAAATTTTATAATATTCTTCGAAATTAGGCTAAAAAAGGGCTTTTCTGCTAATTTAAAGTTATATATATTGCACTGCTAACCGTGCTATATTATCTGGTGGAATTGTTTTAATATCTTTTTGTGTATCGTGAGGTAAAATGCTATGCGCATTGGGTCTCGCAAAAAACCATTCAATAATTCTAATGTAAGGAGACTCACCGCCTTTCCATCCCCAAACACTTATAAAATTTACTTCACACATTTGAGCCAAATGCCCCGGACCACAATCGTTACTGATGGTCACTTTAGCATCCGATACGATTTTAGCTATTTCTTCAATTTTAGGATTGATGAAAGTTAAAGCCTTTTCATTTAAAGTATTCTTAATGGTTGGGAGGTAAACTTCTTCTTTGCTACCCATAATAAACACAAATTGCATTTCAGGATGTCTTTCTGAAATCAATTCGCAGGTTCTACAGAAGTTTTCGATTCCCCATCTTTTATGCTCACCTTCACCACCAGCAGGCATAAGGCAAATAAATGGTTTATCGCATGTGAAAGTAGCCTTTTCTTTTAGCTGTTTAATTTTATCAAAATCAAACTTAATGCTGATGTTAAAAGCATTTAATAAGTTTAAATACCTGTATGCCAGATAGTTGCCAGTTTGGTAAGCTTGTAGTTTGTTATATACAACTCTTAAAGGTGAGCTAGTCTCAAAACCAACTTTGTAAGTGTTAAATCCACTAAGCGAAACTACTAAATGCGAAAACTCAGACATACGCCTCATGTTGATGATGATGTCAGGATTCCACTTTCGTATTTGAGAAATGATCTTAAACTTTTGTTTACCAAACGGAATTACATCATCCAACACACCATTGTCTTTAAAAAACTTTGCTTGCGTTACAGGTGACCAACCATAAATTTTTGCATTGGGGAAATTACTCTTTAAATGTTGAAACAAAGGAAGTTGAACGAGCATTGCACCAAAAAAAGGCTTGTTGGGAAGCAAGATGGCAATGCGATTAATTTTCTCCTTCTCTTGGATCATTTATGCGTTGGTTTGTGTTGATTGTAATTTTGCCCTCCCTAATATTAGGGTTTTGGGGTGCAAGTATAGAATACTATTACAATTTTACAAACACATAATCCAAAATTATGTAATTGCTATATCAATAATTTTTTCTTGTTTTAATGAAAAAAGATCAACAGAATTGAAATTAACTGTTGATCTTTCTAATAAATGGCATCTAATTAATTACTCAATAGGGTTTTAAATCGGTAACCACCGGGAAAAATATCTTGAGTTTTTAATACCTGATGAGTGGATTTATCTATCCAAAATTTTGCTTTGCTGTTATGGCTTCCATAGTCAATTTCTAATACCCAGCAGCTAATTTCTTGATTGTTAAAAGTCACATTTTCGCTTCCAACAATTTTGTACAAATAATAGGTTGGTGGCGTACTTGATCCAGGATGATAAAAGCAGATGGCAAAACTTTTATCTTTAGCCAATGGTAAAATGCTAAAAGTTTCCAAGTCAGCTTCCCAATTGAAAGAATGTTGTAAGTCTTCAATCTTTACTTCCGGCTGATTGTGTTTAGATGTATCTGTGTTTGTATACATCTTATTTTCATTATAAATAAAATGTTTCTTAACGAATTGCTTTTCAGGTTTTTGAACTTCTCCAGCAACCTTTTCGCTAATCGGAGTAAAGGTTTTTGCCTCTAAAATTATCTCGTATTCAATAGTAGATGCTTTATCTGATGTAAACCTCTTCCAATCTAATTGATAGACTTGATTGCCTGAAAGCTCTTTTTTTGATAAGCTTCTTTCCCAAATTGAAAAGTTATATTTCGGACCATTTAATGAATCTTGAAAATAGATAAGGTAAGTATTTGTTCCGGTTTTTAAGTTTTGAGTGAGCAGTTTATTGTTTGCTGTATTTAAGGAATCTATTTGAGCTTGTGCGCAAAATGCAATAATTACAAATTGAAAGAATAGAAAAGTGTGTTTCATAGATTGAGATAAAATTTATAGTTCTCAGCAACTCTAATGGATATTTTCTTCAATCTCTACTCTTTTCAATCGATAGCAAGATATTTTAAGCATGTTGCGAAATTTGTTCAATAAGCTCAATTGTTGAATATTTTAGGCCAAGTATTGAAAACTTTTGCTACTCATTGCTTCAATCTCTATTTTTCGATTTATGGAAGAAGTTATTGAACAAAGGAGGACTTTTAATAAGATTCAGGTTGGTGCTTGGTTGCTTTTCTTTGTTTTTCAGCTCACATTTTATTGGGCAGAATATCAGCAGTTTTATGCAGCATTCATCTTTTCAGTTTTCAATGTCTTTTTTTATGCTTCCTTTATTTATCTCTGCTATTTGTACTTAATCCCTGCTTTTCAGAAGCGAAAAAATCGTGGATTGATAATAACTTTGGGCAGCATTTCTATTTTAGTATTTACCTATTTGTGGACCTACTCTACATATGAGTTGTATGATTATTTGTATCCAAATAGAGAGGGATTTACAGTAAAATGGTATATTCATTTATACAGATTCATTACTGTAATGTCGCTGCTGGCATTTAGTGTTTTGTTGAGGTATACTCAAAGTTACTTTCATTTACTTGGCAAAAGCAAAATGGAAAAACTAAAGCAAACCGAAGCTGAACTCGATCGATTAAAGTTTCACATTCAACCTCATTTTCTATTTAACACACTCAATAATATTTACTATGTAACCGAAAGTGAATCGCCCAGAGCAGCCGAAATGTTGAGTAAACTCTCAGACATGATGCGCTATTTTATTGATGAAAGTAAAAAGCAGAAAGTAACCATTGCAACGGAGTTAAACTTTATCAATAACTATATAAATCTCGAAAACATCAGAATGAGATTTCCGGTACAAGTTCAAAAAAAAATTGAAGTAAACGAGATGATTTTAGTGCCACCTATGTTGCTTATCCCTTTTATTGAAAATGTTTTTAAGCATGGCATTCAAAAGAATGAAACTGATAATGAAGTTAAGATTTCGATAAAAACAGTAGAGAATTACCTAGTTTATACAGTGACAAATAGCCTAAAATCACCATTACAGAACAGCAATGAAAGTGGTTTTGGATTGAGAAATTTAGAAGCTAGATTATCATTGTTGTATAATAAAGATTATGAAATGAGTACTAATTCCAACGAAATTGAATTTACTGCCAAGCTTAAAATTCCAATAAGATGAAACTCAAGTGCCTAATTGTAGATGATGAGCCAAATGCGGTTTTGTTGTTGGAGTCTTACATTAAAAGATTGCCTTATTTAAGCTTGCAAAAAAGTTGTTACAATGGCATTGAAGCGCTCGATTTTTTAAAGAATAATTCTGTTGATCTAATCTTGCTGGATATAAACATGCCCATGTTAAATGGAATGGATTTGTCTTCCATCATTTCAGATCGATTGGGTATCATATTTACTACTGCTTATTCTGAATATGCAGTAGAAAGCTATGAGAAAAACGCGATAGATTATCTTTTAAAGCCAATCACTTTTGTTCGGTTTACATCTGCGATTCAAAAAGCATTTTCTTTACTCAGCTCTGAAAAACCACAAGTTGACCACAGTACTTCAGAAAATATAGATTGGCTATACATTAAGTCGGGAACAGAGTTTATTCGCATCGAGTTTGATGATATTCTGTATGTAAAAGGAGAGAGGGAATACATTAGTATTCAAACAAAATCTCAGAAGCACCTGATCTACAAAAGAATGAAAGAGATTGAAACTCAATTGCCATCAAACTTTTTTAGAGTTCACCAATCTTTTATTGTAAACTTGACTAAAATCGACAAAGTGATACAGAATAATATTTCTATTGGAAAAGCTCATATTCCGATCAGTCAGTCTTATAAAGCGGCTTTTCTTAAGCGGATAGAGAAGTATTTGTTATGATTGATTTCGGAATTTTTTGATATGATGCTCTAATCTTTCTTACATTTTTATTCATCAAATGCCTTACTAGTTTTCTGAATACAAACTTCTTTATTGGATTAAGCTGCTGACCATGTTTTTGGTAAAATTCATCTGGGCTATTAAACAATCCAAAGTCTTGATTGATGCCTTTATCTTGAATAAATGTGTTGTTAAAATTCCATTCAATGGCTGGCTTCTCAAAATTATCAGTGTAAGCTCCATAGCCGCAAAATGTGGTTTTACAGTTGGCAAACTTCTTTTGCAATGCCTTTAAATAGGCTTTATCCAGAATTACGCCTTCTAAAAAATACCATTGCTCATTTATGTAAACTTCAACCCAACTATGCAGAATATTTTTTGGTGAAAGTTGATACCAAATGCCTGTAATCGCCCCTTTTTGTAATGCTTTATCGATAGTAAAACCGTGAATTCTGTTAGGTATGTTTACAGATCGCAGCAAAGCCATTAGCAAAACCGATTTTGTATTACATTGTCCGTAACCGTCTTGCAAAACCTGAGTTGCACTAATATTGTCATCTATATTATAGCCAAATTGTATTTCGTCTCTCACAAAATTGTAAATAGCTTTTAATCTGTCTTCCTCTTTCAACATAAGCCAATTTCTATCAGAAATCAACTTTTGAATAGCTGGATTTGAATAGTTTAGTAGCTTTGTTTCTTTTAGGTATTCTTGCATCGTTTATAAGTTTTTATCTATGCAAAAATCAATTGAAGTGTTAAGCTAAACTTGAACAAACTGGCTAAGTTTTAAAAATTCTCTTGGCGAAAAACCGAAACTTTCTTTAAATGTGCGACTAAAATGAGCACTATCAGCAAAGCCGCAATTATGTGCAATTGTAGTGAGTGGCTGAGTTTTTAGCTGAAGTAAAGCCGTCATCAACTTCACCCAAAGTTGAGCTCGCCTATAAGTTTGACCAGTGATTTCTCGAAACAAATGTTGAAATCTATCAGTCGAGAGATGGCAGTGTTCGGCGATTTCTGTGAGGGGTACAACTCTTTCAGAATTTTGGTTTAAGTAATCAATTGCCTTCTCAATTCGTTCATCTCCAGAATGGATATAGTCTTCGCAATGGCAATCGTATTTTTGGATTTGACAGTTTAATTGATCGATAAATTCTTCTTTTTTTATTTTGCTGGCTAGATATTTAGAAACAAGTAATTTTAAGTCTTTAACCAGTTGAGTGTCAATTTCTAGTAGTTGCTTGGAAGAATATCGGTGCCAAAAATGCCCAATGGAAGATGTCGGGTTTATCAGAACAAGCAAGTGATTACCTTTGCATGATAACTGGTGCGCAACATTTGGCTGTATAAAAATGGCTTTATCAGTTTCAATATTGAATTCAGGTAGACTTAATCGGATAGGTTCTTCAATAGCAATACTCAATTGTATAGCATAATGTTTATGAAGTTGATTGTCTGCAAATGATCCAAGAAACCAACCGTAGTTTTTATTAATATGAGCAATATTTGTTGGTTGCATGGTAAGATTTAATGATGTGTTAATGTCTTTAAGAGATAAAATTTTAATCTATTCGATTGTTTTGTAGATTCAATATTAATTAAAATTACCTACTGTGTCTGATCTTATAAACTTAAAATTGGCAATTGTAAAATTCTGTGATTCTTGGAAAAACCGCAATTCACTAAATCAAAAGCATTAGATAAAAAGGCATTTAAACTCATTTTTGATAAGTTTTTTAATGCTCTTTGTGCTTTTGCCTATAAATACCTCAATGAAGTTTCTGCAGCTGAAGATTTGGTGCAAGAAGCATTTGTTAGCTTTTGGGAGAAAGGAGAAAACTTTGAAAACGAGAGCGCCATTAAGGCATTTTTATACACTTCAGTAAGAAACAAATGTCTCAATTATTTAAAGCATCAAACAGTAAAACAAAAGCATGAACAAAACCTCATTTACGAACTGGAATCTGATCAATTTTTCACCCAACATGTAATTGAAGAAGAGGTATTTAATCAACTCTACCAAGAAATTTCTCAACTGCCAAAATCTGCTCAACAGATTATGTTGTTGGCCCTCAAAGGTTTAAAGAATAAAGAAATAGCTGAGCAATTAGATATTTCAGAAAATACTGTAAAGACACAAAAAAAGATCGCTTACAGTAAACTAAAACAAAAACTATCTCCACCTTTAAATGCCATTTTACTGACTTTGTAAATTTTTATTGAATAATAATAGTGGTTTTTACTTTCTGAAAATCAGTATTTTGCAACTTAATCCTTTGTGATATTTATTTTTTTTAAAAAAGTTTAAAATTCTCTTCACCCTGTTTTAGGCTTTGGTTGTTTTAGGTGTGTATTTAAAATAACTGGATGGAACAGCATTTTTACATAGCAGAATTAATCAGTAAGAAAATTAGAAATTCAATTTCTCCGGAAGAAGAAACTGAGTTACAACATTGGATTAATGCGTCTACAGAAAATGCTGAATTATTCCAGAAAATAGTTGGCAACGAACAGCTTCTATCTAAACTAGAAATCTATCAATTATTTGATCAACAAAAGAGTTGGGCATTGATGGAAAAAAAGCTGTTTAAAACGAAAACTGTTCAACTACAAACTCAAAAATATTGGCGATATGCTGCGGCGATTTTATTGCCATTATTCCTAGCAGCAGGTGTAATGTATTTCTATTTGAATTCTACAGAAGAAGATGTTTTGAGCAGAATTGACAAAGTGGTTAAACCAGGTTCGCAGAAGGCAACGCTAATTTTAGAAGATGGAACTGATATCGATTTAGAAGGAGAAACAGCGCAAGAAAATATTAAGCAAAGAGCAACTGAAATTATTAACCATAACAATGTACTTACATATACTCAAGATACTTCCGTTGCGGATTCAAATGAGAGTACAGCTGAAAAAATCGAGTTGGTTTTTAATCAACTGAAAACTCCAGTAGGTGGAGGTTATCAATTGACATTGGCAGACGGTACAGAAGTTTGGCTCAATGCGGCATCATCTCTAAAATACCCAATCGCTTTTACTGATAGTACTAGAGAAGTATTTTTAGAAGGGGAAGGATACTTTAAAGTGGCTCACAATGGCAAACCATTTATTGTAAATGGGAATAGTTTGGATATCAGGGTCTTAGGAACAACTTTTAATGTTTCTAATTACGAAGCTGAGCCACTTGCAACAGCAACTTTGGTAGAAGGTCGTATTCAATTAAGTACATCCAAAGAACAGAAAATATTGCAACATAATGAGCATGCGGTGTATACAAAACAAAATACAGACTTACTTGTAAATCAGGTCAATACGAATGTGTATACCTCTTGGGTAGAAGGGAAAATAGAGTTTGCAAACGAAGATTTAGAAACCGTAATGCGGAAGCTTGCCCGCTGGTATAATTTTGAATATTCCTTTGAAAATGAACAAGCCAAGCAATTTCATTTTACTGGTAGGATAAACAATACAGCTCAGATTTCATCTATTTTTAAAATGCTGGAAATGACCACCAAAGTGAAATTTGAACTAGAAGAAGAAACGATCGTGATTTTATAATACAATAGCTTAGCTAATCCAATTTTATTCAATTATTTAGAAAAAAGATTTACATCTTTATTAAAATCAAAAAATGAAAAAGATCAGTTTGATTGCTCTTTTTTTGTGCCTGTCTTTGTATTCGGCAGCGCAAAATGTCACTTTCAACATACAGCTTAAAAGAGCTACTTTAGAAACAATTATCAACGAATTAAGAAATCAATCAGATATTAATTTTATATACAACCATGAAGAATTAAGTGAGTATACTCCCAAAGATATTTCGCTGAGCAATGCTTCTTTGGAAGAAGTACTCGATGAGAGTTTGAAAGACACCAATCTCACATATAAAAAGGTAGATGAAACAATTGTAATTACACCAACAGAGCCGGATGATTCAGCTTCTATCAATCAAAATAAATATACCCAAACCATTCGAGGAACTTTAAAAGATTTAGATACACACACGCCACTTATTGGAGCAACTATTCGAATTTTAGAAACCGATCCGATAGTGGGTTCAGTTACCAATGAGGAAGGTGAATTTAAATTAAGCAATATTCCCATTGGTAGGGTGAGCTTGTATATTACCTACATTGGTTACAAACCGATTACAGTGCCAAATGTGTTGGTGAACTCAGGTAAAGAAGTGATGTTGGATTTATATCTTCAAGAATCGACTTTGGAAATGGAAACGCTTGATGTAACGGCAACAGGCATTAAAGGTCAAGCTTTAGACGAAATGTCTGTGGTGAGTGCCAGATCGATTTCGCCTGAAGAAACTAACCGATATCCCGGTGGATTTAACGATCCATCCAGAATTATGTCGAACTTTACTGGGGTTACCAGTTCGCAAGATGGTAATAATGATATTATCGTAAGAGGAAATTCACCCAAATACATGCAATGGAGATTGGAGGGAGTTCAGATTACCAACCCTAACCATTTTGCCGACCAAAATGCAGTTGGTGGATTAATTAGTGCATTGAATAATAATATGTTAGCTACATCAGATTTTTATACTGGTGCATTTTCTTCTGAATATGGCGATGTGCTTTCTGGTGTTTATGATGTAAAATTTCGACAAGGTAACAACGAGCAGTTTGAGGCGGTGGCAGGAATCGGCACAATGGGAACAGATTTTACTGTAGAAGGTCCATTTAGTAAAAATTACAATGGCTCTTATCTAGTAAACTACAGGTATTCTACCTTAGCAGTTGCCAGTGAATTGGGTTTAACTGATGTGCAGGGAATCCCGAATTATCAAGATGCCTCTTATAAGATTGTGTTGCCAACCAAAAAGGCTGGAACGTTTTCATTGTTTGGTTTAGGTGGCATTAGTAAGTTTTCGATTGAGGATGTAACTCCAATAGATTGGAATACTCCCGGAGATAATGCCATGCGCAGCAACATAAGAGAAGATTATGATAAGAAAGCGCATTTACTAAATACAGGGATTAACCATACCATCAATATTACGCCAAATAATTATCTGAAATCAACTTTGTTTTATTCTAATGAAGGGATCGATGATGATATTTACGAATTAGAGCTCTACGAACCTTTAATTGATACAGATAATTCGGAAGAAGATTCTGTGTTGAGTAGCAAATTGAATTTTACCAATAGAATAAGAAAAAGTGTTTATCGAGCTGCGGTTACTTATCATCATAAAATTAGTGCAAAACATAAAATCCAGATCGGGTCAAAGTATGCTTTGTTTTATTACGATTATTACCAAAGCCAACTCAATGAGGACGAGACAGCCAGAGTCACTTTAATGGATTTTGATGAAAGAGTAGGTACACTTAGAAACTTTGTGAGTTGGAGATACAATGTGAATGATAACTTATCAATTGTAACCGGCTTGCATAATATGAATGTGCTATATAACAACAAAAGCACACTTGAACCAAGATTCTCTGTAAACTGGAATTATTCTTCAAATAGTGCCCTTTCATTTGGCTATGGCATGCATAGCAATATGGAAAGTATACATAACTATTTTGCAAAGGTTGAGCTAGAAGATGGCACCATCACCGAACCCAATAAAGATTTAGACCTTTTAAAAGCGCATCATTTTGTGCTCGGTTACGAAAAGTATTTCTCTGAAAACATCAGGCTGAAAGCAGAAGTTTACTATCAGCATTTGTACAATTTGCCAGTAGAAAACAACGATTCGAGCTATTATTCAACAATTAACGAAGGGCAAGACTTTAGGTATGTAGATTTAGTCAATGATGGAAAAGGTCGTAATTATGGCGTTGAATTTACCATTGAGCGATTTTTTGCCAACAACTATTATTTCTTAGTTAACACGTCAGTTTATCAGTCGCTTTACACAGCTAAAGATGGTATTGAGCGAAATACAAGATATAATAATAATTACATGGTCAACATGATTGGTGGTAAAGAGTATCAGGGTTGGGGAAAAAAGCATAACCAGACTTTTGGGATAAATGCCAAGCTCTTTATTGGTGGTGGGCAAAAAATTATTCCACTATTAAGAGATGAAAACGGGAATTTAGCAGTCGATCCAGAAAACAATAGATATTGGGATTACAACAAAGCTTACGAAAGCAAACTCGATGATTTTTATTATTTAATTCTATCTGTTAACTACAAATGGAACAAGCCTAAAGCTACCCACGAACTAACACTGGTGTTGGATAATATAACAGACTCAAAAGGAAAAATCTCTGAATATTATGATGAGTCGGAACCTAATTCGATAGGTTATACCACTAAAGGTGGCTTTTATCCGAACTTGATGTACAGAATATATTTTTAATGATTTTTGTACTCTAAAAACTTAAAACACTTCGAAAGGAGTGTTTTTTTTGTTTTTTAATGAGTCTGTTTTCCTACTTTTAAGGGATATAGTGATGAATCGGAAATTAGATACTACGATGAATAAACTGATATATGTTGATTATGACGAGGAAGGAGTTTTTGTTTATCAGGCTTTTAAACCAGAAACAGTCGAAATTGCAGTAAAACTAGGAACATTTGGAAAAGGCTTTGGACTAGATAGAATTACATGGATTAAACCTTCTTTTTGTTGGGTATTGAGAAGAACCAAATATGCTACAAAAAATAGGATGCAAGGCATTGCAAGAATTAAAATTTCGCACGAAGCTTTTTTGGAAATTCTCAACCAATCGGTCGAAACCATGTGGAATGAAAACTTGTATCCAAACCAAGATAATTGGCAAACTGAGATTAATAAATCAGATGTAATCCATCAGTGGGACCCAGAGCGGGATGTAATTGGCAAGCGCTTAAACAGACAGGCAATTCAAATTGGTATTCGTGGCGAAGTTATCAAAAAGTATGTTTCTGATTATATAATTGGGGTGGAAGATGTTTCTCAATTAGTTCGAGAAATTGGAGCAGTTAAAAAGAAAGGCTCAAGCAAATATCCTGAGATTCCAGAAGAAAAAGAGTATGCAATTTCGGATGAGCTTTTTAAAAAGTTAGGTTGCTTAAGAGAAG
Source organism: Thalassovita sp. (assembly GCA_002729595.1). Classification (GTDB taxonomy): domain Bacteria; phylum Bacteroidota; class Bacteroidia; order Cytophagales; family Flammeovirgaceae; genus Chondrinema. The sequence goes on along the minus strand of PBYL01000044.1, from coordinate 6,192 downwards.
ATGATAGCTCAGTGATTTGAAAAGTTGTTTGCTTACATTTTTTTTTGATTTTGAAACGCCTATCATGATAAAAGACTTTAAAGTAAATATTGCTGAAACAGAAATTGCTGATTTAAAGGAACGCATTAAGAAAACTCGCTGGCCAGATGAGTTAGAAAATTCCCAATGGACTTATGGAACTAATCTATCGTATTTAAAAGAATTAGCTGAATACTGGCAAAGTGAATTTGATTGGAGGAAAACCGAACAAAAGATTAATGCTTACGCAAATTTTTTAGCTGAAGTAGATGGCTGTAAGATTCATTTTATCCATGTAAAAAGTGAAAGAGATAATGCGATTCCAATATTAATTACGCATGGTTGGCCAGGTTCATTTCTTGAGATGTTTAAACTAATTGATTGCCTAAAAGACTCAAAAGAATTAGCATTTGATATTATCGTGCCTTCAATTATTGGCTTTGGATTTTCGGAGAAAATAACTGCTCATGGTGTAGATTATGGTTTTGTTGCAGACTTATGGCACAAGCATATGCTTCAACTCGGTTACGAAAAATATAGCATACAAGGTGGAGATATTGGAGCAGGCATCAGCATTAGGTTGGCTCAAAAACATCCTGAAAGCATAATTGCTTTGCACCTAAATTATATTTCAGATTCTTATCAACCTTATTTGGAAGAAGGAGAGCAGCTAAATGCAGAGGTTTTAGCCTATAAAGACTTTGCAAATAAATGGAATGCTACTGAAGGAGCTTATGGAATGATTCAAAGTACAAAGCCGCTTTCGTTAGCTTATGGATTAAATGATTCACCCATTGGGCTTTGTGCTTGGATAATAGAAAAGTTTAATAGTTGGAGCGATAATGAAGGTTACATAGAAAATTGCTTTACCAAAGATGATTTACTAAGCAATGTTTCTTTGTATTGGTTTACCCAAACTATCCATTCTTCAATGCGAATGTACCATGCTATTAGCGAAAATCCATTGGTATTCGGGAAGAATGATTTTGTGAAAAGTCCTGTGGGGTTTGCAAATTTCCCGAAAGAAATACCAACCCCACCAAGGTCTTATATTGAAAAAGGACTCAATCTTGTTCAGTGGACAGATATGCCCAAAGGAGGACATTTTGCGGCATTAGAACAACCTGAGTTGCTTGCCGCAGATATCGTTTCCTTATTGAAGAAAGTTACGTAGAATTTTAAACCTCTAAAACTCTCACTTTCTTCTTCTTCAATTTTACATTGTTTACTTTGGGTAAAAGAGATTTGATGATGGCAGTTCTTACAGAAACAAATGCGCAATCATTTTTTAGCTCTATCAAACCCAAATCATCTTTGGTAAGATTACCTTGTTTAAAGAACAAACCAGCAACATCACCTTTAGAGATTTTATCTTTTCTACCACCAGAAATAAACAAAGTACTCCATTTAGAAGGTTGCGGAAGTTGATCCCCAGTGAGTTCTTCTGTTGGAATATCACCAATAAATTCTGGTAGGTCTTCTTGTTCATATTGAATGACATAAGCTGTCCCCTCGCTGTTCATACGGGCTGTTCTACCATTTCGGTGAGTAAACTCTTCGCTTTTAATCGGCAAGTGATAGTGGATAATAAACTTCAATTCTGGTACGTCAATACCTCTTGCAGCTAAATCTGTAGCCAACAAGATTTTATAAGTACCATTCCTAAATTTTATGAGTGCTCTTTCTCTTTCGATTTGCTCAATTCCACCATAAAAAGTGCCGTGAGAAATATTGTTATCTGTCAAATAATCACTTACACGCTGAATGGAATCTTTAAAATTGCAGAATACGATACCGTTTTGATCACCAACATGCGCAATTAAATCGAGTAAAGTTTCGAGCTTGTCTTTTTTAGGAGAAAGTACCTTTTTAATTTGTAGTTGACTCACTTTTTCATGCAAGTAATCTACAAGAGCAGGTTCATGCAAACCAACAAATTCAGGTATCTCTACACCTTGTGTTGCTGATGTTAAAATCTTTTTCTCGACCTTAGGTAGTAACTCGAGAATTTCTTTCATCTCATCTTCGAAACCTACTTCCAAAGATTTATCAAACTCATCTAGTACTAAAGTTTTAATTTCTCTTGTACGGAAAGTCTTTCTTCTTAAATGATCCGCCACTCTGCCAGGCGTCCCAATTAACACTGCCGGTGGATGTTTTAATTCAGACTTATCTTTTGAGCTGGCTCTACCTCCATAAACCGCATTCACTTTAAAGCCCGTTCCCATTTCGCGCATCACTTGCTCTATCTGAATCGCCAATTCTCTTGATGGCACAATTACCACCATTTGAATTTGATCAATTTCTTTATCTAACTCATTGATCAAAGGCAGCAAAAAAGCCAAGGTTTTACCTGTTCCGGTAGGAGAAAGAATCATCACTTCAAAGCAAGATTCTATGGCTAATTGTGCCTCCAATTGCATATTATTCAACTTCTCTATACCCAGTTTAGAGAGTATTGCTTTCTGGCTCTTAATTGGTTTAGACATTTTTTTAATTACTTAGTTCTAATTCTTTTTCTTTTCCTGTTGCCTGCTCCAGAATTATTGGTTTTGTTCCTGTTGCTAAAGTTACCGTTGTTAGGTTTCTTCTTCCCACTTTTAGGTTTTGCATTCTGGTTTCTGTTCTGGCCTTGTTTTTCAGGTTGGGTAGAGGCGTTTGGATCAGGCTCAAAACCATCAACTATATTAATCGGAAACTTAATCCCAATAAGTTTTTCAATCTCTTTTAAATAAGAAGTTTCATCAGCACTAACTAAACTGATTGCTTCTCCACTGGCACCTGCACGACCTGTTCTACCGATTCTGTGCACATAATCTTCAGCAACATTCGGTAACTCAAAATTAATCACGTGTGGCAGCAAAGGAATATCTAATCCACGAGCAGCAATGTCAGTTGCAACCAACACACTAATACTTCCATCTTTAAAACCTGCTAAGGCTTTTGTACGAGCAGCTTGGCTTTTGTTACCGTGAATGGCTGCCGCTTTAATTTTATTTTTGCCCATCTTCTCACAAAGCCTGTTTGCTCCGTGCTTGGTTCTGGTGAATACCAAAACTTGCGTCCATTTTCCCTCTGAGATTAACTTAATAATTAATCCCGTTTTCTTAGTTTTTGCAACGCGATATATTTTTTGAGAAATGGCTTCTACGGTAGTGTTTTCTGGAGTTACCTCAACCTGAACTGGTTGATTTAGAATACCATTGGCTAATTTTTTTATCGGTTTAGAAAAAGTAGCCGAAAACATTAGACCTTGTCTTCTTTCGGGCATTACTTTCATAATACGCTCTATGTCGCGTAAAAAGCCCATATCCAACATCCTGTCTGCTTCATCTAAAACAAAAATTCTTACATGTGTTAGAGAAACTAAGTTCTGATTATGTAAGTCCAACAAGCGACCGGGTGTAGCTACCAAAATATCTACACCTCTTCTAATGGCAGCAACTTGCGGATTTTGGTTAACTCCACCATAAATTACTGCTGCGCGCAAGTCTAAAAACTCGCTGTATTCTTTTACATTGGTATAAACCTGAGCGGCTAATTCTCTTGTAGGAGTTAAAATTAAAGCGCGAACTGGTCTAAATTTTCTATTTGCTTTATCAGATAATCTCTGCAATAGTGGCAATGTAAAACCTGCCGTTTTTCCTGTTCCTGTTTGGGCAGATGCCAATACATCTTTGCCATCCAAAATTGCTGGAATAGCTTGTTCTTGAATTGGACTCGGCGATGTGTATCCTTTTTTGCTAATGGCTTTTAGCAAGGCTTCGGATAAACCTAATTTTTCAAATGACATAAATTATAGTATTTATGAGATAAACACTATAATTCTAGGTTACCTCTTTAATAAACATGCAAAGGTAGCATTAATAAATTAGTTTATGTTTTTTATTAAGAATTCGTTGGAACTCAATGTTAAAAGAGTTGATAGATTGAACTTTTTAATAAGAAAGAAACTATTAAAAACGTGAAGATTTACGCAAAAACCGTGGATTTTGAATTTGCTTACTTTTTTAAGATTCAACTAGTTTTAGTATTCAAATCTTTAAATAACTTTGCAAGTTGATTTTTTCAATTGTTTAATAATTTTGCTTTTACAAACTCGTAGATGGAAAAAGAGCCTAAAGATGAAGGTCCGAAGTTGACACAGGAACAGATTGATCAGTGTATTGCCGTATTGGAAACTTTAAATGAAGATACCAATCAGATATTTGAAATTCCGGAAGATAAGCGATTAGCACTTATCATGGCAGCAGGGTTACTGTCTAGACCAAGTAGGGAAGAGTTTTTGAGAAGAAAGAAAGATGCGAAGAAGGCAGCAAAAAGAAAAATAGTTGAAAAAGACAGACACGCCCGTAAAAATACAGGGATTAGAAGTGCGAGAGAGGCTTTGGTTTTTACTGCACCAAAAATGATTGCTCTTACTGGTGATACTGGTATTGAATTAGAATCGCCTCGAAACTGCTACGTTTGTAAGTCTGTGTACACCAAGTTGCACCATTTTTACGATGCGATGTGTCCAGAATGTGGTGACTTTAACTATGCCAAGCGTTTCCAAACTGCTGACTTAACTGGCCAAGTTGCTTTGGTTACAGGTTCAAGATTAAAGATTGGTTACCATATTACTTTAATGTTGCTAAGAGCAGGTGCGACTGTGATTGCTACCACTCGTTTCCCAGTAGATTCAGCATTAAGGTTCTCACAAGAATCTGATTACAACCATTGGAAAGACCGTTTAAAAATTCACGGTTTAGATTTGAGACACATCCCAAGTGTGGAGATTTTCTGCAACTTTATTGAGCAGCAATACGATAGGCTCGATGTGTTGATTAACAATGCGGCACAAACAGTTCGTAGACCTTCTGGTTTCTATCAGCATTTGATTGAGAATGAAGAATTGCCATTTGGCGATTTGTCTAGAGAAGCTCAAAATTTATTATCAGATCATAAATTCTGCTTGGATGAGCTGAATACATTGAGTGTAGGTTTTGCGAATGGACAAGCTAAGAATTTACCAGTGAGCTGGCATGGAAAGCAGTTGGGTATCGGTATGAGTGCTTCGGCTAAATTATCGCAAATTCCTTACAGCATAGATAATTCTCTTACTGCAGAAGAGGTTTTCCCCCAAGGTAAATTGGATGCAGATTTACAGCAAGTTGATTTGAGAAAGACCAATAGCTGGCGATTGAAGTTGGGTGAAATTCATACCAACGAAATGCTAGAAGTGCAGTTGGTAAACTCTGTCGCGCCATTTGTGCTTTGCAACAGGTTAGTGAACATTATGAAAAAAGATGATACTGGACAGAAACACATCATCAACGTTTCTGCTATGGAAGGTAAATTCCACCGTTTCCACAAAGAAGACCGTCACCCACATACCAACATGGCAAAGGCTGCACTTAACATGATGACTCATACTTCGGCATCAGATTTTGCCAAATCTGGTATTTACATGAATGCTGTAGATACTGGTTGGGTTACAGATGAAGATCCAATAGAATTGGCGAAAAGAAAGCAGGAAATTCACGACTTCCAACCTCCATTAGACATTGTAGATGGTGCTGCCCGTGTACTTGATCCATTATTCGATGGAATCAATACTGGCAAACACTGGTGTGGCAAGTTCTTGAAAGATTACCGACCAATTGATTGGTAGTATTTTCTTGTAAAATATATTTAATTGATAGCCAATTTTAGTTTATTATTTTAATATAATTTATATTATTGAAATAATATTCTGATATTATCAATTGTGAGTGTATTTGATATTAGATTTCTTATCTTTCAGTAAGTAATATGAAAAGATTGATAAGCATTTCTAATATGATAAATATATACTGGCAACTAATTGCTAAAAAACGGTTTCTTTTTTTGAGTTTGATAATTTTAGTAATGAGTTGCTATCCTAAAAAAGAAGACAAAGTAGAAAACCAGTTACTAGCTCAAAACTGCCAAAGTTGTCATCTTTTACCTGATCCTAAACACCTCATTAAAAACACTTGGGAGTTTGATGTTTTGCCTCAAATGGCAGCAAGGGTTGGGCTTCAATCTGGGAAAATAAGTGAAATTGCCACGCTAAAAGAGCTAGCGATGTTTCCAGATACAACTATCATGACTTTAGATGAGTGGCAAGAGCTTAAAAACTTTATTCTTACACAAGCTCCATCGATTCCACTT
>PBYL01000043.1 GCA_002729595.1 Thalassovita sp. | reverse complement strand
GCAATCGGAGCAGGTAGTGGAGCTGCCATAGGTGGTATTATCGGTAAAAAATCTGGTAACACTGCAGAGGGAGCAATCTTAGGAGCCGCTATCGGTGGTGTAACAGGAGCAGCTATTGGCCGCTATATGGACAAACAAAAAGAAGATTTAGAGAAAGACTTAGGTAATTCTGCAGATGTAGAAAGAGTAGGTGAAGGTATTTTGGTAACTTTTGATTCAGGTATTCTTTTCGGATTTGACTCTGATGATTTGAATGCAGAAGTGAAGAATGAACTAGATAAATTTTCAGAAACGCTAAATGAATATTCTGAAACTGATTTAGTAATCCAAGGATATACTGATAGCATCGGTTCAGATAACTATAATATGAAATTATCTAAAGAAAGAGCGCAGTCTGTTCAAAACTACTTAAGTGGTTTAGGTATTAAATCTAACAGAATGACTGTAGAAGGTTTAGGTGAAAGTAACCCTGTAGCTTCTAACGATACCCCAGAAGGTAGAGAACAAAATAGAAGAGTAGAGGTTGCGATTTTCGCTAACGATGACCTTAAAGAAAAAGCTGAAACTGGTGAGATTTAATAAACCTCACCTTATTAAAACTACAACTTAATAATCGCAATTTGTTGTAAAGTGATGCAGGGCTGTCTCGCTTGAGATAGTTCTCATCCTTTTCAATTTTAAGCGCTTTTTACCCCAATAAAAATATCCACTTCGGCCTCTTCCGGATTTTGCGCTTTTTTACCATAAACTTCAAAATCTGCCACATAAGTCCTATCTAAATCAGTATTCCAGATTTTAACCCATTCTTCCCAAACAGAACCTTGTTGAATATTCCCCTTTGCCACAAACTTTTTAAAAGGTCCATTTTCAATGGTAATGCTCTTAAACTTTTTAGGGATATTCTTTAGACTTTCTACACTACAGCCCAATAGCACAGTATATGGTTTGGTATAGTCAGATTCATATTCTGTGTAAATGCAATAGATATCTTCGCTAATTTTACCTGGAATTTGCTCCATCACATTTTCAGATAAAAATACATTCCACAACTCAGTAATATCTTGAGCAATCTGGTTATTTTCGTTGGTACTTCTTACAGCTAAACCTACCACATTAAAAGATGCTAACTCCTGTGTTTCCATTCAATATTATTTTTTTGATGATTAAAAAAACAATGCTAATTCAGGAGTGTGACAACCCTGTGTCACTGGTTTTGGTCGTACTGATAAATCATTCTAAAATATTCCATCAACTCAAAATCTCGACCTTTAAACTTCTCTGGCATTATTTGATAAGTATCGATGCGATCTAGCCTAAATTCTCTGTAATTATCTCTCAGTTTGCACCAAGCAATTAAAATCCAGTTTTCTTTGGTTTTGTAAAGCGCATAAGGCTCTATGGTTCTACAAGTTTTTTCGTCTTTGCCCAGAGAATGATAATTGATTTTGATAAGTTGATTATGCGTAATCGCCATTTGCACAGATGCCAGTGAATTGCTCGTAATTTCTTTTTGATAGTTATTAAAAACTACAATTCGCTCTCCCAACAAATGTGTTTTCTCTTTACTAGAGTAGCGCAAAACAGCTTTTATCTTGGCAATGGCTTCTTTGTGGTTTTTGATGAGTGAATTGTCTTTGCCACTATCAATCAACTTTTCTGCAGTAATGAGCGCATTGGCTTCTTCTTCGGTAAACATAATGGGTGGCAGCCTAAAGCCATCGACCAGTGAGAAACCTTTTCCTTCTTCTGAAAAAACAGGAACCCCTGCCCTTTCCAATGCTTTTAAATCACGATAAGCTGTTCTTTTGCTCACACTAAATTTCTCTGCCAGTTCTGCAGCAGTAATGGCTTTGCCAGATTGAAGAATGGTTAAAATAGCTGTAAGTCTTGAGAGTCTGGGTATGTCTTCTTTATCAATCATAGTTTTCTAGGAATTGCCTCAAATATAAAGTTTACCACAATTAAATGAGGCAAAAAAAGAACTTACTACCTCAGATAGTAAGCTCTAAGAACATGCATTAATATATCCTGATACTTATGACGTACATGTATGCTAAATTGAATTTCTCATGTAAAGCACAGCCGGCCAATGTTGCTCTTCGGCCTTTTTGTTTACAATAAAATGAGCGATATATCGGGCAAGTTTTCCACTAAACCAGTTGATAGAAGTAATGCCGTTAAACATATATTTGAGGTAATCTTTCTCGAACAAGGTGATTAATCCCACATCCTTCCCTGCTTTCAATCCTTTCTTTTCCATCAGTTCTGCCAGATAAAAGAGTGTATGTTCGTCTACCACAAAATATCCATGCTCTTTTTCCACCTCTTTGAGTTCTTCTACTATTTTACCTTGAATGTTTTGATCGTCGCAATACCTAAAAAAGCCATTAATAAAACCCGAAGGAAAATATTCGAACTCTGGCAAAACCAAATTAAGTGTTTTGTAATGCTTTAAATCACTGGTTAGTCGGCTTAAAATGCTGTATAATTCTTCATCTATATTGAAAGAAACATGATCGATTCCATTCGGGATTATTTCATTGTCATCATTCAAAAAAATGATGTTACTCCTCACTGCCTTTTTATCGAACAATTCCAGAATGTCTTTTTTAGCGAGAATTTGAGGTTCTATTATGAAAATATGATAGTTACCAACCTCTTTGTTGATGATGTTTTTTAAAATATTCAGGTTGTTATGGCTCAGCATATAATCTGTCTGGATATGATGGTTTTCCATTTCTCTGGCAATCTGGTTGTAAAACATTTGGTTGGTTGTACTGCATTTGCCGGTAATAAACAGCACTCTCTTTTTGCTCGAAACGGTAGAAGTGTTAGAAACAAAATAGCCTTTGCGATAAATGGAAGTAATTACACCTTTGGCAAACAACTCTTTGTAAGCTCTGCTAATCGTGTCTCGCGAAAGGTCAAAATCGATGCTCGAATTGATGATAGAAGGCAGTCGATCACCCTCTTTCAATACCCCTGAATTTATTTTATCTAGTATAGTATTTACAAATTGCTGATACTTGGGAAGTTTAGAATTATCTTCAATCTCAACTAGTAAGTTCGTAGTTTTCATATTCATATTTTTTAAACATGAATATAGGTTGAAGCTTCAGCCAAGTGTTAGGATAAATCTTTCAATTTCAGGTAAAAATTCTACAGACAGGCTTTAATTGACTCAGAAAGGTATTTTAGTTTTCATACAATCACAAAAACAGCTCATTTACAAAATCTTTGGGGCTCAATTCAAATTGCTTTTTAAAACATCTCGAAAAGTAAGATGGGTCTTTAAAACCCACTTCATAAGCCACTTCGGCAATGTTTTTTTCTTTATGGTTTCGGAGGATGTTTGCCGCACAGTTTAAGCGAATAAACCTGATAAACTCATTCGGCGACATATTTAAGGCTCCTCTAATTTTTCTGTAAAGTTGCATGCTCGAAATGTTAAACATACTTGCCAAAGATTCTACAGTAAGGGATTCTTCTTGAATATGCGCCAAAATCTTATCGGCTACTTGCTGAATAAAAGCATCTTCAAAATGAATTTTATTAGGTATGGTTTCCTTTACATCATAATGCTTTTTAAGCTTAGAGCGATTGGTAAGAATATTTTCGACTCTTTGTTGTAAAATCGCCATGTTAAATGGTTTGGTGATGTAATCGTCTGCGCCAATTTCTAAGCCCTTAATTTTGTCCTTACTTTCAGACAGAGCGGTGATAATAATTACTGGTATATGGTTGGTTCGTGGATCGTTTTTAAGTTTTTCGCAAAGTTCATAACCGTTTAATCCGGGCATCATCACATCGGTAATAATGAGGTCAGGAATGTTTCTAATCGCCATATCTAAACCAGATTTACCATCTGTTGCCTGATAAATTCGGTATTTATTGCCCAATTCAATGTTGAGGTAGTCTAGTATATCGGAGTTGTCGTCGATAATGAGCACCTGATCGTAGTTTTCGTAAGTTTGATTTGTTGGGTTAGAAGTAAGACTAACTGCTTCCAGTTCATCTTCAAACTCTAAGTTGAGTTGGCGGTCTGGGCTTTCCTTATAATTGTCGTCGATAAAGTCTGGGTAACTCTCTTTGTTGAGTGGAAGCTCCACGGAAAATAAACTACCTTTACCATATTCAGACTCCACAGAAATTTTACCCTGATGCAAACTAACCAATTGCTTTGTGAGAGAAAGCCCAATACCGCTGCCAATATGTTCCCTTCTTGGAAGTTGCTCACCTTGATAAAAACTAGAAAAAATCAATTCCAGATTTTCTTTGCTTATGCCAATGCCATTGTCTCCTACCGTCATAATCAATCGATCGGCGTAACCTCTTCTTTCTTTTGATGGAATCAGGTTTAGAATCACACTAATTTCGCCACCATCTTTCGTGAATTTAAAAGCATTAGAAAGCAGGTTGTAGGTGATTTTTTCGACTTTGTCTTTATCGAAATAAGCTTGCAGGTTATGGAAATTACATTCAAAAGTGTATTTGATCTGATGTGTATCTGCCAAAAATTCAAAAGAACTATAAATATCTCTGATGTGAGAAATGATATTCCCTTTTGAAACTTGCAAAGGCATAAAACCAAACTCAATTTTAGAAGTATCCAAAATCTGATTGATTAAACGCAACAAAACTTTGGCATTTTTATGCATCAATTTGTATTTGAAAAACAGCTTCTCATTGGTTCTGGTAGATTTCATCAAGCTTTCCAGTGGACCGAGCAAGAGCGTAATCGGTGTTCTGAACTCATGCGATACATTGGTAAAAAAGCTAGATTTCAGTTTGTTTAATTCTATAATTTTCTTGGCATCTAGTTCTTTTATTCGCAAATCGGCTTTTAGCTTTTCGTTTGCCAGTGTTTTTCTTCTGAACACAATCACCAAAAAAATGAGTATAGCTGTGTATGCCAGGTAGGCATAAGCAGTTTGCCAAACTGGTGGGTTAATTTCAATTTGTAATATTTCGAGTTGGGTATTTTCTGTTGGCAGCTTAGATGGATCTACTATCAACTGATAATTACCCGGATCGAGATTGGTAAAAGTAATGGTATTCGCCCCTTTCACATGCACCCAATCTTCTTTGTAACCACTTAACTTATACCAAAACTCAGGCTGCTCTTTGTAAGCAAAGTATCTGGAAGCCAATGAGATAGTGAAATCATTTAAAAAATAGGGTAACTCAGCACTTTGGATAATACCATTCTGATCGTGCTGAATTTTGGCTTTTTGATTATTCTCATTCAAAAAATTAATCCCTGAAACCAAAACATCATTTTCAGTTGTCTGCTCTTGAAATGCCAAAGGATCAAAATAGTTAAATCCTTCAAATCCACCGAAAAGCAAATTGCCATCTGCATCTTTTAAACTGGCATTAATGATGAACTCATCCCCCTGTAAACCATCGTCTGTAGTATAATTAAACAACTGCTTGGTTTCTGACTCATACATGGAAATCCCCTTATTGGTACTAAACCAGATTCTACCAGCATTGTCTTCTTCTATCGATTTTACAATATCACTCGGTGGAAGAATATCAAACTCTGCTCGTTTTAGAAGATGTTCTGTTCGGTTATACAGTAGCAAACCCGCACCAAAACTTCCCACCCAAATTCGCTCTTGCTGATCAATCAGAATATCGCTGATGTTGAGTGGTTCGCTAATCGCTTCCCCTCCTATTTTCATCATGGTATCTTGGGTTTCATTGTAGCGAAACAAACCTCTGTTGTTGGTACCAATGAGCATATCGCCATTTACATCTTGTGCGATACTGATTACATAAGTTTGTATTTCGGGATGTTTATCGGCAATCTCTTTTACTTTGAGATTAGCTGTAATTTCTTTTATGCCTTTGTTATGCGCGATGAAGAATCTTTTATCTGATGTTTCGAGCATATCATTCACAAAAATGTTTTTCAACTGCTCAATGTGAATGAAGCCCTCTCCTTTCCGATAATATTTTAAGCCATGCTTTCTTGTGCCAATCCAATAATTGCGGGCTTTGTCTTCATAAAAATGATTGACTTTTTGGTTGAGTATTTGAAAAGAGTCTTTTTCTGTCTCGATGTAATGATAGGCTTTTCCGGCCTTTAGAAGACTTAACTCCCCTCCGTTAGCCATCCATATGTTTTTGTTAGCAGAAATGGCAAAGCAGGGCACATTTGACCCTTTAAACGGATTTGTATTACCGTCTATTAACATATATTCCTTAAATCGGTGTCTTTCCCTGCTAAAAAGGTTTACACCTGAGGCATAAGTGCCAATCCAGATGTTGTTATTCTTATCGCAATAAATGCTTGTAATGCCATTGCCAACAATGCGCTGGCTTTTGCCTCTTTCTTTAAAATCTAGCAGTTCGCCCGTCTTTGGGTCGTAGCGATACAAACCCAAAATACTTGTGCCTATCCAACAGTAACCCTGTTGATCTGTGAGCACATCGGAAATAGAAACAGTTTCTAATCGATGGTTTAGCTCTGGCAATTCATTTAGTTCTTCAGAAGTGACATTCAAACTCAAAACCCCTTCATCAGAAGCAATCCAGATCACACTGTCTCCAAATTGTAGGTTTCTAATTCTGCCAGTGGTATTGCATTCTTTTTTGATTTGGTAATATTGATTGCTACTATCATATACTGCATGGATGATTTTTCCTTCATTCGCACCTAACCAAAGGTTGCCATCCCGATCTACAGTAAGGGCTTCGATCTCGTATTTGTCTGTTAGAGACTTTAGAAAATCCCAATAGAATATATTTTTCTCTAAATCTAGTAAGACCAATTTCCCAGTTTCATAAGAAATAATCAGGTTACCTTTTCCATCATCTGCAATGGTATTTACAGATTTTCTACTAAGGGAATAACCATCTCGATCGATGTATTGCTGGAATGAATCTTCTTTTCGATTGTATCTGCACAAACCCCCATTTTTGGTTCCAATCCACAAAGTACTGTCGGCGGATTCGTGTACCTCATTTACATTGAAAAAATCTATTCCTGTATTCAGCTCTTTTCTGTAAACTTTAAAACTGGTGCCATCATAGCGATTTAATCCGTCGCCAGTAGCCAACCAGATAAAGCCCACATAGTCTTCTTGAATATCGAGAATGTTGTTTTGAGAGAGTCCATCAGAGGTATTCAAATTCAGAAACTTAATCTTCTCTTGTGCAAACAATTGAGAGTTGCAGCATAACTGAAAGCCTAGAAAGATTAAAAATATGAATACACTTTTTCTCATGATACATGAAAATACTAAAATTTAAGAAAAAACCTGATTCAAGAATGAAACAGGTTTTAAGAGCCTTTTTTTGAAAGATAAATCAATCACCAGCGCTCCAAGCTGGCTTTTGAACAAGATTAGGATTTCTATCTACTGCAGACTGTGGATATGGCATTTTCCAATGTCTTGCCGGAGTAAAAGCAGCAAAATCGTTGTCATCTCCATCAGTATCTCCGGCAACAATGGCCGCAGCAGCTTGAGTAAACAAATTAGGCATAGAGTTTCTTTTGCGCATAAAATCGAACCAGCGTTTAGATTCGCCAAACAATTCCCACCGGCGCTCCTCCAAAATCTTTTCAATGGTAATCTCATCAGCAATCAGGTCTTCCAATCCAGCACGATTTCTTACTTCGTTGACAGCTTCCACACCTGCAGCACTGATAGTTCCATCAGAAAGTAAGTCTGCTTCTGCATACATCAAGAGCAAATCGGCATAGCGCATCACCGGAAAACCCAAAGTTGATCGACCATTTACATTCTTGGAGTTTTCTTGATACCAGAACTTTTGCAAACACATTCCATTGGCTCTAGCACAGCAACGATTCTGATTAGTTTGATCGTAATAGCCAGTAGTATCGCCATTCACTATTATAGGCTCATCTTGCATCCATAGATTGTAATCTTTTCGAGCATCGACATCATCCCATTGGGTGCCAATTGCCTCATAAACATAAGCCCAACCATAGCCCCACATGTTGTTGTTATTTCGCATTTGGCGAGCAGTTGATGCCATCGGAAATTCTGATGCTACATTGTTGTCACTCCAATTGCCACCACTGTTGTAGTGATTTACTGTAAAGATGTGTTCTTTGCCGTTTTCATTATAAGTTTGGAAGATCGATTCGAGATTTTCTTTCGGAGTAGAAAGTTCGTTAAACAAACCGAATGTACCACTGTTGATTACTTCTGCTGCTTTAGATTCTGACATGGCATACCAAGCATCATTACCCAATTCATCTGCACCAAAAAGATAGACTTTTGCCAACATGGCTTTGGCCGTCCAACTGTTTACTCTACCTCCTTGCGCAGATACTGATGAAAGATTTTCTTCCGCAAAAGTTAAATCTGAAATTACTTGTTCATAAACTTCATTTGCAGTAGAAACCTCAGGTGCAAAACCAGAAGGGTCGTTGGTAATTTCCGTTACTATGGGCACATCGCCCCAGATTAAAGTGAGCATAAAGTGGGCAAAACCTCTTAGAAAAGTAACTTCTGCCACTGCTTGCGTTAATACCTCATCACTAACATCTGCTTCTGAACCACGAATTATTACCTGATTACACATGTTTATCAGCTGATAAAAGCCTCTGTAATTCTCTTGTATCGCTTGATTCTGTGTATCGTAACTAAAGGTTGACCAAGCGCCAAAAGCACCATCTCCAGTAGCCGAACCATTGTAGATATTATCTGTAAATTGTTCGAAGCCCAAGATGTTTAATCGGTGTAGTGAAATAGGAAGCGATAAGCCTGAATAAGCAGCTACAACTGCCTGTTGCAAATCGTTTTCAGTTTGGAAGAAGTTGTCACCAGTAGGCCCTGTCGGATCAGTTTGATCAAGCATATCTGTACAGGTTGTCAGCAAAAATCCTGTAAGTAAAAGGATGATATATTTTTTCATGATTGTGTTCATTTTCAATATTTAAAAAGATAATTGCATGCCCAGCGTGAACTGTCTCGATAGCGGATAAGCACCGCCATCCACTCCGGCAGTTTCAGGGTTATCGGCATCTCGCAAACTGATTTCAGGATCGAAACCGCTGTATTTGGTAAAGGTGACTAAGTTGGTTCCTACAGCGTAAAAGTTCACTCCGGCATTTTCTAGCCCGATTGATTGCAACAAAGCTTTCGGAAAAGAATAAGAAAGCCTAACGTTTTTGATTCTAACAAATGAACCATCTTCTAACCAATGTTGAGAAGCTCTGCCATTAGAATTCGGATTGCTAAACACAGCTCTTGGAATGCTGTTGCTAGTACCTTCACCTTTCCATCTGTTCAATACATCTTCTCGCATGTTGGCAAATGAAGAGTTAGAACTTTCTAAACCCACTCTTAGCGAGTTGTAAATATCTACTCCTTGCACTCCCTGTAAAAAAACTGAAAGTGTAATTCCCTTGTAACTCACTGTGTTGTTGAGTCCCCAAGTAAAGTCGGGAATCGTGCTACCAATAATCACTCTGTCGTTATCCGCATCAATAAAACCATCTCCGTTCTGATCTACATATCTGATGTCGCCGGGAGCTGTGTTATTTTCTTTGGTAGCATCATCTGTATTGCCTGTGTAGTTCGGCAAACCTGTTTCTTCATTGTAGGATTCAACTGACTGGTTTTGGTAAGCATGGTTATAAACTTCATCCCAGTTTTGAAACAAGCCATCAGTTTCAAAACCATAAATTGCTCCTATCTCTTCACCAACTCTGGTAATATTCACTCCACTAAAGCGATCTGCATCTTCTGGTAAACTCACCACTTTATTTTTTACTGATGAAATATTGAAATCCGTTACCCATCTAAAATCGCCAGTAGATACATTGACACTTCGCACAGTAAGCTCGATTCCCTTGTTATTAATTTCGCCCAAATTACCTGTTGGATTACTTAATGAACCTACTTCTTCGGCTGGGGCAAACTCTAGCAAAAGACCATCGGTAGTTTTGTCGAAATAATCAATTGTTAACTCTAATTTACCTCCAAAAAAACCGATATCTAAGCCAGCATTTAGCATCTTAATTTCTTCCCAACTCAGGTATTCATTCGCTAACCTCACTAAGGTAGCTCCAGGAATTACACCACCATTAAACACATATTCTTGATCTTCTCCTGCTCCTACGGTAGAATTCCACTGATACAAACCCGTATTATCGCTTCCACTAATACCATAACCAACTCGCAATTTCAAGTTAGATACCTGAGGTATATCTTGCATAAAAGCCTCTTCTGAAATTCGCCAACCTGCTGAAACTGCCGGGAAAATTCCCCATCGTTGAGAAGCACCAAAACGAGAAGAACCATCTCTACGCACTGTGGCTGTCAACAAATATTTATCATTAAAATCGTAGATAAGTCTGCCAAAGAAAGATACAAAAGCAGATTCGTTTTGGTAGTTGGTTACATTAGGCATTACAAGCGGTTGCGTTGCCAATACGTTGCCTTCACTATCGGTGATTTCGTTGGTTAATGTAGGTCTGCTAAAAAACCAATAATCAGTATCTACAAAAGCACCTGCATTAGAACCAAAGCCCACATTCAAGTTATTTTGCGCTTGATAACCTGCCATTAAACTGAAATTGTGCTTTTCTAATGATTTCTCGTATCGCAAGGTATTTTCGATAAACCAAGTGCGAGGTTCATTGTAATTCATACCTAGGTAAGATGTTGTCTCATCTCTGGCAGCAGCTCCATCGATGGTATTGGCAGGCGTTCTCACTTCTGTTTTATTAAAGCTCCAATCTACCGATGCCATTGAGTGAAAAGTTAGTCCATTGATAATTTCGTAATCGGCAAAAACAGAACCCCAGATTCGATTTCTTACTTCCTTATCGTAATTGGTTTCCATATTCCAGATTGGGTGCTCATTCTGATAATCTAACTGTGCTTCGGCATCTGCATCTTGCGCAGATAAACCAGCATAATCTCCATCAATCGGATCGAAAATAGGTTTGTATGGATTGGCTTGTAAAAGTCTACCTATCCAGTTTTTTGTATTGATATTTCCGTCTACATTTCCCACCGTGTTCGCTTCACTTCTAGATATCGCTAAAGTATTTCCCACTTTCAGCCTTTTCCCGAATTTATGATCGCTGTTTAATCGAATGGTATAGCGCTTCATATCTGAGTTTGGCAATATTCCTTCTTGATCAAAATAATTGAGGGAAGTGAATATTTGAGATTTGGCAGAACCAGAAGTTACAGACAAGTTATAGCTGTTTATTTTACCATTTCTGTTAGCATAATCGAACCAATCGTATGTGGGTAATTCTGCACCACTCAATACTTTATCTACAAAGGCTTTTCCCTTATAATCGGTATTACCCGTTTCTGCCATCATTTCAGAATAATACCTTGCCCAATCGGTTCCCGAAAGCATGCTAAAGTTACTTCGATCGAGCACACTCACCGAAGCATAAGTATCTAGATTGATAGACATTTTTCCTTCTTTACCTCTCTTGGTGGTTATAATCACCACACCGTTTCCGGCTCTTGCTCCATAAATGGCGGTGGCAGAAGCATCCTTCAAAATATCTATACTTTCAATATCATTGGGATTGATGAGTGACAAAGGACTGATTGAAGTTTGTCCACCACCAGTTTCATTTCCAATAATAATTCCATCGATTACATACAAAGGTTCTGAGTTGTTGGTGGAACCTACGCCTCTAATTCTTAAACTTGCACCAGCTCCCGGTGTACCCGAACCAGTGGTAACTTGAACGCCAGCTGCTCTACCTGTAAGAGCTTGTTCAAAAGATGGCACTGGAATCTCGTTTAAATCTTCTCCCGAAATTGATGAAATAGCCCCGGTAATGTCTTTTTTCTCCTGCGTGCCGAATCCGATAACCACCACTTCTTCTAATTGACTTACATCTAAAGCTAATTGTACATCTACAACAGATCGATTGCCAATATCCACCTCTTGGGTTTGAAATCCGATATAGCTAAATGTAATGATATTGGATGCATCAGGAACATTGAGTTTGTAGCTGCCATTAAAATCGGTTGTGGTTCCGATTGTGGTTCCTTTTACTAGAATTGTTACTCCCGGTAAACTTTCTCCATCGTCTGCTGAGCTCACTTTGCCCGTAATTGTTTTCTCCTGCGCCAAAGCTTGTAACATTGGCATTAACAGGAAAACGGTTAGTAGTCCTGGTAATAAGTTTTTCATACTTTCATATTTAGATGATCGATAAAGAGTTGTTCTTTTCGCTAGTATGAAATTAGTTTTTGTTCAGGTTCTTGTTGACCTGATTTGGCATGATCAGCCAAGGATTGGGATAGGAGAGAGGGGTATTATGAAAATCAAAAAGCAGTGTAGCCAATTTGACCACACTGCTTTTTTTATTTTATTTTTTGAAGGTTTTTGATTTCGCTAATTACGCTATCATATTCCTTTTTGCTACTTTCTATTGATAAAGTTTTTAGTTTGATGATGATCTGCTTTTTGAGATTCTCATACTCATCATTTACAGGGGAAGCTGTTTGTTGAGCTTCTGTTTTTGGCTTGTTTATTTTCTGCAAATATGAATTTACATCAGCAGCAGTTTTTATGGAAGAAGTAATCTTATTTGGCATTCTACCTAACTGTTGCACCAAACCTTTTTTGAGCTTTTCTTCACCAGCCAAAATCTTACGCTTATAATCTGGATTACGCTCACCAATTCGCTCAATACCTCTGGCATACTCAGAATCTCTTTGGATGGTTTTTGGAGAAACTTTGTATTCTTCTGCCAAAACATCTACCGTTCTTGCAGTGTGGACATTTTGACTACGCTGCGAATTATACTGGTTTGCACCTGTTCCTCCTTGTTTCGATTTCTCTCTTTCGTATCGCAAACCACGTAAGTAACTACGCTGCTCATCAGTAAGGTTTCTTCTACCCAACTGGTTTAAAATCATCCAGTCTTTTACCGCTTCTTTATCAGCAAATTCAATAAACTCTGGTTTGTGTTTTACCTCAATACCTTTTTCGCTAAGCTTGGTAATAATCTTGTAACGGTTGTGTCCATCTATCAACCAAATTTTATCATCAGCTTCTTTCCATACTTTGAGTTGCTCTCTTAAACCTTCTGTGCGGATACTATCTTCGAGTAAGATTAATTCTTCTTTATTCAAAGGCGGAATCAACAATTCTAACTCAGGATCAATCTCGAAAGTAATTGCTTTGCTTTCGGTAATCATCTTACCAATAAGCTGATGTCCCGATTGCTGTTCTCTTTCAGTCGCTTTCTTTGCCTTTACCTTTTTTCTGAAATCACTCATGCTTTCTTTAAAACTTCTTTTGCCAGACTCATATACTCTTTTGCTGCTCCGCTTTGTGGTGCATGAGAAAATATATCTTCTCTTACGATTTCTGCTTCTCTAAACTTGGTTGTATAGCGAATTACAGCATCGAAAAGTAATGTATCGTATTTATTTTTAATCTCTTCGTAACCCACTTCTGTGGCATTGGTATTCTGGAACATGGTAATTAGAATACCTAAAGGTTCTATGTTCGGGTTTAGCAACCTTTTTACTTGGTTGTTTATCAACTTGATGATTTCCTCTAAACCAATTAATCCAAACTGAGCCGGTTGAGTTGGCAATAAATAATGTGTTGAGGCTGCAATGGCATTGATTGAAAATATGCCGATAGAAGGAGGGCAGTCAATCAAAATAAAATCATACTCAGATTCTACCTCTTTTAATGCTCCTTTTAATATTTCGTAGCGATTTATCTTCTTATCGATATCTGATTCTATGGTTGCCAACTCAAGACCTGATGGCACTAAATGCAAGTTTTCATCAGACTCAATAATTGGAAAGCCAGTTTCTTCTTTGTAAACAGAATATATGTTTTGCTCATTTAAATCTACCCCTAAACCATACGTGAGGTTAGCCTGCGGATCATTATCTATCAACAATACTTTTTTACCTTGAAGTGATAATGCTTTCCCCAGATTTATTGTGGTGGTGGTTTTTCCAACTCCTCCTTTCAGATTTAAAACCGCGATTATTTTTGTCATAAGATTCTTTGTAAAATTCATCTCAAAATACCCAAAAGAAATTTTCAATCACAAAATTATCTAGAGAGAATTAGTTGATTTGATTGAAAAAAATGATAGGTCTTGATAAAACACAAGTAGGATTGATTTCCTAATCGATTTCGTGAAAATAGCTTAAAAAAGTTTCTTCTGTTGCCCCACTATTTTGTATTCGTCGCCTTGCTCTCTTCTTACCTGATACCCTTTTTGCTCAGCTACCCAAGCGACAAATGCCGGTTCAAACTCAGGTAAAAGAAAATTGCTCAACCAAAAAATGTATTCATCACTTTCAGGATTAATCTTTCCATCAAGCATAAGTTTTTTTCTGAGGTAAGGATTGCCACTCACATAAGCCTCAAATTTCTTTAACTCATTTACCGAAGCATTATCGGCGAGCTTTTTACCAGTATCTGTACGTGCGATTTCAAATTCCTCTTTAAAAGACTCTATTTTTCGTTTGATTTCTTCGCTATCTGCCTCTTGTTGCTTCTCTTTCTTTTTAAAGTTTGCTTTTACAGTTACTTCTGCATCTTCTTTAATCAACTTTAAGAAATAAGCTGCTGGATTTTTTATTTCTCCGGTGTTGAGTTTGTGGTGTGTGTACTTGGCAATTTCTAGCACCTTTTGCTCATCGTGTTCTTTTAGAGTATCTATAATCTGATTCTCTTTTAGACCCAAAGTACGAAGCAAGTTAAAAACTGTGGTTGGTTCAGCTACAATGTGCCTATCTGAACCAGCATCGATAGACAAGCGGTTTTCTCTTGGAAAGATTTTAAATTTGATAGAATCTATCTTTCTGCCTTTTCTAATTTCTTTGAATGTAAAAGTAATATCGCAGTGCTTATCCAAATCTTTTTGAGAGGGGAGAAGTATGCGTCTTTTAAAATCATAGTATCGCTCGTAGAGATCTTCTACTCCCAATACTTTTTTTAGCTCTTCTAGCTTGAATGTGCGTCCTCCTAAATTTGAATACTGCTTTAGCAACTGATACATCTGCATGGCATAAACACTGCTTAGCGGAAGCACATTTCTAATGTCGTAAGAAGTGAATTTCTCTTTGAGCTGCAACAAGTAGGGCACAAGCCTTGGGTGAAATATAGCTTCGATGTAAGGGAGGTCTTTGTCGTATACAATCTCATGAAAGAGGTTTACCTGGCGAATCTTGGGATCTTCAAAAATCTCGATTACATGTTTCATCAGCGATTTGGTGATTTCCCTAGCACGCTGATACTCGTTTTTATTTTTGGTACCAATGTTCTCCACAAAATCTCTTAAGTACACTCGCTGCTTTACAAAATCAGGCTGATCTTTATCCAACTGAGCAACCAGTACCTCGAAAAAGCGAAACTGTGACAAAGTTAAGTTGTTTAACCTTGCGTTGATGAGCTTGTTACTCTTTACTACCAGATTTGGATTTGATTTTGACATCTTCTAGCCTGAAATTTTAGGCAAGTTAG
Organism: Thalassovita sp.; assembly: GCA_002729595.1. Classification (GTDB taxonomy): domain Bacteria; phylum Bacteroidota; class Bacteroidia; order Cytophagales; family Flammeovirgaceae; genus Chondrinema. The sequence continues at coordinate 26,707 of PBYL01000043.1, read as the reverse complement.
CAAAAAAACAACGACAAAATAAAACATGTCGTCATTATTTTTTCTTGTTTTAGAAATCCATTTTTCAATCCCTTAATAGTGTCGTTGTTTAATAAATAATCCATTTCCAGGTATTAAAATTAACCTTAAATCTGTCGTTAGTTTCATTCTAGAAGAGATATTACCCTCATACGACAGAATTAAGGATTTATAAAGGATCGAAATATTTTGAACCTCCTTAAAGTTGTCGTCTTTAATTAAATTTAGAATTGAGTTACAAATCAAACCTCCTTAACTCTGTCGTTGATAATACTGCACTTCTTGTTAAACCTTAATCTTGTCGTTGTTAAAGTAAAACTTAATAGAATAGTTGAAATTAGCCTAATCAGAAAGCCCCTTAATTTTGTCGTTGATTCCTTATTCTTGTCGTCATTTAATACTTTAACCCCCATTAAAAATTAAATTCCTGAATTCTGTCGTCGATAAATCAGACCTAATTGAAGGAATTACCAGATTTGGCCTGCCTAATTGAATCGAAATAGCTCTATATGAGCCTCAAATGCTATTGAAAATGGAAAAATGGCTGGATTTGGGGATAGATATATCCTTCCTTACTGATGTCGTTGGTTTCCTTATCACTGTCGTTTGTTAGACTTACTTCTGTCGTTGTTAAACCTTAGTTGTGTCGTTACTTACCTTAATCTTGTCGCTATAAGACCTTATATATGTCGTTGTTAAACCTTAATCATGTCGTCTTTAATTGGCTTTTTGTATTGATAATCAGATATTTACAAAAAATAAAACATTAAACTATTAAAACAATTTATAAAACAACAATTTTATTAAATCTAAAAAGGTTGATGTTCTTATTTTAATTTTTTTATGTTAAAGTGATACTTTAAGAAATTACTCATCTAGCTTATTTTGATCTTTATTCCCCAGTTGAGATTTTTTTAATTTCTTTTCAGGAGGTAAGTCTTCAGGGGTAATATTTTTTTGCAGGAGGTTACTTCGAATTAAATCATTATTAGATTGATGCTCGCTTGAAATTTCATCTTCTCCCTGTAAATCTTCTTTGTTTGTATTATGGTTTGTAATTTCCGTGGCGAAACCCTTACCGAAAAGTAGGAGTGAGTTCATGTAATCGTCGACATTTTCTTCATCCTTAATTTGGTATTTTTCTTTTACATCAACTCCGCCAAAAAGTGAAGCATCACCTTCTTCTATAATTTTTTTAAAAGCCTCATCATCAACTCCTCTTTCTTTTACATTAAGCAAAAGTCTTTTTTGAGATTCTTTGAGCTTTCTGTAAGCAGCAAGACGTTTATTTGTCTTTTCGTCTATTACATCGCTGGCCGTTTTTGCCAACCAACGCTTAAATGGCTCAGCATTTTTAGAGGGAATTGATTGTATAATTCTAAAAATACCTTCTTTATTTGCGCAATTAATCTTTTGTTTGCCACCTTTTGTCGTTACTGAAAGGGGGAGTACAATTTGTACCCATCCTTTATTCAACTCCTTATCCCGCTGTCGAAGTCTTCTAATATATTGAGACGAATCTTTACTTTCTGTAAGAGCTGCTACAACATCGACTACAACAAAATACCACTCATCATTGTGATAAACTGATCTAATCTCTTTGCTTTCAAACAATTTAATTTCGTTCATAGTTGGAATATAGTCAATTTCGAATCTATACAGAATTCAATGGTAACATATTCTTTTCCTAAAGAAAAATATCAAATCAATTTAATTTTGTTGATTAAAGGCAGCAAATTTGTGGAACAAAAGTCTATAAATATTACACAAACGTAAATATTTATAAATGCCTATTGTATATTTTGTAAGTTTCTGAAAATGAATGTGTTATAATTTTTAAAGGTAAATAAAAGTTAATATCCTCGGTCACTTCCCATAAATTAGGCAAAAAAAAATTAATTTAGAGATAAGAACTTTCGCGAGTTACAAGTAAATATTACAATAGCAGCATCACTAACTGAAACTATTTAAGAATGAAGAGTCTGGTCAATCTAATTAGTGTAACACTAGTCATTCTATTATTTTCTAACCTTAGCAAGGCGCAAATATCTTGCGGTACGGTTTCTCCTACACCGGAGCAATTAATGTCGTTAAGACTTAAGTCTACTTCCGCAGCAGACTTAGAGAGCTTAATTGATAAAGAAAATATCACATATATCGCATTAAAGATTTTTTTGATTAGAACATCAAGCGGAACGAGTGTAACCAAACTCGAAGACATTGAGCATGATGTAAAAGCGACTAACTGGTATTTTAGCAGGGTCAATATTCAGTTCTATATAGACAATGTTACTTATATAGATGATGATCAATTTTATAATTTTTATTCAGAAGAAGAATATTTATTAAGAGGTGCTTATGCAGATAATAATACGATTAATGTTTTTTTTCCTAATGAGATTTACAAAAATGGAGTAGAAGTAGGTGGATATGCTTATTTACCACCGGGACCAAAAGTAGTGTTTGTATCAAGTGATAATACACTTTACAGCGATAATACACTGGCTCACGAAATAGGACACTTTTTTGACTTGTATCACACCCATGGAGCTACAGACTATGGAACAACAAGCGAGTTGGTAGATGGCTCAAATTGCGATGTAGCTGGTGATATGGTTTGTGATACTCCAGCCGATCCCAACCTTGATCAGTTAGTCAATGGAAACTGCGAATATGCTGGTACACTAATAGATGCTAATGGACAAGTTTATCAACCTGATGTAAAAAACATCATGTCTTATTCTAATGGAGGCTGTATGAAATATTTTTCAGAAGGACAGTTTGCTAGAATGTTACAAGGATTTTACGATAAAAGATCATCTATAAAATACCACAAAGAGAAAATTGACGACGAAATTATCCAAATTGAAAATAATTACACAGTTGTAAATGAAGTTGGTACCAAGTCTGATATTGGAACATTTGAAGATCCCATATCCGATGATTTTGATGGAATTGCAGTAACACTTTTCGATAATGGTGATAAATTGAAAGTTAATTTTTATGTAGATGAAGCTGGGAGTTACGAGATTAGTGTAAGGTTGAGAAGTGGAAACTCTGAAAGTGGGACTGCCTATTGGCCAGATTCTTATCTGTTTACAGTTGATAATGAAGCTATAGCGTTAATTGGTGATGAAACTACTATATCTGCAAAATATGCAACTTTTGGAGGGAGCTATTGGGGAGAAATGCGAGGTACAAAAAATGGACTTGAAATCGGTAGTCATTTTTTAACAATAGAAGCAGGTGGTAGTTGGGGTGCAGTAGATTATATAAAAATTCGGAAAGTTGCAGAACCAGTGAACAATGTTCCAACGGATATTAGCCTAAGTTCTACAAGTATTTTAGAAAATCAACCTATTGGTACCGAAGTAGGAACATTAAGTACAACAGATGCAGATGAGGGAGATACACACACATATAGTTTAGTAGAAGGTGAAGGCAGTGATAATAATGCTTCATTTAGTATTAGTGGGAATAAGTTATTGACAGGAGTTGTATTTGATTATGAAACAAAAGCAAGTTATTCAATTAGAGTGCTAACAGATGATGCAAAAGAAGGAGGCACTTTTGAAAAGACATTCACTATCACTATAACAGATGAGGTAGAAAACACAGCTCCAACGAATATAAGCTTAAGTAATTCATCAATAAAGGAAAACCAACCTATTGGGACTGAGGTTGGCACATTAAGCACTACAGATGCTGATTCAGGTGACAGTTTTACCTATAGTTTAGTATCAGGAACTGGTGATACAGATAATTCATCTTTTAGCATTGAAGATAATACACTCAAAACGAGTTTAGTCTTCGATTATGAAAGTAAAAATAGTTATTCAATTCGTATTCAAACCAAAGATGTAGAAGGGGAAAGTTTTGAAAAGTCATTTACAATTTCCATTACTGATGAAGAAGAAAACACGGCTCCAACGAATATCACTTTGAGTAAAACTTCAGTAAAGGAGAACCAACCTATTGGTACCGAAGTAGGAACATTAAGTACCACAGATGCTGATTCGGGAGATAGTTTTACTTATAGTTTAGTATCAGGAACTGGTGATACAGATAATTCATCATTTAGTATTGATGGCAGTAAACTGAAAACTGCTGTTGAGTTTAACTATGAAACGAAAGACAGTTATTCAATTCGTGTACAAACAAAAGACTCAGGAGGTAAAACCTATGCAAAGGTATTTACAATATCAATAACTGATGAAGTAGAAAACATGGCACCAACGAATATCACTTTGAGTAAAACTACAGTAAAGGAGAACCAACCAATCGGGACAGAGGTAGGCACATTGAGTACCACAGATGCTGATTCGGGTGATAGTTTTACTTATAGTTTTGTATCTGGCAGTGGTGATACAGACAATACATCATTTAGTATTGATGGCAGTAAACTGAAAACTGCTGTTGAATTTAACTATGAAACGAAAGATGTTTATTCAATCCGTGTGCAAACAAAAGATTCAGGAGGTAAAACCTATGCTAAGGTGTTTACAATCTCAATAACAGATGAATCGGAAGATTCTGCGCCATCGAATATATCATTAAGTAATTCATCTATTAAAGAAAATCAGGCAGTTGGCACTGAGATAGGTTCATTTAGCACAACAGACTCAGATGTTGGTGATACACATACTTACAGTTTAGTTTCAGGTACTGGTGATTCAGATAATACATCTTTTAGTATCGATGGTAGTAAGTTAAAATCTGCTAAAGCATTCGATTTTGAAACTAAAAGCAGTTATTCGATCAGAGTTAGAACGACAGATACAAATAATAAGACTTTTGAAAAAGCATTTACGATTTCTGTAACAGATGAAGCTGAGAATAATCCACCTACATCGATTTCCATAAGTAGCTCCAATATTTCCGAAACTGCTGAAATTGGATCATTAGTAGGTGAGTTAAGTACCAGCGATCCGGATTTGGGTGATATACACACTTATACTTTGGTTGCTAATTGGGACGATAATACTGCATTTATAATAGAGGGCTCTCTGGTGAAAACAGCGATTACTTTTGATTACGATATGCAAAACAGATACTACATCAAGGTAAAAAGTGATGATGGAAATGGTGGATCAACAGAAGCGATATTTGTAATTAGTATAGTAAATGAAGCGGGCAATTCAGCACCATCAGGTATTATATTAAATAATGATAGCATTGCAGAGCATGGTGAAACGGGAGATGTTATTACCATCTTGAAGGCTGTTGACGTAGATGGAGATGATTCACATGAATTCTCTTTGGTAGATGGAACTGGCAGTGATGATAATGGCGCATTTTATATTTCTAATGATACGCTGTATGCCAATCAATCATTCGATTATGAAGCTAAGAATACTTTCACAATTCGTGTAAAGGTGGTAGATGCAGACAATGGGTCTTATGAAGAAGTGATTCAGATTTACATTGCGGATATTGCTGAAAACTTTACATTAGCTGGTAATGTTGTCAATCAAGCAAATTCAGAAGTGGAGGAAGGTAGCATTGCTTTGTATAATCAACAAACCTATGAACTTGTATCTGAAATGAATTTAGGTAGTACGAATAGTTTTGAGTTTACAGGCTTAGATACTGGCAATTATATCCTCAAGTATTCGCCTGATATTAAGTTTGAGGCATTAGGTGTACCAACTTATTCTGGAAATGTGCTCATTATGTCTGAAGCGGTTGTTATTAATCTAAATGCTGATGTTACCGATTATACTATCAACTTACTAGAGAAAACATCTGCTTTAACGGGAGAAGAAACAATTAGTGGAACTGCGTACAAAACAGATGAAAATTCGGGAGGTAGAACAAATGAAGAAGTAATCTTATCTGGCGTTCCTGTGTATTTGTTAGATTTCCAAACAGAAGAAATACTCTCAAATACAACATCAGATGAAAATGGAAACTTTACATTTCACCAATTAGATGCGGGGAATTATTTAATAAAATCAGACTATCAATTAAGTGAAGTTGAAAAAGAGTTGAATAAGGTTCCTGTGGAAAATGGAGATGATAGTGTGAAAATAAAACTGAGTATTAACGACGTCAAAATATGGACGGAAGTTCTATATGTTACAGCAACTGATGACTATCAGGAATTACAAGGGGTAACCTTCTTTCCGAATCCGTTTGGCGATGTGCTAAATTACGAAATTGATAATGAGTACATTGGAGAGTTAGAGTTGAGTGTTTTGGATCTTTCAGGTAGGTTGATCAAAAACGAGAATATTCAAAAACAACAGTTAAATTATACTGACCAACTCACCCTTACAGATTTGTCAAAGGGAATGTATCTAATAAGAATACAAAGTGATAATTTATCTAAAAACCTGAGGGTGATTAAGAGGTAAAATAAAAGCTCAGGCAGAAATACCCGAGCTTTTAAAATTTTATAATTTCGTATTCACGACTCCAATATCACCGAGATATACATCCCAAAGTGTTGTTTTTTCGCCTTCGATGTATTTGTCGTAGGTTTTGAGTATTACAGTAATATTCTTTTTGGTAATGTCAGAATATTCAAGATTGCCATCTATAAAACCTTCAAATTTTTGCTGGAAGGTAACAATACCATAAAAGTTACCATCTTCTCCTTTTTCTATTTTGCTTACATAGCTTATATCAGACCAAGAAACTCTTACTTCATCATATTTAAGAAGCTTTAGTTTCTCAAAATAGGTTCTGATCTTATATTTTTTTACCTCTGTTCTGCTTACTGATGAAACCTCCATCATGCGTTTTTCATCAATAAATAATTTAACTGCGGCATCAATGGCATCATTCGCTTTCTGAAAAGGTGTTTTCTTATTCGCCACAAGAGTTAAGTAATCTTCTAATTCTCTGGTTTTGGCTAATGCCTTTTCTCTGAATAACTGAGTGTCTACATTTAATAAACTTGGGTCGTCATCAATTATAACATTATCAGATATATGCCCATCTTCCGGAAAGGAGTTATTGTTATTTGGTGAATTATTTTCTGGAATTGTATTTTCAGGAACTGTAGTGTTATTATCTGTTGATGGATTACTAACTGCCAGTACATCATCACTAGCTTTTAGCAAAACTTTAGCAACCTCGGAGGGTAAATCAAACAATTGATATTTACCATCTTTGTAAAGAATAATGCTTAAATCAGATTGAGCAATATTTGCTTGACTCCCAGATTCCCTATCCTTGTAAACTATTTTATTAGGCGTATTCTGAGTTTCTACAGCGTTAATTTCTGCTGAAATCACATTTCCATCTTTTGTAAGAAGTTTATCAATTTTGTTGTTTGATGGAGTAGAGTAATTTACGCTAACCAAGTCTTTTTGAGCTTCAGAATAAACATGGTAAGTACCTAATGGGTAAAAAGCCATCATGATATCCTGTTTAAAGATATGGCTATATTGACCTGTAGTATTATTTTTTGATTTGTATTTTACGTGGCTAGAATTAATTTCAAAAGTAGCTACTTTAGTCGGACGAGAATCAGGGAAATAAATCACTTCGTCGTCTGATTGAGCTAATATTTTTGTGCAAAATCCTATCATTAAAACCATTAATAACAGTTTTTGCTTTTTGATTGGAATCAATAGATTGGTCGAAATATTCATAATTATGCTCAGAGAACTTGATAAAAAATATTTTCCTAAAAAAATGAAATTCGGTTTGCGATTAATTTGCTGTTAGCTCGCTAGGAGTATTTGTAATCTATATAAATGTAATAATTTAATTTAAGAAACTTAAAAAGGTAAACTAATACATCTTCTAAATTTATTGAGGGTATTAATGTAGGTTAAGGCTAAAGTATATACTTAGTTATCCATACGGGAGTAGGTAATATCAGTTACAGCGGGAGATTTTATAAAGTTATGATTCACTAATTTATGTTGATAAAACATAGAAATGATAGAGGAAATAAGAGCTAAATAATTGATCGTTCGTAATGTTATATGGATTGATTTTCACTGAGTATCCTTATATTCTGCGTAAAAATCAAAGTTTTTAGTTTGTTAAGGATAGATTTTTAATCTTTTCCCTCCAATTAAAAAGATGTTGTTCTCTTTAAGATATGTTAACTTTTTTGAAACCATTTAATCTTGTTTACCAAAATCTATCAAAGACTAATAAAGATTATGGTGTTAGAGATAGAACAGTTGTAAAATGGAAGGCATATGGTTAATAGAGAAAAAGTTCAAAAATTAGCTAAAAAGCAATATTTTATAAAAAAACGGGCTTCATTAGTAGAGATTTATGATACAATCAAATTAACATTCATTCAATTGCTATTGAAGACTAAATAATGAAAACCTCTTCACTAATTACTATTTTACCTGACAAACCGCATCACTTTTTTTCATTGATATTTTTCTTGTGTTTAATACATTATTTAGCAACTTCAGTTACCGCAAAGCAAGATGAGCGTCAAGCCTCAATAGCTGCTGCTTTAAATCAGCAAATAGATGTTATAAACCTTTGTGTCAAAAAAACATGGCGAATCCAAAGAGTATTTGCTACCTATAACAATAGCCTAAATGAGCATGTTTATAAAGAAGGAGAAAGTGTTTTGCAGGGAGCAGTTCCTCATTTTTCTGCTATAGGTAAATATTTTAAACTTCCTGTAAGTGATTATGAAAAAGCCAAAATAGCAGCTAAAGAAATTCCTACCGAATATAGAGAAGAAGTGATCCTGCTTTTTGATTCCTTATGGCAGCTTCAAAAACAACAAGAATCGATTGGGACACAGTTTTCGGAACTCACAAATTTTAACCCCAGAAAAACAGATACCACCACTGTAAATCAAGCTTATAAGTACTTAGCAGAACTGGATAAAATCAACACTGATTATCGAAATCTCTCTTTGAAATTTGAAGCATTGGCATTACAAATCCATAAGAAGTATTGCAATAGTGGCCAAAACTCTTGGGTTAAAGGTGCTTCTGCTATGAAAGTAGTTATAGATACAGCGCGAAACTATTTGGAAATGGCAAGAGCTGGTAAATTTTCTAAACAACATCAGTTAGATACAATTCAACTGGGTTTGATGCTAACAGAACTACAGAAAAACCGATCGATAAATAATCAGAATATAAAAGAAATAGGCTCTTATGATGGAAACAGTGCCCCAAACCGTTATGATAAGTTTATAGAGAAAATCAGAAAAATGATGGGTGAGTACTATGGTTATATCCCTCTAGAAGCATATTCACCAAAAGCTTATGAAAACATTGTAAATGAGTTTAATTGGGCAGTAGAAAGTTATAACAACTTTGCCAGAGTGAGTGCCGTGGAAAACATGGGAGAAGTACCGGCATTTCTTCTAAAATCAGTAATCGAACTCGGGCTTTACCAGTTTCAATATCCTTTGCTCAAACAACTAAATGAAAAAAAAGAGCAAAAAATCTCAATGGAAGGTTTTGCTTATAACCATACAGTTTTGTTGTTGGATGTATCTGGAAGTATGAATCAGCCTGAAAAATTACCATTACTTAAAGAAGCCATCAGTCAATTGTCTGAAGTAATGAGAAAAGAAGACCGACTTTCGGTAGTGATTTACTCTGATAATGCTCGAACGGTTCTCGAAAACGTTTCATTCACAGACAAGCAGAGTTTATATACATTGTCTAAACTAACTTCTAGTGGAAGAACGAATGCGCAAAAAGGGATTAAACTTGCTTACCAACTAGCAGAAAAAGAATTTATAGAACAAGGAAATAATAGAGTTATTCTGGCTTCTGACGGTGATTTTACTGTGTTTGAAGAGACAATAAAAGACGTAAATGAAGCAACAGAAAAAGGCATTCATTTATCAGTTTTTAGTTTTGGATGGCAAGTGGAGAATGAAACACAATTAAAACATTTGGCCGAAGCTGGGCAGGGTAATTATATTCATGTAACTAAAAAGAATTCTTTTGAAGCATTGCTTAGTGAACTGCAAGCTATATCGAAATAGTATATTATAAATTTGTCTCAAACTCATCATTAAAAATTAATTTTTTTTCTCCATTCAACAAGCGAACATAATCTACCGAACCTGTTCCTGTAAAGTTGAAACTGATGCCGGTAACTTCGCCAATATCTTTTGAGAATGGTATTTCATATTTCTGATGCTCATTAATAGTAATAATTGCTTTGTTATTTCTAGCTTCAACTTTTAAGTCTTGCCATTGGTAAACTTCTGCTCCAAAAACTGATAGATCGTGATTTTTACCTGTATGTGTAGTATCACCAAATTTCAGGTTTACATTGCCTACACAACCTTTTGTAGTTAGCGGAATAATATTCATGTCGTACTCACCAAGTAGGCAAATAAACACGTAGGGGCAGGTTATGTTAAAAACACTGTCACATTTAAGGCGGGTTTCAAAAGTAAAATTGCCACTACTTAAACCAGTAAAATTATCTACACAATAATAACTGACAATCGGATTTTTACTCAAATCTATTTTACTCTCTGCAAGTTGTTGTTTGCTTACTGATAGAACACCATCTTTCTGTATCTCATCTCTGAAATAGACAGGAATCTTGTCTGTATAATTGTATCGGGCAAAAGCGAGCCAACCATTTGTATTAATTCTTATTGGGGTTTCTTTAATGATAGAATCATTTGCAATGAGCTTGGCTTGGTGCACACCAGGGTAATAGTACATGGTTGTGAATTGCTGGTTTTCAGGTTGGATTTTTTCGCGAAGTAGGGCATTCCAATTTTGCTGTATATAAAAGCTATCTGCTTGAACACTACTGATGTTATAATCAAAAATTACCGTATTAGGCACACCTTTGAGTGTAGCATTCTTACTGCTAAACTTTATATCATTTGCATCATACTGGACTGATTCAGGAGCATCGACCGATTTGTTAGATTGAATAATAAATACACCTATCACTGAAATCAAAACAACCATCATGATTGGTAAGAGTGATTTCTTAAATCTTTGCTCTTTAGTTGAAGTTGTTTCTTGTTGTTCATTGAGAGAGGGAGAATTATTCTCTTTAAAATTTAACCAGTTTTTATAGCCTAGAAAAAGTGCAAAAGCATTAAGTGTTGATGGATGTGGGGAGCCTTTATAATCTGGTTTCCAGATTCTTTTTATGGTAGAAAGGCTCAGGTTTATCTCCGATTTTTTATCAATTAGGTCGATCAAGTTTAAATAATCCCGCTGTTTCCACGAATCACTACTAGGCCAGCCAAGTTGATTCTCAATTTGTTTTTTTACCTCTTTAATATAGAAATCTTCATCGGAGAGCATTTAAACGCTTTTTAAATGGAAAATAAACGGTATTTAAATTTCATCTACACCAGTATTCTAGCAGAATTGTATTGAATCAAAATCATAATTAACATCAATTCTAGCCAAAATGAAAGGAAAATTAACTTTACTATTTTTATTTGTTTTATGCTACTGTCATTTCATTAATGCACAAGTCTTTTATGTAGACGGCAAAAATGGAAATGATCAATCAGAAGGCAGCAAAGCAAATCCATTTAGGAGCATAGAGAAAGCCGTATCAGTAGCAAACATGCTTACTGGAAATGGCGATGTGAGCATCAAGATATTTCCGGGAATTTATACGTTGCAAGATAAAATTGCCATCCATCCATTGAGGGAATTTTCAGATACAAGTTCATTTACTATTGAAGCAGCTATTTTACCAGAAAATGCAGATTGGGAGCATGCAAAAATGCCAGTAATTCAATCAGTAGCATTGAATAATTCCGATACTCAATTTCCGCATAGTACGGCCTTTTTGGTGGCAAGCGACTATGTAAAAATTAAAGGATTAAAGTTTATCGGAAATGCCAATCCAGAGATTACTTATTATTATCCGATTACTAGAGAAAGCAATGCCTTAAAAAATCTCACCATTGAAAACTGCTATTTTATTGCAGAAAAAAACTCCACTTTTATTCAAGGAGGAATTTGGGCACATGGTGAAGAAATCAAGATCAATCAATGTGTGTTTTATAATTGTAAAAATGCTATTCTCACATTTAGTAAAATCAAAAACACTTCGGTAACCAATTCTATTATTTATGGAGCCTATGAAAGCGCATTCTGGATTGGAGACGAAGACCCGGGCTTCGAGTTTAAGAATAATGTAATTAGCAATTGCAATTTTGTGTTTACAATTGCGCCAAATAATAATGCGACTTTCAATTTATCGAACTCGGTAATCTGTGATAATGCTTACTATTTTGGTGAATGGAATAGAGGAAAGGGAAAAGTAATTGAAATTGATGATTACAAAGTAAAAGAAACAGACATCACGAAAAAAGGAAAGGTAAAATTAGTAGAACGAGAAATTGCTGGTTTCCCAGAAAACTTCTTGCAGCTTACTCCTGAGTCTACTGGGTATCAATTAAACGCCAGTATTTTTGAGCAGTAAAATGTGGGTTCATGTTATTGAACCTCTTCAAAACCTGACAGTAATCGTCTGGTTTTGAAGAGTTTTTTATAAATGATTGATGCTAAATATTTAAGAATATACATAAATCATTAATAGTTAATTATCTGTACTTTTATCGGTTTGGGTATGGTGAGTGTCCCGCAGGGCATGCACTGTAATTGTTATTGTGCTTAGTTATTTTTCCTTTCATCAGTTTCAAGTATTGAATATTTAAAGTTGTCAGACCAGCCAGATCTCAAAGGTAACACCTGTCGTAAACGCCCTTCTCTTACCATTCCTGCTTTTTCCAGTACTCTGATTGAACCAATATTCCCTACTGCACAGCCAGCTTCAATTCGATGTAATTTAAGATTATCAAATCCAAAATTTATTACCGCTTTTAAAGATTCAGTTGCAAACCCTTTTTTCCAGTAGTCGGAATGTATTTTATACCAAACTTCCCCACGTTTATATTTTTCATTTCCGAGTTTAAGTCCAAATAATCCGATAAATTCTCTATCCGACCTATTTTCAATCGCAAATGTGTAGTTCCTTATTTTACTCTGTCTATTTTCCGCAATCCAAGGTTCAATTATATTTTTCGTTTCCTCAAAATTTTGGGGAATACCAAGAGTATTGAATTCATCTGTTTCAGGTAAAGAATGTAATTTATGAATCGAATTTAAATCTGACAATTCAATTAATCTCAATTTTATTCTGTCCGTTAATATTTCGAATTCAGTCATTTTCTTAATTAAGCACAACTTGATATAAAAGTACGGCAACGGCCGACCGTCAAAAGATCAAGACTGCGGAAGCATTTTCTAAATTTTATACGCTTTTGCTAAACCCTCATGTTAATCAAATACCTTTAATCATCTGGTTCAACATCATCTTCTTTAGATTCAACCATTTCAATTTTAGGCTTTTCGGCATCTCTTATATTAAAAGTGGGTAAAACGGCTGCGTTAATTCCCAAGCCAATTGAAGTTAAAAGTATAATGAATAGTAGCGCGAACTGCTTCAGTATTTTTTTGATCTTTTTCATTTTACAAGCAGAAATAGGGCTGTAGTGCTTACAGCTTGTGTAACCAAGAATTAAATTGATTTTTAAATTGGGTGGAGTTCCCAAGGAAGTATTAGGAGGCTTCCAATTAAATAAAGTGAGGGAAAGAATCTGAATTCTTAGTAGATGCTTGCAACTGTATAAAATGTAGCAGACTTATAGAATTATTGCTTTCAGTGCATTCAATTGCCTTATTTTTTACAGTAATCAGTTGATTGTATAATCGAATCAATTGAATGTTAAAAGCAAAAAAGCTGGTTTTAGCAATTACTTTTTGTGTTAAGTGAATCGCCCTTTTAAAACTGAGACTTCTATAATTTCTTCTTGCAGAACTTTGCTGAGATACCAACTCGGTTTGAGTTGGAGAACTGATGTAATTAGATGGCAGTTCGTAGCCAGATGTATTGAAAACGCTGAGCAATAGCGTAAATAACATCAACACAATTGATGTGAAAATACGGCTATATGTAGTTTCTTGCCTCAGCATACCACTATAAATTTAGGTTTTTTACTGCTTATTTTATGTGATTTTCGATTTTAAATAAAATTATCTCACAAAAAAAATCCTTAGGTAACATTAGTTACCAAATGCAGATTTTCTTCCCTCTACTTTTGAAAAGAACTTGAAGGAAATTTGAAATGAAGAATAAATATTTAGTTGTATTAATCTCAGCACTTCTTTCTGCAAACAGCCTATTTGGACAGGATACGATAACTATTTCTAAGGAAGAGATACTTTCTAAAATAGCTAAAGGCAACCTACAAGTAAAGATTGCAGAAAAAACTTTTGAATCAGCGAAGGCTGATTATAGTCAGTCGAAGGCACTTTTTTTACCGAATATCACGGTTTCGCACACGGCAATGTTGACAAACAATCCTCTAATGGCATTTGGCTCGAAGCTTAATCAGGAAATTTTAACTCAGAATGATTTTAACACAGACTTGTTAAATAACCCTGAAAAAATCGACAATTACGCTACAGCCATCGAAGTACAACAACCTATTTTTAATATGGATGGTGTGTACGAAAGGCAAGCTGCTAAAACCAAAATGCAAGCTTATCAACTACAAGCAGAGCGTACAAAAGAATACATTGAGCTAGAAGTAAATAAAGCTTATATGCAATTGCAATTGGCATATAGTGCTGTAAAAGTGCTAGAAAAAGCCAATGCAACTTCTGAAGCTAGTTTACAAATGGTTGAAAATTATTTTGAGCAGGGAATGCTACAGAAAACAGATTTACTTTCTGTACAAGTGAGAGTAAACGAAGTAAAAAACCAGTTGCAGTATGCGAGAAGTAATGTGAAAAACGCTTCAGACTATTTGGCTTTTCTATTGAATGAAGAAGGCGAAACTGTAGTTTACAAACCTGCCGAAGAAATAGCTTCTGATATTGATGTAAAGGTTTTCGACACGAGTTTATCAGAATCTAGAAAAGATATTATGGCGATGAAACTTTCTACTGAAGCTTATGAAAAAATGTTTCAGTCTAGTAAGATGAAGTTTCTGCCGAGGTTAAATGCTTTTGGTAGCTATCAGTTGTACGACGACCAATTATTCCAGATGGGTGCGAGTGGTTACCTAATCGGTGCGCAACTTTCTTGGAACATATTCGATGGCTACAAATCCATAGGAAAAATGGAAAAGCAAAAAGTTGAATACCAGAAATCGATGGTTGAAAGTACACAATACAAAAGCCAGAGCCAATTGGAAATTAACAAAACTAATCGCCAGTTAAAAGATGCAGAAAACAAAGTAAACCTCTCGAAACTGGCACTGGAACAATCTCGCGAAGCTTACCGCATCCGTTCAGATCGCTTCCAACAAGGATTAGAAAAAACAACAGACTTATTACAGTCAGAAACTCAGATGATTCAGAAAGAGCTGGAAAGTTTACAGGCTGTATTCGAATATAATTTCACTCAAAAATACTTGGAATTTTTAACTCAGTAATAATGAAACAAATACTTATAATTTTAATAGCATTTTCTTTCGCTCAGGTTTTTACAAGTTGCAGTTCAGGAGAAAGAAAACCTGTAGAAGTACTGGATGCAATTCCGGTAAAAGTAAGTAAAGTGGCTACTGGTGAAAATAGTAGATTTATTACTGCCAGTGGTAAAGTGGAAGCCGAAAACAGTGCAAACCTAAGCACCAGAATGATGGGTTATGTAACTGGCCTAAAAGTAAAAGTAGGACAAAAAGTTTCTAAAGGTCAGCTTTTATTAAGCATCAACAACGCAGACTTACAAGCTAAAAAGGCACAAGTTGAGGCTTCAATTATACAAGCAGAAGCAGGATATAACAATGCGAAAAAGGATTACGAACGCTTTAAAACATTGTTCGATCAGAAGAGTGCTTCTCAAAAAGAATTGGATGATATGACCGCCAGGTATGAAATGGCAAAAGCCGGTTTGGAAGCAGCAAAGCAAATGAAAAACGAAGTAATAGCACAGTTCTCTTATGCAAATATTACTGCACCATTTTCAGGAATTGTAACCAACACATTTATAAAAGAAGGAGACATGGCAAACCCAGGAATGCCATTGGTAAGTGTAGAAACGCGCTCAAATTTACAGGTTACTGCTATGGTTTCTGAAACTGATATTGATGCGATAAAAAACGGAATGCCAGTAAAAGTGTTAGTAAAATCGATCGGAGAAGAGGTAGAAGGCAAAGTGAGTGAAGTGAGTTTATCTGCTAAGAACACTGGCGGACAATATCTTGTAAAAGTGAATCTAGATAAAGTAAATGATGATATTCTATCTGGAATGTTTGTGAATGTGCAATTCCCTGTCGAAAAATCGGACAATGCAACAGCATCTTCTACAGTACTCATCCCAGAATCTGTACTAATCAGACATGGTCAATTACAGGGAGTTTACACCATCGGTAATGATAATGTGGCTATTCTAAGATGGTTAAGATTGGGCAAAACTTATGGTGATCAAGTAGAAGTATTATCAGGTCTTTCTGCAAACGAACAGTATATCACAACTGCAGAAGGCAAGCTGTTTAATGGTGCTAAAGTCACTTTCTAATAGAATTTATCAAACTGTAAAAAGGATTTCAGGTCTGTAATCAATCACCTTATCCTCACAAAACAGATTCAAAATATTTAAAACATGGAAGAAGGAATATCAGGTAAAGTCGCCCATTTTTTCATCAACTCAAAGCTTACCATTTTATTAATGGTTGCACTGATGATTATCGGGGTGTATAGTTCTTCGCTAATTCCAAGAGAAGAAGAACCTCAGATAAATGTACCAATGGCCGATATCATGATCGGTTATCCGGGAGCGAGTCCGGCAGAATTAGAAAGCAGAGTTGTTAAGCCGCTAGAAAAAATCATTGGCAACATAAAAGGAGTGGAGCATATTCACTCAATGGCGATGAACGGCATGGCGATGATTATTGTGCAGTTTTATGTGGGTGAAGACATTGAAAGATCTTATGTGAAGTTGTACGACGAGTTGAACAAACATCAAGGAATGTTTCCAGAAGGTGTGTATCAACCTCTAGTAAAAACCAGATCGATTGATGATGTACCAATGTTAGGATTAACACTTTGGAGTGAAAACTATGACGATTTCCAACTAAGAGCGATTGCCGAAGAGGTTACTTCTGAAATTGAAAAAGTAAAAGATGTAGCGATTACGAAAGTAATTGGTGGTAGAAATCGTCAGTTAAAAGTGGTGTTGGATAAAGATAAAATGGCTGAAAACGCTGTAGATGCATTGAGCATTATGCAGATGATTCAGGCAAATAATGGAAGTTCTCAATCTGGTAGCTTTGTAAATAATGATGAAGAATACCTAGTAACTACTGGCAAGTTTTTAACTTCTGCCGAAGACATAGAAAATCTGGTAATCGGTGTAAACAAAAATATGCCAGTATACTTAAAGCAAGTGGCTACAATCGAAGATGGTCCAGAAACACCAAACAGTTATGTTTCTTTCGGATATGGTAAAGCAAACGAAGAATTTACAGCACACAAATCTGAATATCCTGCGGTAACTATTTCAGTTGCTAAAGTAAAAGGAGCTGATGCGATGCAGATTGCTGATAAAATTGTAGATCAGATTGATTTATTAAAGCTAAACTTAATTCCTAATGATGTGCATGTGAGTGTTACCAGAAACTATGGTGAAACTGCTTCGCACAAAGTAGGAGAGTTATTAATGCACTTAGGTGTAGCGATTCTAGCAGTTACTGTATTGGTAATGTTGGCCATGGGTTGGAGAGGTGGCTTGGTAGTGTTCTTCTCAGTGCCACTTACTTTCGCTTTAACCTTGTTCAGTTACTACATTCTAGGTTACACACTAAACCGTATCACGCTGTTTGCTTTGGTGTTTGTAGTTGGTATCGTGGTAGATGATAGTATCATTATCGCAGAAAACATGCACCGTCATTTTAAAATGAAGCGATTGCCATTTAAACAGGCGGCTATTTTCGCGATAAACGAAGTAGGTAACCCAACCATTTTGGCAACCTTTACAGTAATTGCAGCTATTTTACCAATGGCTTTTGTATCCGGTATGATGGGGCCTTATATGAGTCCGATGCCAATTGGTGCTTCTATCGCGATGATGTTGTCTTTGTTCGTGGCATTAACAGTAACTCCATACTTGGGTTATCACTTACTTAGAGAAAAAGATGATCAAGAGCACAAAGAAGAGCATGGTTTAGAAACCAGTGTGATATACAAAATCTATAGAAAAATTGAGCAACCAATGCTAGATAGTTCAGCAAAACGCTGGGCAATGTTGGCGATTACTTTGTTCTTATTAGTAGGCTCTGTAACGATGTTCTTTACTAAATCGGTTGCTGTAAAAATGCTTCCTTTTGATAACAAGAATGAGTTCCAAGTGGTGATTGATATGCCAGAAGGAACAACACTGGAAAGAACTGCTGCTATTACTAAAGAAGTTGCTCAGTATCTATCTACCATTCCAGAAGTAGTTGATTATCAGAATTACATTGGAACTTCTGCACCAATTACTTTCAATGGTTTAGTAAGACATTACGATGTTCGTGGCGGTAGCAACATGGCAGATATACAAGTAAACCTTTTACACAAAGAAGAGAGAGATTTACAAAGCCATGACATTGCCAAATTGGTGAGACCACAAGTGCAGGAAATTGCTAAAAAATACGGTGCGAATATCAAATTAGTAGAAGTACCACCAGGACCTCCAGTATTATCAACTCTAGTGGCTGAGGTATATGGCGGGCCAAATTACGAAGAGCAAATATTGGTAGCAGATCAGGTAAAATCGATTCTTGAAAATACAGATGATATTGTAGATATCGACTGGATGGTAGAAGATGAGCAAACAGAGTTTAAGTTAGAAGTAGACAGAGAAAAAGCGATGTTAAATGGCATTGCTCCGCAACAAGTAGTTGGTAACCTAACTTACATCTTAAGAGACTTACCAATCTCTAACCTGTACGACGAGTATGCGAATGACAATGTAGGCATTGTGCTTTCACTAGACGATAGCGACAAAAGTAATTTACAAGATATCCAAAGCTTAAAGGTAAAAGGCAAACAAGGTAATGTAGTACCTGTAAGCGATTTAGTAAAAGTAAAAGAAGCATCATTACAAAAAACAATCTATCGCAAAGATCAGAAAAGAGTAGTGTATGTGTTGGCAGATATGGCAGGTGCTTTAGAAAGTCCAGTTTATGCGATTCTAGGCATGGAGCAAAAACTGAAAGAGATGAGTTTGCCGAAGGGTTATGAGGTGAAAGAACTCTACATGGAACAACCTACAGACGAATCTGATTTCACTGTAAAATGGGATGGAGAATGGCAGATTACCCTAGAAGTTTTCCGCGATCTAGGAGCAGCATTTATGGTGGTAATTATTGTGATTTACATGTTGATTGTTGGTTGGTTCCAGAACTTTAAAACCCCAATTGTAATGATGATTGCCATTCCACTTTCATTAGTTGGTATTGTGCTAGGTCACTGGTTATTAGGGGCGTTCTTTACTGCAACATCTTTTATCGGAATGATCGCACTAGCAGGGGTAATGGTAAGAAACTCAGTGTTACTGATAGACTTTATCGAGATCAGATTAAATGATGGAATTCCATTAAAACAAGCCATAATTGACGCAGGAGCGGTTAGAACTACACCAATTTTACTAACAACCGGAGCCGTTGTAATCGGTGCCTCTATCATTTTGTTCGACCCGATTTTCCAAGGTCTTGCCATCTCTTTGGTAGCAGGAGCAATTGTATCTACTTTGCTTACACTTATTGTAGTGCCACTGATCTACTACATGACAGAAAAAGCCAAGTGGGAAAATTAAACAACAACAATCCGCTGTCTGTAATCAATTAATTTTGGTTCAGATGGCGGATTCACTAAGCACAAAGTAAAATCATACAAATATGAAACTGCTCATAATAACTGCCATAGAAGAGTTTGAGAAGGAGATAAAGAAAATTCTTAAGAACTCAGGTGTAAAGGTTTTTTCATACCAAAGATTAAACGGGTTTAAAGATCTTTCAGAAGAGACATTTGAGAGTAATTGGTTTGCAAGTGATATGAATGAAAACAAATCGCTGATGTTCTATGCCTTTACTCCTGAAGAAAATGTAGACAAAGTTTTTGAAAATATTGACTTATTCAATGCTGCTCAAAAAACCATGTCTAACATACATGTAGCCCTCATAAATATTGAAAGATCAAATTAAACTAGAAACATGAAAAACAGAATTGTACGTGGAGTAGCTGGTACATTTATTATCATCAGCTTATTATTAGCCACTTATGTAAATATCAACTGGTTATGGTTCACTGCTTTTGTAGGAGCCAATTTGTTACAGTCTTCATTAACCAAATGGTGTTTGTTAGAAGATATTTTGAAACTTTTTGGTGTAGAAGACGAACAATGTTATCGCTAATTAGTTAAAAAACCAGACAGATTATTAGCTTGTCCCGGAAGTAGGTTATTCTTACAATCGGGACATTTTTATTTAATTTGAAATGATGAGAAAAAGATGGATTTCTTTAGAGAACCACCAATATCTAAAGAAGATTGAGTTAGATCATATCGACACCAAATTATATAGTAATCTGTCATATTGCCTTCCTTCTAAAATTGCTCTAAACAAGGAAGAAGAAAATACGCTAAATGAATTGCTCCTCAAAGATCAATGGATAGGTGATGAATTTTTAACAATGCTTAGACTGAAAGCTAAACAAGGTGTTTCATCTGAATTATTTGAGGCTTATCAAATAGATTTAAAAGTACTTGAAAATTCATGCAGATCATTAAACATTAAATTACCAGAAAGCTTTCACAAACTATTTTCAAATTTTGAATACTTATCTAGGTTCAGGTTTTATGATGTTTCATTCATATTAAATGAAAGAGTTATTTCTTTTTCAGAGAACAGTGTAGATCATTTAATCCCTTTTATGAAAGGTAGTCAAGGTTTAGCGTGGTGGTTTATAATGATAAATGATAAGAACAATTATAGAGTTGTATTTGGAGATTTACATTACAATGAATTCCCTGATAAGTCGGAAGATAAAGAGTTAAGTGAATTTTTCATATGTTCAGAGAGTTTTGAAGAGTTTTTATACAGACTTTCTAGAGATTTAAGAAAGAATGAAATTATAGAATGAATATCATCAACCTCCCAAATTTACCCGTATAGTTTTCTACTTATAATTGTACAAAAAATAATGTAAATGTTACCTTTGGTACATCTACAAAAAATCGGAAAATGAAACTATACAAACTACTATTCATCCTGCTTTTATTCACTTCTTTCAACACTTTTGCGCAAAGAACCTCTCAACTTATCAACTTCGATTGGAAGTTTTCACTAGGGGAATTTCCAGAAGCTAAAAATCCAGACTTTAACGATGCCAGTTGGAAAACTGTAAACCTTCCACACGATGCGAGCATTGCGGGCCCTTTTATGGAAGACAGCCTAAACTCTGACCGTAAAAATGGATTTTTACCCAGAAGAAAAGGTTGGTACAGAAAGTCACTCACACTTACTGATGATATAAAAGCAAACAAAGTATTTCTTGAGTTTGAAGGTATTTATCGAGATGCAAGGGTATATGTAAACGGCAAAGAAGTCGCCCACCAACTCAATGGATACGAAGCATTTCTAGCAGATATTACAGAGGTGGCTCAAGTAGGTGAAAATACAATCGCTGTGAGTTACGACAATACCGACATGGAAAGTTCTCGCTGGTACAACGGCGAAGGTATTTATCGCGATGTAAAGCTATTAATCACAGCTCCAATTCATATCGATTACAACGGAACATATGTTTTTACGCCTTCCATCTCCAAAGAAAATGCGCAAGTAGACATCCATACTGAGGTTTTTAACGAGACTGAAAGCATAGAAGAAATCACCTTGAGTTCTGAAGTATTAAACCCAGCAGGTAAATCGATGGGTAAAGTGAGCGACATCGTGCCAGTAGGAGTAGCTGAGGTGTATACTTTTAAGCAGAAAATGGATGTAGCCAATCCAGAACTTTGGGGAATCGAAACGCCGAATCTTTACAAGGTGATCACCTCAGTAATTAAAGATGGCAAAGTGGTAGATACTTACGAAACCAATTTCGGTATCAGAACAGTAGAATTTGATAGAAATCAGGGACTTTTATTGAATGGAGAGAAGCTATTTGTAAAAGGAGTAAATCTTCACCACGACTTAGGCCCATTGGGAGCCGCTGCATTCGAAAGAGGTTTCGAACGTCGTTTAGAAGGTTTAAAGAAATTGGACTGTAATGGCATCAGGCTAAGTCACAATCCGCATGATACATATATTCTAGACTGGTGCGATCGCAATGGGATGCTTATACTAGACGAAGCTTTTGATAAGTGGAACGATCAGTTTTTTGGTGAAGGCAATAGCTTTGATGACCACTGGAAAAGTAGTTTGAAAGCTTTTGTAAAAAGAGATAGAAACCATCCATCGGTGTTTTTATGGAGTGTAGGAAACGAAACCAGACAGCAACGTGATCCCAAAGCGGGTTTTGGTGTGCCGATGTTAAAAGAGATGGTGAGCTTTGTACATAATTTAGAGCCAAGTAGAAAAGTAACTTGTGGTTTGCATCCATCACGAAGAAGTGGCGCATACAGAACCGAAAATTATTACAGAGAAGGCCCGCCAGAAATGGAGTTTTACATGGATGTAGTGAGCACCAATTACCGCGAAGAATTCTGGCCAGTAGACAAAGCTAACTATCCGCAATTGATGTTTATTTTAAGTGAAGCGCAAGCTGGTAATTTGGGTAATGAGTGGTTCAATATTAACCATCATTCTTCTGTAGGACTATTTTATTGGGGTGGAACAGATTATATAGGTGAGTCTTTTGGTTGGCCTGCTAAAGGTTGGCCAAATGGTATTATCGATTGGGACGATCACTGGAAACCTTTTAGCTATTACATACACAGTTTGTTTAGCGAAGAACCCATGGTACATATTACCGCATATGATGAAGGCAGTGCAACGGCAAAACTGTGGAACGAAGTGCAGCTTAGGTATCAGCCGATGTATTCACATTGGAACTGGCAAGGCAAAGACTCAGTGCAACTGCTCACATTTAGCAATTGCCAAGAAGTAGAGCTTTTTGTAAATGGCAAATCGATGGGAGTGAAAAAAGTACCAGAAGAATACTACACCAAAGATATTACAGCGCATTCGGCAGAAGAGTATGACCCAGAAAATCCACCTTTGTTAGGGCCAGAAATGCATAAAAAGTTGGAGTGGAAAATTCCGTATTCAATAGGAACCATTCGCGCAGAAGGGAAAATAAATGGCAAAGTAGTAAGCACACATGAGCTTAAAACTACGGGCAAAGCGGCAAGTATAGAACTGGTTGCCGACCGCGAAAAGATCAAAGCCAATGGTTTAGATTTGTCTTACATCACCGTAAAAGTGGTGGATAAAAATGGCTTACTTATACCAGATGCTGCTAACGAAATCAAGTTTACAGTAACTGGTGAAGGTACAAATGCAGGATTGGGAAATGCCGATATTTCGAGCAACGAGCCATTTGTAAGCGATCAAAGAAAAGTGTTTCAGGGAAAGGCTTTGCTAGTGATTAGGTCAAGCAGAACTCCCGGCAAAATCACCATTAAAGCCAAAGCCCGAGGACTAAAAACTGGTGTTTTGGAAATTGAGAGTGAGTTATAATTAATACAGAAAAATACATTATTGAGAAAAAATGATAATTAAATTTAGATTGATATGGATATAATTAGCCCCGGAAGTGGATTATTAATTTGGCCAATGCTTCTTGCTTGTCATGTTTTATTAATTCTTGTTGCATCATTTAACCTGCTTAAAGTAAAGTTTACAGATGCCAATAAATTAATTTGGTTGGTCATAATCTTATTTGCACCTATTGTTGGCTCAATATTGTATTTTATAAATCACAAAAAGTATAAAACTGTTAATCACTGATATTAAAGGTTTGTTGAAATTAATAAGGAAACACATTTGGTATATGATTGCTTTACAAGTGATCATATTTTCTTGTACTACTGAAAATTCGGAAGAATCAAGTATGGAATACGACTTAGTTAAAGCTGTAGAGGAGCATTTTAAAAAACTCGAAACTCAAAATAAGCTAGAGTATTTTAGTAAGAAATTTATTAAAAAAGATGCAGGTAAGATATTTACTTTCGAAATCCAAGGGATGGATGAATTAACTATCAAAAAAGGAGTTGTTGGAGAATTTGTAGAATATACGAATTTTCACTTTGAATCGGACTCTGTTAGATTACCTTTTATTGAAACCCAATTAGCAGATATATTAGAACAAGGTTATCAAGAGGAAAAATATGATGATCAAACAATATTATTCATTCAAATTAAGCCCAATATTTTAAATAATAAGAAAGATTTAATAAAGCTACTTGATCAGTTTGAAGAGGTATCAAGACTATTTGATGAGCCCATTTATGAAAAAAACCTAGGTTCATATGCTGCAAGTGATTTAGGAGCAGGTTATAATATATTATATAGTGTTTGGGACGAAAAAAAAGGATTTAACGCAATTCTACAGGTTATAGAAAACCACCAACTAGAAGATCGAAGCATAGTTGCTAAAAGAATTTACAAATCTGAAGAAGATTGGGATTATGAAGTTATATATCCTAATCCTTTTAATGGAGAATTTGATCCTTTATAATTTCAGTATTAGCAAACCTCATTTATGAAGATTAATAGCCAGCGACTTGAAAAGTACGCTATTTTATTTTTTATAATAGTATTATTGATTAGCCTTTATCTAGATTCACAAGGTTCTAATCAATTTGTAATTCCTATTATTATTAGCTTAGCCATTTTTACTATTCTTAGTCTGTATAACCTTTATAGATTAAAACAAAAGCTCAAATCTAGAAGTAGAAAATATTTTCTATATCATAATCTATATATTTTTAAAAATGTTTATGCTTTCATCATTTTACAACTCATTTTAATCATTTATGCATTTAAACTTAATTCTGAAATATTAAAATGGGTAGTTATTGCATTTTGGATTACGATTCTTACCAAAGCAATTTTTAAGCATATCTATGGTGGTTTTTATGTTTTGGTTAGTGATGATGAAATCGAAATCAATGAAAAAAAGTTGTTTTACATCGACCTCAACGCTATTACTAGTGTAAAGAAAAGTACAGAAAAGTATAGTTTCTATGATGCAGATGGAAAAAAAACATTAATTATTTTCAAGAGAATTAACGCTTTCCAAAGAGCTGAGTTTAAAGAATTAATCGACGAGAAAATAGATTTGCATAAAATAAAATTCGCTTGATTTTTTAAGCTATAAATACGAAAAATCACCATTTTTGAAAAAACACAAGATTTAAAAATGGGAGTAGAAATAGAACGAAAATTTTTAATTAAAAACGATAGCTGGAAAAGCAGTGCGGATAATGGTGTTCAAATTAAGCAAGGCTATCTCAATTCTGATAAAAATAGAACAGTACGTGTAAGGGTCTATGGAGAAACTGGTTTTTTGACGATTAAAGGCAAAAATGAAAACCTGACCAGACAAGAGTTTGAATATGAAATTCCGCTTGATGATGCCAATAACCTGCTTGAACTTTGCGAAATTCCTATCATTGAAAAAAGGAGATACATAGTCGCAGATCAGGGAAATAACTGGGAGCTAGATGTTTTTGAAGGCGAAAATGCAGGTTTGCTAGTTGCAGAGATTGAGCTACACAGCGAAGATCATCAACTCGAATTACCGGCATGGGTAGGCGATGAAGTTTCTACCGATCCCAAGTATTACAATTCTTCATTAATATCGAATCCATATAAAAATTGGGATGTGTAATAAAGAAATTTCACAAAGTGCATCCATTATAAAACCAATACTTTTCACCATAACTTTATTGGCTATCTTCTCCTGCGAAACAAAGCAAGAAAATGCCAATACCTCCAAGCAAGTATTAATTGAAAAAGAGTTTCAGCTAGCAGATTTAAAGTTGCTTAAACCACTTCAGTTGAGATTTGCCGAACCAAATCCCGGTGAGTGGGCATACATCCATCACGAAGGTGGGCAAACATTTTCTACATATAAAAACTCAAACCCAGTAAGGCCGAGTAGCAAACGGAATAAGATTTATATTAAACCCATTGGTGAATTTACTGAGGCAGATAGCCTCATTTTCGAATCATTAAAAGCTTATACCCAAGCATTCATTGGTTTAGAAACCATCTTGTTGACTCAAGTTTCTGACAGTATTATTCCAAGTGTAGGAAGAAGGCAGCATGATGGTATTGCGCAATTACACACCCAATATATACTCAATGAGGTTTTAATTAAGTCGCTGCCAGCAGATGCCATTATGTATACAGCAGTAACGAGCAAAGATTTGTATCCTAAAGCAGGTTGGAATTACGTGTTTGGTCAGTCGAATTTGGAAGAAAAGGTGGGTGTTTTATCTATGTATCGTTACAAAGTTGAGTTATCAAAATATCAAAATCAATCCTTATTTCTAAATCGGTTGTTAAAAACGGCGACTCACGAAATGGGTCACATCCTCTCAATAAAGCATTGCACCAGTTATAAATGCTTAATGAATGGCAGCAACAGTTTGCCAGAAGCAGATGCTAAACCGTCTTGGTTGTGTTCAGAATGTCTGGCAAAATTAATTTGGTGTACAAATGGCAACATTAGAGAAAGGTATAATGCTTTAATTACTTTCTCAAAACAGCACGCATTCCCCAAAAAAGCGAAATTTT
>PBYL01000042.1 GCA_002729595.1 Thalassovita sp. | reverse complement strand
TTCTCAAGAATTTGATGTAAATGCCCTTCGTGATGTTTGGATGAAAACTTCTTATCTGTTAGATAAAAAACAAAGTGGAGAAGCTTTAGCTACAGAAAGATTCGAGAACTATAAATCTCAAGAGCTTACTTATAAATTCCCTGCTGGTTTTACAGGTAAGTATAAAGATTTGGGTATCGATCCGACAAGAAGAACTCCAACGGGAGTTAAAGCAGCCATCATCAGAGAGAAAGGGGTAAATGGAGATAGAGAGATGGCTTATTCTATGTATCTCGCCGGTTTCGATGTAAAAGACGTGCATATGACCGACCTTATCGCAGGTAGAGAAACTTTAGAAGATGTAAACTTTATCGTGTTTGTTGGTGGTTTCTCTAACTCAGATGTATTAGGTTCTGCAAAAGGTTGGGCTGGTGCTTTCCTTTATAATGAAAAAGCGAAAAAAGCATTGGACAACTTCTACGCGAGAGAAGATACATTGAGTTTAGGTGTTTGTAATGGTTGCCAGTTAATGGTTGAACTTAACTTACTTAATCCAGAACATCCACAAAAAACTAAGATGTTACATAATGCCTCAGGTAAATTTGAGTGTGGTTTTGTAAACATGGATATTCCTGAAAACAATTCGGTATTGTTTAATAACCTTGCTGGCACACGTATGGGAATTTGGGTGGCACACGGTGAAGGTAAATTTAACATGCCAATGGAAGAAAGTGCTTACAATGTTGTGGGTAAATATAGCTATCAGGCGTATCCGGGTAATCCAAATGGTTCAGATTACAATACTGCGGCAATAAGCTCGGCAAATGGTAGACATTTAGCTATTATGCCTCACCTCGAAAGAACAATTTTCCCTTGGAACTGGGCATATTATGATGAAACAAGATCAGAAGACGAAGTTTCTCCTTGGATTCAAGCATTTGTAAATGCTAGAGATTGGGTGAAGTCTAAAATCTGATAAAGATAATTTTGGAAGGTTAAGTAATTAACCTTTCATCATTTTTCTCATTTACTTACAAATAATAAGTCTGTATATTTCCTAATCAGAAATTACAGACTTTTTTTATGCAAAATCTTAAAATAGCCGCAGCTCAGTTTCAACCCAAAGATGGCGACAAAGCATACAATTTTGAAGTTATTGAAAAACTTGTTAGCGAAGCCAAAGAAAAAGGAGCAGAAGTAGTAAGCTTTCACGAATTGTGTATTACCGCTTATACATTTCTCAAAAACTTATCAGAAACAGAATTGGCGAGCCTTGCCGAAGAAGTTCCTAGCGGAGAGAGTTGTAAAAAGCTCATTCAATTAGCCACAAAATATGATATTACAATTCTGGCAGGTTTGGTTGAAGTGGAAAATGGTAAATATTATAACACTTATGTAGCTGCTGATAAATCTGGAATAATTGCTAGATATAGAAAAATTCATCCTTTTATAAGTCAGTATCTTTCGGCAGGCAAGGAGTATGTAGTTTTTGATATAAAAGGATGGAAGTGTGGTATTTTAATCTGTTACGATAATAATGTAATTGAAAATGTAAGAGCCACGGCACTTTCTGGTGCGCAAGTCATTTTTGCTCCACATGTAACTTGTTGTACACCATCTGCCATGCCTGGTAGAGGTTATGTAGCTGATGAGCTTTGGCAAAATAGAGATTTAGACCCAGTTCCGCTAAGAATGGAGTTTGATGGACCTAAAGGCAGAGGTTGGTTAATGCGTTGGTTGCCTGCAAGAGCTTACGACAATGGAGTTTATTATGTGTTTACAAACCCGATTGGTTACGATGGAGAGCATCTGAAAAATGGCAATTCAATGATTATTGACCCTTATGGTGAAGTTTTAAGTGAAGTTAAAAGTTTTGACGATGCTATAACTGTGTCGACCATTACACCTGATAAGTTAGAGTTAGCAGGAGGTTACAGATACAGAAAAGCAAGAAGACCAGAATTATATGGAGATATAATCGCCCAAAAACATCAGTCGCAAACTGTGCCTGTATGGATGAAAGAAAAAGCTGGTTCTTAAATTTTTAATCTATTATAAACATGTCGCAAACAGTATCTTCTGATAAATCTATTTCGCACCTTGTTCAATCATTTTTTAAAAAGGAGCGGATTGAGTTGGCAATAAGTGTATATGCTGGATTTTATCTTTTAGTTTATGGTTCTGCCAAGCTCATGAAGGGGCAGTTTATTTTTGAAGGAGAAATGTTGGAGCGACCTGTTGGTGAGCTTTCTGGATTTGAACTAACTTGGGTGTTTTTCGGCCATTCAGTTTATTATGCTTACATTATTGGAATAACTCAGATAATTGGAGCTGTGTTATTATTCCCAAGAAAAACGAGGTTGTTAGGAGTTTTTATCCTGATTCCCATTTTAGTAAACATTGTTTTGGTTGATGTTTTTTACAAAATACCTCATGGAGCTACAGTAAATGCCATCTTCTTTTTACTCTGTTTACTTACTATTATATGGATGAATAGAGAAAACCTTCTAACAATCTTCAAAATGCTTTTACTTGAAGTTACAGATAGTTTAAGTATTAAAACCTTAGGAATCAGTTTGTTAATCATTATTCCGGGTTTTGCTATCCTTCAGTTGATGAATATGCTATTAAACTATCTGCTTAAGTATGTTCTCTAAAAATCAGCTTTTATTTTTGTCTTGTTTCCACGTTTCAAAGGAATAAGTGATATCAATTTTTTTAGTCATATCTAACAGAATCATAGGAATTTCATCAATCTGAATACTATATATATAATAAGGGAAGTCAAACTTTACTCCAGGAAAAGACTTTTCTCTAGGTTGTTCTTCAACATCTATTAATCTATAAACCCCTATTAGTTTGTCGTAGTCGTCATATAGCTTTAGTTCATAGTAAGATTGTTTTTTATCTTGTTCATAAAGTGAATCTTTATGGATATCAAAATTTGCAGCAAAAGAAAGTATAAATGAGTTTGTGGTATATACCTGAGATGGATCACCAAGCCTCAATGTTCTATTGTATTCTGAACTCACCGTATGAGTTTTTTCTTCCGGAAAAATATGCTGACTTACAATTGGATAAAGTTCGCCATTTGAATAAAACTCAAAATTGGTTTTTACGCCACCAAGTTTTTCTGAAATAGTCTGAGCAGCAGCATTGTAAGCAAAAAATAACGATAAAATAATCAATGTGTATTTCATAATGGGACAGTTAAATTTGAGCTAGGGTTAAATAATGCTATATACGTAAGCTAATAAAATAGTGGTATTCGGTGAGTTCTAAAAAATCTTACAATCATTTTTTTTAACCCGAAAAAGTGAAATTTGCCCATTTGTATAATTATACCTCCTATTTTTTGGACTTCCATTATATTTGTAGCATTGTTAAACTAAATTTTTTGTCATGATTTTTTATTCACATCCCGCCTTTACAGAAATAACAAATCATTCTACAAACAGAAATCATGACATTAGTAGCTCAAAATATATCATATATCCTTCCTGTAGGAAGAACCCTATTTCAAAATGTTAATTTTAATATTTTAAGAGGAAAAGTAACTGGTCTGGTAGCCGACAATGGCACCGGAAAATCTGTCTTGTTAAAAATATTTGCTGGTAATTTAATGCCTACTACTGGTAATGTAGAAAGGCAAGGTATTATCCATTATTTACCACAGCATTACGGGCAATTTGCTCACAAAACGATTGCTGAAGCATTAGGCATTTCAGAAAAGTTATATGCATTGCAAAAAATAACTGAGGGTTCGACAGAAACTGAGTTTTTTGAAATGCTGGCAGAAGACTGGGAAATTGAAGAAAAGGCACAAAGAGCACTAGCCAAATGGAATATCAACTATTCATTAGAGACTGATTTTTCAAGGCTAAGTGGAGGAGAAAAAACAAAAACACTTTTAGCTTCCATCGAGCTTATTAATCCAGATATAGTTCTAATGGATGAGCCAACCAACCATTTGGATTCTTATTCTAGAGAAATTTTGTACAAATGGGTTCAGCAAACAAATACAGGTTTGTGTTTGGTAAGTCACGACAGAGCTTTGTTGAATCTTTGTGATAATATAGCTGAGCTTACTCAAACAGGAATTACTAATTATGGTGGGAATTACGATTTTTATGTAGCACAGAAGGAGCAGCAGCAATTAGCACTCAACCAAAAAATTGAGCATGAAAGTAAAACACTTAACCTTCTACAGAAAAAGCAAAGAGAAATAGCTGCTAATAAACAGAAAGCTAGTAGTCGTGGTGAAAAAAAACATCAGAATAAAGGGACTGATAAACTCACAGTAAATGCATTGAAGCAGTCTAGCGAAAAAACGATGTCGACTATTAACCAACGACAAGCTAAAAAGCTAGATGCAGCTCAAGAAAACATCACCCAACTAAAAGCAAAAAAGCAGGCTGAAAATCTCATGAAGACTGATTTTCAAAGTAGTAATTTGCATAAAGGCAAATTGCTATTTGAAGCTTCGAATGTGAATTTTGTCTATCGCGGAGAGCAGAATGTTTTTAGAGAAAATCTAGTATTTAGTGTGTATTCGGGTGATAGAATAGCTTTAGAAGGAAGCAACGGAAGTGGGAAATCAACATTAATAAAACTGTTAACTCAGCAATTAAAACCTATAAGAGGTAGTGTTGCTACTCATGTAAAAGACTGGGTAATGATTGACCAAGAATACTCTATGTTAGATCGAGCCTTATCAGTTTTTGAGCAAGCAGAATCTTTCAACGAAAATGCGCTTCCAGAGCATGAGTTGAAGATTAGGTTAAACAGATTTTTATTTGATGCAGAAAGTTGGGACAAACAATGTGTAACTTTAAGTGGGGGAGAAATGCTAAGACTTTGCCTTTGTTGCATCATGATAAAAAATCAATCGCCAGATTTAATTATACTTGATGAACCAACCAATAACCTCGACATAAAAAACATGAAAGTACTCACAGATACCATGTCTGTGTATGAAGGTACGCTCATTGTAATTTCTCACGATCAATGGTTTAAAAGTGAAATGAAGCTAAATAAAGTGATAGCTTTATAAATATTTAATTTTTACGCATGGAGACAGAAAATCAACAGGAGCAAACTTCACTGGGAGCTCCTACTAGTGATAGAATATTATTTAAAAAGTATATACATCAAATGTTGCCGGAATATAAAAGGCAAAGTATGAATTATGAGACCATGAAATACATTACAGGCAAAGCTTTGAATGAAGAAGAATGTACGAAAAGGTTCGACTTTGTAATGGAAGTAAATGGTAGACATAATGAGTTTGGCTATTATGCAGTCATCGATAAGAGTACTAATACATCTATTGGATTAGGTAAGATAGTGCTGATGTCTAAAGAATGTGCCGAAATTGGTTATGCATTATTGCCAGAGTTTTGGCGGAAAGGTTATGGTAGTGAGATTACAAAAAGCCTGATTAATTACGCCTTGCAATTTGAAAACCTGAATGAGCTTATCGGTATAATTAATCCGCTGAATGAAGCCTCAAAAATGCTACTAATGAAATATGGATTTTCTTATCTTGAGTCTAAAACAGTCAATAATCAAATGAGTGATTATTACCAATTAAAAATCAGGTGATGGAATTTAATGCAAACTCTTTATCATGGTAAAGTGCAAAAAAATCATAGATAAATTAAGTTTTAATTGTTTTAAATTATTGAAAGCAGTACTTTTCAGTTACGATCAATTATTTAAATTAACATGATAAAAAAAATACTATTAGGGTTGCTTTTGCTTGTTGTATGTCTTGTAGCAGTGTTGCTATGGAATACAATTCAAATGAAACCAAAAGAAATTTCAGTTGAACCAGTTGAAATTCCAGAAACAGACGAAGCCGCTATAGAAAGATTTGCTGCAGCTATAAGAATACCTACTGTTTCTCATGAAAGCGAGGCAGATTTTGATTCTATCCCTTTTTTAGATTTTGCTAAATTCTTAGCTCAAACTTATCCTTATACAGATTCAGTTCTAGAGAAAAGAGTGGTAAATAAATATAGCTTGCTTTATAAATGGGAAGGTAAAAACCCTGATTTAAAGCCTGTGGTATTTATGGGGCATATGGATGTTGTACCAGTTGCTGCACCTCAATCATCTCTAAAAACAGAAAAAGCGCCTGGAGAATTAAAAGCTAATATCAACAGTATTTGGGATGTGGCTCCTTTTGGTGGCGAAATTAAAGATGGATTTATTTGGGGTCGCGGAGCTGTAGATGATAAGATTAGTGTAATTGGTAATATGGAAGCTGCTGAGAAGCTACTTCGAGAAGGTTACAAACCAGAAAGAACCATATATTTTGCTTTTGGTCACGACGAGGAATTGGGTGGAGAAGAAGGTGCAAAAATTATTGTAGACTTACTAAAGTCGGAAAAAGTTTATCCTGAGTTTGTAATGGATGAAGGTGGTATAATTACTACTAACAAAATTCCGAATGTTACTGCTCCTGTTGCATTAGTTGGTATTGCAGAGAAAGGCTTTATTTCAGCAACTCTTTCTGTAGACTTACCTGGTGGGCATTCCTCTATGCCCGGAGATGATTTGGCAATTGAAGTATTGTCGAATGCCATTGTAAAGCTAAGACAGCATCAGCCAGAATCTAGGTTAACTCCACCAGCAAAAGAATTTTTATTAAATATTGGTCCACTTATGCCTTTTGCTGAAAGAATTGTATTTGCCAACTTATGGCTCTTTGAAGGTTTAATGGTGAAGATTTACGAAGGTTCATCAGTAGGTAATGCCACAGTGAGAACTACTACTGCGCCAACCATTTTCAACAGTGGATACAAAGACAATGTATTGCCAACCAAAGCAAAAGCAACAGTGAACTTTAGAATCTTACCGGGAGAAACAACTGATGATGTAGTGTCTCATATAAAGGAAGTGGTTGCAGATGATAGAATAGTGGTTGAAAAAGGAAATTTCTTAAGTGAGCCTTCTCCTGTATCTCCAACTAGTAATGGTGGTTTTAAACTGATTGAGAAGAGTATTTTACAAATATTTCCAGAAGTGAATGTAGCCCCTTATCTGGTTGTAGGTGGAACTGACTCTAGATACTACAATGAGATTTGTGAAAATATTTACCGCTTTACACCGATTACAGATCCAATCGGTTTTCATGATATTAATGAGCGATTGAGTATAGAAGATTACAAAAAATCAATCGTCTTTTATTATCAGATAATAAAAAATGCAGGAAACTTAAATTAAAAAAAAGAGGCACTTTAAAGTGCCTCTTTTTTTCTAAAATAATTTAGATTTTATTCCTCACCTCCGTTGGAATTATCTGTTGTAGCAACTTGTACATCAGACTCAATCCAAAGAGTAGTCATAGGTCTTGCAGGGTCATTTACAATCACTGTAAGACTTTTCTTTTGCTTTCCTTTGTAAGAGCCAGTGCTAAAGGTAACATCAATAGTTGTTGATTCACCCGGTGCCAATTGTGTTTTGTTTGGCTTGGTAGCAGTACAACCGCAAGATGCTTTGGTCTTTCTAATTAACAATGGAGCATCACCTTCATTTGTAATAGTGAAAGTGGTAGAAACTTTATCTTTTTGAGGCACTTGCCCGAAATCGTGACTTAGCTTATCAAACTTAACTTTTGGTCTGCTAATATCTGCTGATATTTCACCGAAGTTTTCTTTTATTGTAGCAGAAATATTTAATCTTTTTTCTGGAGTATCAGCATCGTCTGTGATAAGTTTGAAGTAGTCAAAATTATATCCCCAATCACTTTTCTTTACAGCATCAAAAGTAAAGCTCAGACGAACTGTATCTTTCGGGTTTACAACATCATTATCTGCTGTCATGGTAATGTGAGATGGTAGTCTGCTGGCTTCTAAGTTTAATTTTACAGGAGCATCTCCTTGGTTGTAAACTAAAGTTGAAGCGGTATCTGTACCATTGTGCATTACATCACCAAAAAACACATGAGTAGTTTTAAAACGCAAGTTGCCAATTTCCATCGGGTAATAATCTTGTACACCTTTAGGTCTTGGAATCACATTTCCAGATATTCTTAAAACTACTACTTCAGGGTCTCCATCAGTTTTTACAGTAATAGATTTGTTGAATTGTCCGGGACGATTTTGAGGGTTATAAGACGCTGTAACACTGCCTTCTGCACCTGGAGCTATTTCGTCTTGGCTCCACTCTGGTGTAGTACAACCGCATGAGGCTCTTACCGAAGTAAGCTTTAACGGCTCTCTACCTTCGTTTTTAAATTTAAATTCAATGTCAGCTGGACCAGCCTCTTCTTTTATATCTCCAAAAACATGAGCTGTTTTTTCAAATTTTATTTTTCCTTGGGCAGAAACCTTAAATGCGAAGCTAAAAATTAATAATACTAGTGTTGATATTTTATAAAAAGTTGCCATGCTAAACTTTTCCTTTCAGATTAAAAATAAATATATGTGAAGTTAAAAAATTATATCGAATGCCTTAGCAAGAACTATTCTATGATGTTAAATGCAAACGTATTTTAATAAGATCAAAAATATATTGTCAAACGACAATTACTAGATGTAAGTATAGTTAAACTATTACTCCAATTTAATGAATTTGAAATGATTAAACCGAAGTAATAATCCCGTTAAAAACAAGTTAAGAAATCAGATAATTCATTTATGTGCCTGATCACACACAAAAATAAGATCTGAATTTTTTGATGTAAGTAAAAACAAAAAGCTCCAAATGGAATATTATGATTCATTCAGTTTGAGAAGGTTCCATGAAGATTTAGAGAGAAATGCAGTATCTCTTGCATTTCATGGTAGTTTTTCTCAAGATACAATTGGGTTGATAAACATCAGCTTGCAGCAAAATGACAATGCAAAAACATTAACCAAAAGAATCTTTTCTTTGGTTGTGGAGATGGCACAAAATATACATCACTATTCTGCAAAGAAAATTTACTCTGAAAAATTCGATAGAGAAATTGGAGTGGGAGTTCTGGCAATTAGTGAAACAGAAGGCTACTATATTATTACTTCTGGTAATTTTATAGAACAAAAAGATGTGTTAGAAATAGGTGAAAGGTTCGAAGAAATTAACGATATGAATGACGACGAACTGAAAACTCTATACAAGGAGAGAAGGAAAATGCCTCAACGTCCAGATAAGCCCGGTGCTAACTTAGGGTTTATTGATATAAGGCGTAAATCTGGTAATCGAATAAATTACGAGATCATAGAAAAAAATAACAATAATTCATTCTTCATTCTTTCAGCTAAAATAAACAAGAGTATAAATTAATATGGAAAACTTTTTTATAGAAAGCTCAACTTATATTCCGAAAATTGATTTTAACTGTGAGACAAATATTCTTTCAATAGAAGGCGAGTCTTACCATGAGTATACAGTTGAGTTCTTTCAACCAGTGTTTGAGTGGCTTGATAAATTCTTGGCTGAACCCAGTAAAGAAATTACAATGAACTTTAAGATGACTTACTTTAATACAAGCTCATCTAGAAGGTTTTTAGAAGTTCTGAATTTACTTGAAGAGTATCAGGACGAAAGCGAGGGTAAGGTTACAGTGAATTGGTACTACGAAGAAGGCGATATCGATATGTTAGAAAGTGGCGAGGAATATGAGGAAGATGTGAATATCGATTTCAACTTGATTCCTTATAGTAATTAATCGGCGTTTTTAATTAAAAAATAAAAAAGGCTTCCTGAATGCAAATAGCTTTTAAGCGAATTGTTTTCGGTTTCAAGGGTAGGTTCTTCACCAGTTTGCAGAGTGCTCAGCGCTCGCATTGCATTGCTT
>PBYL01000041.1 GCA_002729595.1 Thalassovita sp. | reverse complement strand
TGATAGCAGTAATTTTCATCGAATATTATTCAATAGTGGAAGAGTCGTACAAGCACGTGAATTAACTCAAGCACAAACCATTCTTCAAAATCAAATCTACCCAATCAGTATTTACGCCGTTTGCCACATTTTCCATCTCCTCATCACTAAAGTAATCGGCAATGTCTACATCAGAAGCACGCATACTTAAATCGCCATTGGTTTGGGCAAACTCGTTACCTACAACTACATCTTTCACAAACTGCACATAACCATCTGCATCGAACATTGGTGGTAAATGGTAAGCTTCTTTTACACCCACATAGTTGTTATATCTAACAGTCATTTTACCACTTGCACCTCTCTTGGTTTGGATAATTACAACACCATTAGAACCTCTAGAACCATAAATTGCAGTAGCAGAAGCATCTTTTAACACATCCATTCTTTCGATATCTGCTGGGTTCAAGAAAGAAATATCTGAAACGAATATACCGTCAACAATAAACAATGGGTTTTGACCTGGATTAAAACCACCGTTAGAAGCTGTCTCATTGGTATTAATTGTACTTGCACCACGAATCCTTATGTTGAATCCACCTGCACCCGGCTTGTTATCTGTTCTTTGAATTACCACACCCGGAACCTGACCCTGCAAAGCAGATACCGCATCTACTTTATTGGTTTTAGCCAATTGTTTGGAGTCCATCGAAACTACCGAACCGGTTAAGTCAGATTTTTTAACTTCTCCATAACCAACCACTACCACTTCTTCTAAAGACTGAAGATCGGTAGCTAATGCAACATCAATAGTAGATTGATTATTAACTGCAATTTCTTGATTTACATAACCAACATAGCTAAAAATCAAGATTGCATCATCTGAAACACGAATTTGATATTTACCATCGATATCGGTAATCGTACCCGTTGTAGTACCAGAAACATACACTGAAACCCCTGGAAGACCTTCTCCGGTTTCACCATCTGTTACTGTTCCTGAAATTGCTTTTGAATTATCCTGTGAAAAGACGGGAGCAGCTATCAGAATTGCTGCTATAATAAGAGGCACAGAAAACCCCTTTAACAGTTTTCTACTCATTTTCATACTTTTTTAAATAATTAAATGTGTTTGATATTCCCTCAAAAAATGAATCTAGGAGCTATCTGAACACTAGTAAATTGTAATAAGTAATTATATTCTTAAATAGTAATGTTTAAATGTAGTACATATTTACATATAATGCAATAGCCTATTTAAGAATTGAGCGTAGAAATTTTGCAAGTCAGTAATTAAATAGCCTTATTGAGAAAGAAAAAAGGCCTAGAATGGCTCTAAATTGAACTTAATAGCAGATTGTTTCTACATAAAAAAAGCAAGCTCTCTTAAATGAAAGCTTGCTTTTAAATGAGAACTGAATTGATTAATTCAGGATTATTTTTTTGTTTAATATTTTATTCTGTGATTGTATTTTTAGAATGTAGTACCCTTTCGGATAGGAAGATATATCTAAAATATCATTAATACTTGATGTATATGATTTTTGGAATATCTCTTTCCCAGTGCTATCTAAAAGCTTAACATTCGCAGCCTGATTTGCTTCTTGCTGAAATGAAATATTTAAATAACCCGATGTCGGATTCGGATATAATACCAAGTCATCAGATAAAGTACTTTCAGTATCTTCAGTTACTAAATCTGATTGTGCAATTCTGGCGTTGGCAGCACTCACTTTTACAACATCTAGATAATCTACTATTTGCCAAGATGATCTTGTTCTTATGTTTAACCTATGACTTCCTTTTGATATTTCCCATGTCTTTGCTTGAAATTCTCCAAAATAAGACCCTCCAAATGAAGGTAATAATCCACTGACTGTACTTTCATCTACTTCAAAA
The DNA here is from genome assembly GCA_002729595.1 of Thalassovita sp. Classification (GTDB taxonomy): domain Bacteria; phylum Bacteroidota; class Bacteroidia; order Cytophagales; family Flammeovirgaceae; genus Chondrinema. The sequence goes on along the minus strand of PBYL01000041.1, from coordinate 32,157 downwards.
TAAATACTTCTTCCTTCAAAAGTAAATACATAACGACTATAATATGCTGTAGGATTATATTTATCCCCTAACCTACAATTTACTTTTAATATATATTCTCCATCTTCTGGAACTGTAAAATCAATATAGACTTCATCTCCATTATCAAATATGGCTACTGCCTCATCATTACTCATATTTTCATTGCCTATGGTTCCTATGATAGAACCTGGAGCTTCATACGCCACCGAATAATGATCCTCTGCCTCAAATCTTTCTGAACTAGATGTCTCATTACAGCTTTCTATAATTTCTAATATATCATTACAACCTGGTGCATTATTAGATACAATTAAATTATAGTCTTTTATCCATTCAACTGCACAACATAATTCTAGACTGGTATTTCCTTTTAATTCGAGCGTTGGCCAATCTTCTTGCAATCCTATCCTAAGTGCAGATATATCACTTAATTTAGGATTGTTATTCACTTTTACATTTCCATAGGCTGTATGTACACCTAAACCTGTTAATGAAACCAAAGATGCATTATTTTCTATCGCAATATTTGCACAACTACTAAAATTCCCCAAACCTGCTAGGTTGACAAGATTTGTATTATCTTTTATTATCAGGTCTCCTGTTAGCTCTTCTAGTTTCTCCAAGGCATTCAAATTGACAATATCATTACCTGAAATTATAAGATTTCCTGCTAATTCTGTGCAACTAAAATGATCAACTTCTGCTTGGGATGTTAATGTGATATTATCGTAACATTTTCCTGGTACGGGCAATATTTGAAATTGAAAGTTTTTTACATAAGAGTCACCTTGAGCATCAGTACTTTGTATACGTATTGTAGCAGTATTATCCACACCATAATAGAAATACATCGAACTTAAAGTCAAGGTATCTTCTTTAATATAGAACCTACTATTATCATCATCTCCATCACCTTCTACTAGCTGATATGTATGTGTATCATTTACATCAGCATCTATGGTACTCATTACACCAACAATACCTGTGTATTCTGTATAAATAATATTATTGCTTATAGTTATGTCCGTTGGTGGATTATTTTCTGGTTCTTCAATTACTCCTTCACTCACTAATTCAATGTAGTCTACAATCTCCCAAGAGGCATTTGCTTCTATAGTCAAATAATGATTTCCTGTTGATAAATACAATGCTTCTGATTCCATATTACCAAAGTACGAACCTCCATAACTTGATAATAATGTGGATACACTCTCTGTATTACCTAGTAGATTAATTGTATTTCCATCTAATGTGAAAATATAGCTAGATGGCCAATATGCTGTCGAATTATATTTATGCCCACTTCTTAGGTTTACTTTTAATAGATAATTGCCGCTACTTGCTATATTAAAATTAATTTTGACTTTATCTCCTTTATCATTCATCAAAAGAGCTTTTCCATTACTCATGTTCGCATTCTCATTGGTTTTGATGGCATTACTTCCAACATCACTCAGAATACTGTAGCTATCTTCTGCTTCTATTCGAATTGTCTCTCCTTCTGTTGATGAACAACTTTCTTCAATTACAGCTTTAGATTTACAATTAGGTCCATTGTTATATATTTGAGGATACACCTCTGGATCGCTCATAAATGTTAAAGCCCCACAACATATATTTAATGATGGATTATCAGTAATCCAGAGTCTTGGTACACTAGCAGTTCCTGTATGTTTAGCATTTACTAGACCATCAAGATTATTTAATTTCGGATTGTTAGATATTTCTGTGTTATGCTGAAGAGAAGTTAAATTGATTAATCCATCTACATTCTCTAAAACTGAATTATTATTAATAAATAACATGAAAATATTCTTGATAAACTGTAAGCCATCCAGGTTTACAAGTGAACTGTTATTTTCAATATATAAACTGCCATTATGTCTACTAATACTTATATTTTTTAATGCACTCAAACTCACAAGCTTTGGATTATTTTGAACTTTTAAACTCTGTTCAAATTTTTGTAAGCTTTCTAAGCCATCTAAGCTTATTAAGTTAGTTCCATCTATAATCATTTCGTAACCTATCCTTTTCAAGGATGATAATGCAGATATATCATGCACGTTTTCACCTTTTATAACTAATGAGCCTGTTATCTCATCACAATTACATGCATTTACTTCTTCTTGAGTGGTAAGCGTATAAGTACCTTCACAAATAGTATATTCCTTAGCTGTTACTAGCTCAACTGTTTTAGAAATAGAAACTCCTTCGTCGTCAGTTACTTTGACTATATATTTATAGGTACCTGCTACTAGGTTTTCTAATACCAATTGTGATGTACTAGCACCTGTTTGATCTGGTGTATTTGGCCCTGTTTGAAAAGTCCATAAATAAGAAATACTTCCACCATCCGGATCGTAAGCACTTGCTGCTAATATCACTGTGTCTTGTGGCAGTTGGACGCTTCGGTTATAAGCTGTAACTACTGGGTCTTGCTTATTGTCAGCCTCTTCAATAAAGGAAATCGTAACTGTTAAAGCTGTTCCAACTTCTCCCCCTAAATTACTTTGTGTATAAGGTGTAGCTGTTAACTCATATACATCACCTGCAGCTGGTATAGGTGACCAAACAGAATAATCACTATTATTATCACCATACAAGGCATAAGGAGCTACACTTTCTTTTCTTGTATGTACACTGTTAGTTTTGGTGTTCACTAATTTGAAGTTAACACTACCTACTGTAGTAGGAGATGTATTAGCTCTGATGTTTAAATTTTTTGTAGTTAACTCAGCTAAATTAATTGTAATGTTACTTTCATTGGAGCCAAATTCCATGATTGGCAGGTCAGTATCTGCATTTATTAAGGTGAAACTGCTCACCTTTTGATCTGATAATTGTGTGGTTGAAGAATTTTTTGAATGATTAGAAATAGTAAAGTTTTCATTTTCGTGCCCAAGCAAAAAATTGCTTATAAATAAAAGGCATAGGGAGGTTAATAAAGTAATGCGTTGCTGCATAGCTGTCTAATTTAAATGAACATTAAGTGTAGTAGTATCGAACGTTTCCCTAAGGTTTAGGACTGGGGTATGCCCACCTAATATGAGGTAGTGTGATTGGAATGGCTAAAAGTAAAGATTGGGATTAAAATAACAAAAATTGGGATATTTAATAAATGTTAATTAAAGCAATAATGGCATTTCAATGCTTTAGAGTTCAACTCTTAATAACCAAAGTTAATGCGACTCTGCTGGTAACTGCTGAGAAGGTGGCGTCTTCATTCAATCGGTTTAGTATGGAATATTGTAACTCTAAGCCTGCTTCGAAGAAGTTGAATGATTTTAAAATACCAGCTCCTGCACAAAAACCTACTTGCCTTTTTCTTACCTCAAAAGCTGGTTGAGAATCTGTAAATAAATCATTGCTGATCCATGCATCTCTATCCCATTGTGTTTCTGTGTCGAAATTGAAATCGTAAGTAACTCCACTTTGCAAGTAAACTCTTCTGTTACCTTTAGGTATAGTATACTTTAATGTTACAGGTATGCTAATGGTACTCATTTGAAAATATGTGTCATGATACTCCTTGTAGTTAGCAGAAGTCTCAACTTCGGTAGAAGAAGAAAAGCTACTTTTAAAATAGTTGAGTTCTCCTTGCATGGCAAACCTATCTGCTATTCTTGGTGAAGCAATAGAAAAAGATATACCTGCTGTCGGGTTAAGCGAACTATACTTATCATCCATATAGGCATAATAGCTAGTTTTTTTGTTCACCTTAACCATAGAGTTAACAAAACCCGCATTTACACCAAATGCTAATTTTAACCATGACGACTTCTGTTTAAAAACCTTGTAATCGGCATTAACACATTGATTATATTTTATGATCAGCCTAGATAATTCTAGCTCATTTAAAGCAAGACTATTTATTCTATCTGTAAAACTGGTTGTGCAATCGCTCACTAAAAAAGCAATAATCCCTTTCCACGGACTGCTTTCCATCACAATTGTTTTACCATCAACTTCTGTTTGGACTTTCTTTGATTCCAAAACATAATTACTCCCATCTTTTTGAAGGATATAATTTGATTTAGTTTTATACAGATTAATCTTACCTAAAACTACAACTTCTATAAAAGCATCGCTTAAAATAGTGGATGTAAAAACGCACTCATTTATATAACCAAAACCTTGAATTTGCTCTGGATAATACTCTGTAATCTTGCCATCTTTCTTAAAGATACAAGACTCATAGTTTTTGGCATTTGGTCTAAATTCTACTAAACCAAAAACTGTATCTATTTCATGTTTAATAATAAACCCTTCTCTAAAATTACCTTGCGAAAATGCTCTCGAAAGTAAAATAACTGATAGAGCTGCTAGTACAAATATTTTTTTTAACATGCGTAAATCTTCTCTTAAATTAATATTTATCTATGTCGAAAGACCATATCTCTGATGTTAAACCAGAGAACCTATTTTCTCCAAACATTACAAATCCCAAGTTTTTATAAGTAAAAGCAGTTGAGTTTAACCATGATCCATTATTAATAGATTCTATTTGAGTCCATTCATTATTATCTATATCGTATGTCCAATATTCACTAGAATAATTATAAGTGTAGATAATATCATCTATAACAAAAGCCGCAATAGAACCCGAATTATTTACACTAAATGGAATCTCGGCAATTGGAGTTAAAAAGTTTGCAATATCTGGATCAAACTTATAAACCATGTATGTATCATCCGTACTATTGGCAGAAAGCAGATAAGCTGCATTAGATGATTGAAGTGCTGTACTTGTCTCTAATGCTAAATTAGAAGAGATACTTCCGAGCTGTGTCCAAGTATCTGTTGTTGGAGCATATTCCCATACTTCATTTCCAGAAGCAGTAACTTTTATTAAATAGCCTTTATCATTTAAAGTATAGTATTTCACCTCTTCTACTGAGAAGTTATTTAACTGTTGCCAAGAGTTTGTGGTAACATTATATGACCAAAGTTCAGAACCGTTCCCATATATTATTTTCTCACCAAAAGTAAATCCATAACTGATAGAGCCTTCACTACCTGGAAAATCGTTACTTCTTTCCCAACTATCATTTACGAGATTATAATTCCAAATCTCTTTAGTAACATAATTCTCATTGCTTTTTAATCCTCCAATAAGAAATCCTTCATCATTTACTATAGTGAAATACCCTCCTATCCTAGCTTCATCTGGGAAATTATTTAATTGTGTCCATCTAGATTTTACTGAAAATCTATCTTTAGAAATCGCATTTTTTCCATTTACTTCTACTATCAAATTATATTCTCCCGCAATTAATGTATATGGAGTTTGTATGAGTAATCGGGTATCACTCTGTTCTAAAATTGTAACTTTAGTACTACCAATTTTTACAGAATTATGAGATTTTTTAAATCCAGTACCTAAAATTTCAATTTCAGTTATTCCCGGAAATCCTTCTTTAGGATTAAAATCTGTTATAATAGGGCTGTTGATATAAAGTTGTCCATTTGACAAAGCTTCATACCCTGCACTAATGATTCTAAAATTAACATCTCCAAATGACCTGTAATCCAAAGGAACTTTAAATGAGAATCCATCAATAGTACTCTCTAAAGGTTGGAGCGTAACATTACCAAAGTATACTTTAAGCCTTGATTTATTCAAACTAAAAAATTCTCCGCTAACAAAAACTGTATCTCCGAGATTTACGGTTTTAGGATTATAATCAAAAACTTGAGATTGATTAGAGCCCATACTTTCGAAAGTAACACTCGTTCCGTAAACAATTTCATCATTTATACTTGCAAATGGCATAACAGTATAAGACTCCCCATTGGTTAAATCTGTTAATGCACTATACGAGAAGGTTTCACTTACCAATTCATCAGATAAGTTAATTACAGCAGAATTAGAATTAGTTATTTCTGTACTTGCTTTTCCCCAAACAAATCCATAATTATGAATAGCAGAATCTCCCAAATCCAATACTTGAGCGGTAAAAGTAGCGCCACTTTCTGTAACAGCAACCTCTTTCATTAAAATTAAAGGATAACCATGATTTATTAATTCTGCATCATCACAACTTAATAAAATTGAAATTGCAAAAATTATGATTAGTTTATATTCTCTCATCACACTAAAATGAAAAACCCATTAAAACGCTAAACTGACTACGATTAAGTGTATCATTAGATCCAAATAACTCTGTTATTCTTGCCTCTCCAAAAATGGTATTCTTGGCATTGACTTTATAATTAAAGCCTGCACCAAATAAATAACCTGTCATTGTTTTACTCAATAGTTTTTCATCAGTAGATCTAACAGTATTTATAATATTATCCCTTCTAACTTTTTGATATATCTCGCCATTCATTTTTACATTATATGCTATGTCACAGCCTATATTCAGATATGGCCTGAAATTTTTTCTTAAAAATGAATACTGTAAAATTATTGGAGCTTCAATAGTAGTGATATTAACTACTGCTTCTATATCAACTGGGTATAAATATTCATTTATAGTACTTTTAGATGCATTAAAACCAAACTTCGAAATATTCGTCCCGAGATTTAATGAAAAACCACTCCATAAAAATGGTATATCATAAAATAAACCCAACGTAAATGAGCTAGAGCTAGAAAAAGTAGCATCTCTTAAAAAAGCATTTGAAAAACCAGAAGACCTCTTTAGATTAGTTGTGCTAATACCTCCATAAATACCAAACTCCTTTTGTTTTGGATTATAAGAGTTTGCGGGTTTTAATGAGTTGCAATTATTATAAAGTTTAACAATTTTGGCAAGCCATCTCTTTTGATATTTGGCAGACTTAACAATATCAGTAATATTCGGGCAATCATTTACTAATTGCTGGAGCACTACGCCTTCTTTGTCTAAAGCTATTAAACTGGTATCTCTTTCAATATAATATTGCTTTACACCACTACCTCGGTAGTAATATAATTTAACTTCGCCATCTACTAGCCTTTCTAAAAATACTTGCTTAGAAATGGTAGATAGATCAATTTTTCGAGATACATATACCCTTCCATCTCTAAAACCATACTCCTCAATATCTTCCGGATAATATTTTACTTCTTCTTTACTAAGTACCTTAATCACATACTCGGAGTTTTCGCTATCAGCTCCCATTCTGAGAGTGATACCTTGTGACTTTATACTATCTTCTACAATGTAGTCTATTTGTGAGTAGGTTATTGAAGAGACTAAATTCAATAACAAGATGATGATAAATTTTCTGCAATCCATACAAACCCCACTGGTTGATAATTCGATCTGACTTTACAATTAAACCTCTAAACTTTGACGTTTTGGCGAAATTAACCCAAATTCTATGATTTAATTGATATTTAAATTAATAAATCTAAATATCAACAATTGTCTTTCAGATAGATACAATAATAAACAATCATCACCCTCCACCAGTAGGCTTTTCTAATAATTTACTCAGGATTGATTGTGTGTTTTTATCGAGGCTTTCCCACACGTTTTGGATGGCTGCTCTGTTTTCTGGATTTTGGAAAATTTCAGGTGTAAGTCTTTTGGTGATGTAGAAGTTTACCAGTGGATTACTTCTTTGTAGAATTTGTACGAGTTGCGTGAATTTTTGAGGATAGCTTGATTCGTCAAGGTTTTTTAAACCAAACAAAACTGTTCTTGGGTTTGCTGAGCTTAACAGCTGAGCTTCCATTTGCTCATCGTATGTACTTTGTGTGTATTTCCTAATTTCCTTTCTCACATCACCATTTACCAAGTGCCAAAGCGTGTAGGTAGAGTAAAGTGCGCCATCTACCACAGCCTCTTTAATTTCTTTACTTGTAGCCCCAGTAAATCCATCTATTTTTTCCGAATACTTCAAAGAATCTTTTTCCAGTAATTCGTCTTTGGTTTTATCTCCTAAAATGGAAGTTGCATTTTGCAGTGTTGAATGGAGTTTATCATAATCTGTAATTGTAAATGGAATGTGATCATTTTTGGTAAGTGGTTTTCCAGGGAGTGTTTCGAACTTGGTATAATTTCCCGCTAAGTCCCAAATCACTTTCAGTATGGCTAGTTTGCAGTTTTCATCATTACAAACCGAAGTGGTAATTACACTGTAATAATAGTAATCACCACTATCTGGCTTGCAAAAATATACTTGGTTTAAGAATGCTTCATCTCTACTTGGCAGATCAAATACATAGGTACAATCTTCTGGTTCTTTAAAAGAATTAAAGAAAATACAGTAAAAAAGTATCCCTGAAACTAGCCAGCCCTTCATAGGTTTTGTTTATTTCGAGTCTTCAGCGTGCTCGTTTGATGAAAGGACAATTTGCATATATTCTTCCAGATGTTTTTGATAAACATCCCTCGGAGATACATTATACTTTTTACAAATCGATGCTGCATAACCTACAGAGGCTCCCATTTGCCCAGTAGTTCGCATTACTCTTGGCCCACCCAAACCAATATGTGTGCAACTGAAACACCTACCAGCCATAAAGAGGTTATTAATGTTTTTAGAATACAAGCTTCTATAAGGCACATAATATCTACCAACTTTGTAAAACAGTGCTTTAGAAAGAAAATCAGGTTTTGAAGGGTCTAGTAAATTTTGCTGAAAATGCACATCTACTTCTCTCTCTTCTACTACCACCGAATCTGGAAACTGTACATTATCTCTCACATCATTAAAATTATAAATATGGTCTCCAACCAACCTTCTAGATTCTCTTTTCCCTACCAAATAACTCACCCATTGCAAAGCCAGACTATCGTTGCCAGCCTTCTGCTTTTCATTATAAAATGAACCATAAATCGCTCTCAACATATGATCTCTTATTTCTTCGGCATCATCTACTTGATGTAAATCGTTTCGGCTAAATTCCCATTGCCACTCCCCATTTGCCGCTGAATGATCGCTAGCTACTTCCATCGCCCAAGGTACTTTAGGGAAGTTCATAGCTTTGTCCAGCTTTTCACTTCTCCATAAAACAGAAGAACCCATTACAAAACCATCTGCATCTTCTGGGCTCCAAAGTTCTCCGTGTTTTTCCCATTCTTCTCCATACTCTTCTACACTTTCTCTACCATACATAAAATCGGCACCTGACCAGAAGCCAATCCAACCATCGCCAGTGCTATCTAGAAATAAAGGAGCTTTAAACCTCATTCGCTCACCAGTACTTGTTTGGCTTGCATCTACCCACTGAACTTCTCCATTTTCTGCATGGGCATCATAAGCTCTGTAATTGAGATATAGTTTGATGTTGGCATATTTCTGAATATTCGCTAAACGCTTTTCATCTTCCTTTTTTGCTTCTGGCGAGCCGTTAGGATAATGCTCCGTATCAATCATTTTCAATATCCGCTGATAGTGGCCATAAATTCCCAAGGTATGCACCCGAATCTCACTACTGGCATTGCCACCCAAAACTGGGCGATCGTGGATTAATGCCACCAATAAACCTTGTTCGGCAGCAGAAATCGCAGCAGCACAACCTGCAATACCTCCACCTGTAATCACCAAATCAAATTCTTCGGTTTGCTCAGGTGTTTCTGGCAATTGTAAAACTTCTTTTCTCCAAGAAGTTAATTTGTCTAGATCATTCGGAGGAGTTTTAGCACTTGTAGTAAAATAGATAGCATCACATCTGCCATCAAAACCAGTAAGGTCTTTTAGCGAAAGCGTTTGACTTCCTTTTTTCAACTTTACTTTGCCCGCATTTAGCCAAGTCCATTTACTATCGGTAGAAGTAATATCTACAGGAATGGTATTCTTATTTATTTGAAGGTTAAAACTACCCGGAGATTCCCAACTACCCGGCACCCAATTCATTGTTCTAACCCAAACATTGTACTCTCCTTTTTCTGGAACTTTAAAACTGGTATAAGCATCTGGCACAGGTTTGCCCATACCATGTGCAATGAGGTAAGGTGAACCCATTTGTTCCACGAATTGCGGATCAACTAACCAACCACCTTTTACCTGAAAACTTTCGGCTTCGAGCAAAATAGATATATCTTCTTCAGACTGAGCCCAAGCTGAGAAAGCAAAAAAGCTCGTAATGGTCCAAATTAGTAGTTTTTGAAAGAATTGAATTTTCATATTTATAAATTTATAGGTCTGATCAGAGTTAGTAAAAATCAATTCACCTTGATGCTGAATTTTGATTGCTCATTAATCGAATCACTTTTTATGTAAAAGAAAGGTGAGTTGCTACTTGAGATAATAATTGGTTTATCGGCATTGCCATTTACCAAATGTAATTCGTAGCCAGTAGATTTTTGTACTGGTTCAAACAGGATCATGTGCTCATTTCCATTATTCAACACTGCCAAAATCTCTGTTTCATTCTTGGCACTTCCTGCATAGGGTGTAACCGATACTTCGTGTGACCATTCACTCGCAAACCCCCATTGTTTTCGCACTCTCATTTTATAATAATAGGTCTGGCCGTTTTGCAGATTAGGAATTTTACAAACGCCTACATTTCTTAGCACCAATGTATCAGTATAAATTTCGCTCTCTGTGCCATAGGCAATTTCATACACATAATCTTGTCGGTCTACCGTATAGCCAATAAAGAAAGATTGATCTGCCGGAAAGGTGTTCCAAATTACAGGAGGCAACTCATCTTCGTCTGTGCTTGCCAATACAACTTTAGATGTTTTACTTTCTCCCGCATTGTTTAAGGCAATCACTTCAAATTCATATTCAGTGAAGCCTTCGAGTTCAGCAACTTCTATAAAATCGTTGATGGTTTCTGCTGTTTCAATTTTGCTTGCTCCTTTTTTGCCATACTTCAATTTATAAGCACTGGCGTTTTCAACTTTCTCAAAAACAACTCTAGCACTTTTTGCAGCAGTATTCACCTTTAAAATTTTAGGTGTTTCAGGTGCTTGAAAATAGATAGTTGTATCTAAGACACTGTAATTTTGAGGATCGAGTAAATGAACCTCTAATTTAGAAATACCGCCATCCTCCCAAGTAATGGTAAAGTTTCTGTTTTCAGTTCCGGGAAATATTTCTGGCAAGGTTTCAAAACTACCAGTACATGCTTTGCCGCTTGCATCAAAACCAGCCCAAACCAATCTGTAATCTCTCAGTGGATAAGCCGGAATATCTTGCTTGTATCTCGGTTGAAAAGTAACTTCTGCTTTACCTGTTGCCAGATTGATTACTTTAAAATCGCGCACTGGTGCATATTCTTTTTTGAAGCTATAAAATGGTTTTTTCTTTTGCCTAAAAGTATTTACAACTCCCCAAGCTCGGTTTTGAGAAGGTGGTGTTGTCCATTCTGGGCTTGCTTTCCAGAAACTGCGATAATCGTTAAATGTCCAGAGGGATGCACCAGCCATATATTCTTTATCTCTAAAACCATCTACCATTTCTGCTGCATCTACATAGGCTTTATTCGGGTCTTCATTATTTAAAATTTTGCCATACTCCGCCATAAATATGGGCTTTCCAGGATAAAGTTGATTAACTGATGCGACATTTTTTCCCCAACCTCCATATATGTTGAACATGATTAAATCGGAAAACTCTACTGCATCATTTTTCTGGTAATGGGCTGAATGACTCACATAAATCGCCAATCTTTCTGGATCGAGTGATTTTGCATGAGCAATGGCTCCCGAAACATATTCCCTCACTTTTGGATTCACATCCAGTTTGCCAATCTCATTGCCGATGCTCCAACCAATTATACTTGGGTGATTGTACTTTTCTTCCACCATCCTTTCGAGCCACTCTTTCGGAGTTGGATGCTCTGGGTCTACCATGGCATCTTTGCCCCACAAAGAAACTTCTTCAAAAACCATGATGCCTTTTTCATCCAGATAGTCTAGAAATTCTTTAGGTAAAGGAAGATGGCTGAGTCTAGCCATATTTGCTCCAAGAGATTTCATTAAATCTACATCTTCTTTAATTCGCCAAAGTGGAATTGTGTTGCCTGTTACGCGATCTTCTGGTACCAAATTAAATCCTACAGTTCTTACAGGTTCTCCATTCAATTTCAAATCGTAACCATCCACTTCAACTTTTCTAATTCCGAAGCGATTACTTAGTTGATGAACATTTTTGCCATCCACCAAAACCTCAGTAATACAGGTATACAATTCCGGATGGTTAAAATACCAAAGCGCAACATCTTTTTTCTTTAAGTTGACTTTCACTACCGCTTCATTTTCCTTACCAGCTTTTACTTCCAAAGGAGTTTTGCTAGTAGTAGTCCAAATCACTTTTCCATCTCTAATGATAGAATGTTTGTAGCTAGCCTTGGCATTTTGCTTAGCAGCATTGCTCAGTTTGATGTTTATACTTACTGAAGCTGTACCTTTTTGCAAATCTGGAATGGCAGTGATATGCTGCTTTTCTAGCCTCAACATTGGGGTAATTTCTAGCCAAACTGGTCTTCTAATTCCGCCCCAATTCCAAACAGCTCCGCGTTTAAAAGTATTATCTGTTTTTACCACCAACACATTTTCCCCTGTCGGATTAATTACATCTTGAATGTCTGTCCAGAAAGGCAAAAATCCGAGATGGTTCTCAGCAATCAGTTTTCCATTTAGCCAGACTTTGGTATCATTATACACCGACTGAAAATACAACCTGACTCTTTTGTCTTTCCAATCTGCTTCTGTTTTAAAAGTTCTTCTGTACCAAGCTACCCCGACAAAGTCTGCATATTCATTTTCCAAATCCCAGTTGCCAGGAACTGCCATTTTATCCCAAGCGGCAATGTTAGTTTCTGGTGAATACCATTTGGCTTTTTCACCCTGCTTGTACATGTCTGTTTGGAAATCCCAAGTGCCATTGAGTGATACCTTTTGCGCACTGGCAAAATAGCCCAACAGCATCATAATGGATAAAACAATCGTCTTTTTCATTTTCAATATTTTTTACTCATTGTAAACCAACTGCCTCTTCTACCTCTTTTTTTAATTTAGCTTCCAAGTTTTTAAACTTCGCCCTAGAACTATCTCCGTAAGCATTAAAAGCATCCACAATTTCTTGGCTATCTTTCCCCAAAGCTTTATCATCAATTTGCTTGAGCCAATTATCCATGCCTGCTTGCATATCTTCTAATACCGATTTGTATTCTGGGTTATTTGCCAGATTGTACATTTCATCAGGATCATTTTCAATATCATACAATTCTTCTGCGGGCATTTCTTCTACCAATGCTTTTTGGGCTACTGTTAGCTCACCTCTTTCATCCAATATGTTTAATAATTGATAGATCGGATGTTTGGCTTTTCTGTAAGCTGTCGCAGAACTGTTTACAGAAAAATCGTGATGGTAATTTCTGATGTAATGATATTTTTTGTTGAAGATGCTTCGCGATTTAAAATCAGTCTCACCAATTCTATCAGTAGCACTGTACAAAAATTCACTTTCAGGTTTTTGATGCTCACCCCAAAAGACTTGCCCTTGCATATTTTCGGGAGCTGTAATGCCAGCCATATCTAAAAATGTAGCGCTCAAATCAATACTGTTTACTCTTCGATTAAACTCTCCACCTTTTTGATATTCTTTGGGTTTTTGCAGATTTTCTGGAATAGAAATGATTAATGGCACTTGTAAACCTGTGAGGTAATTATAATTTTTATCGCGGCTCATAGGTCTGCCATGGTCACCGATAAAGGCAACAATTGTATTCTCAGCCAAACCATATTGTTGCAAACTGTCCATTACCTTTCCGACTTGTATATCCAGTTTTTCGATACTTGCATAATAGTTGGCAAAATCGCGTCTGGTTACGGAATGATCAGGGTAAAACGGAGGTATCGGGATTTTTTCCAGATCAAACTGGCCTTCTTCTGCCTTTGCAAAATCTCGATGTGTATAGAAACTACATACCATGGCAAAAAATGGATTGTCTTGATCAGCAATTTCTTTCCAAGATTCAAATTCAAACTTATGCTCGGGCGCTACTTTAAATAACCAATCGTATTTGCCATTGCCTATTTCATCTTTGATGTTGGCTGTGGCATATCCATTTTCTCTGAAAATTTGCGGCAATGTTTTTACATTTTCTGGCAAAGAAGGCAAAAGCTCATCTGGATAGCGCATATGAAAAGCACCCACACTGGTAGGATACATTCCTGTGGCAATGGCTGTTCTACTTGGCGCACAAACCGGGGCCACCACAAAGGCAGAACTAAATCGCATGCCATTAGAAGCCAACGCATCGAGCACAGGTGTTTTTACCAGATCGTTTCCATAACAACCTAAATCTGGCGAAAGGTCTTCTGCAATTATAAAAAGAATGTTGGGACGCTTTTCGACTTCTTGCTTTCCCTGTCTTTGAGCACAGGCAGCCATCAGAAATCCTAAGAATAATAGCCCAATTTTAGTTTTCATTTCATTTTCTATTCTAGTTTACATCTTAATACTTTTAGTCCAATTCCATCTATCTCTAAAGTCACAGAGTTGTTTTCTAAATTGGCTGCTTCATAAACTTTTTGAGCAGGATTATACCATTCCGCTTTAAAAGCTTGATCGCCAAATATGGATTCCATTTTTAATTCTACTGACTCATTTAAAGCCTCAGTAGCATCTTGGAGGAAGATAAAATAGAAGCTATTATCTTTTGCTCTTGCAGTAAGTACATCTACCGATGGATTTTGTATCACTGCCAATTCTGGATGGAAAGAAAGAGAAACTGGCTCTCCGTAAATGCTTCCTTCTTCAAAACCAAATGGCTGATGTGGGCCAACTTTAGCGGTCATAAATCCCGATGGGAAAGTAATCTCTCCATTGCTTCTGTATTCAGCTTCTGTTACCAAATAGTCCATTAGCCAACCAATTTGCCACCAAGCATGGTGCGGGAATCTTCCAGAGCCATTGTTCAAACTCATCCAATAATAAGATGCCACACTAGTTTCTGGATTTAAAAAGGCATCTCTACCCCAAGCAGATGCTCGGGCAACATTGGCAAAAAATGGGTCTTTTGTGATCTGGGCAATTCTAAGGAAATAACCTGCATGTGAAGCCAACAGAATAGGACCGGCTCCTGTTGCTGAACCGATAGTACCACCATGCTCGAAGTTTAAACCGGCTTGTGTTACTTGCCAGTCTTTCAATTCTCTTCCTTTTACTAACCTATCTTTCTCTGTTGGTACCGGATGTGCATAAATCGAAGTGGTGTACATTTCAGCAGTTTTTACCGCGCCATCTAAATATTTTTGATCGCCGGTAATTTCCCATAAGTCCAATAAACCCTGACCAATCTGAGCTGTGGCAAAATCATTTACAAAGCGAACATCTCCGCAAACGCCTAAAAAATGACCTTTTTCAACTGCATTCTCCAGAATCCAATCGGCTCCTTTTTTGGCTGCACTTAAGTATTTTTCATCACCTAAAATTCTATAAGCTGCAATTAATCCATAGAAAGTCGGTCTTACATCAGACAAATCGTTAAAAACTGGTTCATCAGTTTTGTGGTCGTAACCTACTACCCAATTTCCTTCGGGTTGTTGCCACTCTAAGAGTCGATCTGCACCGGCTCTAAACATATCTTTCAATTCTTTATCCTCAGTCTCGAAAAGCAGAATATTACCTAAATCACACAAAGTGTAATACATCAAGCCTGTCGGTTCAATGTGGCTGCCCCACTCTTCTACCCATCTGTCACTTTTCATTAGATAATACTGACCTCTAGCTGCACCATAGAAAAAACCTTTGTTAGGTTCTTGTTGCATCATTTTAAAATTACGCACTAAAGGCAGTCTCTTTTCTTTGAGCTCTTCGTTTCCAGTAAGTTCTGCCATCATCCACATAGCTCCAATGTCTGAATTTTTTATGGCATCTTTATCCGCCCCTATCACGGTTCCCAAATAAGATTGTGCTCCTAATTTCACACCTTGAAACACATCTTCTTGCCACATAGAAGTTTTATCATCTAGTGAATAGTCAAGCATCCTTTCCACTCTTCGACTTAGAGATTGCGTGTTCTTTTTGATGGCTAGTTTATCTGTGGTTTGATAGATATCGTCCATCGCATGTTTTAATGCTTCGAACCATCCTTTTTGCGATAAACTAATTCTGAATTGCGCAGTAATTTCATCACCGATTTTTAACTCTGCTTCCGAACTACTTAATAAAGGAACATAAGCTGTAGGGCTCAATTCCCCAGAGCGATTCATGTGCGAAAAACCAGTTCTGTTATTGTTATGCGTACTTTCGTCTCCATCTTTTGCCCAAGGGTGTCTAGTCTGACCGGGCTCCAAAACCACGCTTAAAGTTGTATTTTGCTTGTTTGTGATAATTGCTGAAGGCGTAGTAATGGTTTTATCTTGACATATGAATGGAATCTCTGGTAAACCTTGCGCATAACCCAGTGATAATATTAAATCTGGATTTAAGCTATTCCCTTGATAGTAGCCGGGAACAATGCCCCATTCCAAGTCAGATGTTGGTATAGTGGCAACAGTTGGTGATGCCAAAGAAAACCAGCCAGCTTGCTTGGCAGTCAGCTTCATATTTACCAAAATATCTTCAGGAAAATCGGTAGCAGGTTTCCATTCAGCTTCCACTTTTGCCAAATCCGTTTCTTTAGAAAATACCAATACCCCCTCTTTCTTTTCCATCGTTTCAGGATAGAAAGAAACCTCTTTTCCGGCAGTGTTCATGGCAACAGGATTGACCACACTTTTCCATTTATTGAACAGGTAGATATATTCTTCTCCGGGAAATTGCTTTCCAGCATTGTCATACATAATGGTATCAGACACAGTTGCTGGTTTCTCCTTCGCATATAGAAAAGTGTATTTTCCTGAGGGTGAACCGTAAGAAGAACTCCCGAGGGCAGAAGCCTGCCCGAGAGTATCTTTCCATGCAATTTTTGATAAATGCCATCCGTC
Source organism: Thalassovita sp. (assembly GCA_002729595.1). Classification (GTDB taxonomy): domain Bacteria; phylum Bacteroidota; class Bacteroidia; order Cytophagales; family Flammeovirgaceae; genus Chondrinema. Next base: position 15,304 of record PBYL01000041.1, on the reverse strand, counting down.
ATTTTGCTGATTCCAGTCTAGCATTACCAAAGCTGATTCAAGCTGGTTCTTCTCTTTGCATGATGAAATGAAAAAGAATATAAGTATTACGGGTATGAGGTATTTTCTTGAAGTTGATTTTTGCATCACTGAGTTTATAAATTCATTCTTGTATCTTTTTACTAAGCCAAATGACTATTAATATCCTCCAGGATTTTGCTCAAGCGTAGTTCCATTACCTGCATAAGTATCAATTTCAGTTTGTGGAATTGGCAGCAAGTAATCTCTCGGATTAGTAAAAATTCTATTCTGCGCATTTGGGAAGCGAGCATCAGTATTTAAATCATACTGGCTTTCTATTCCACTGTAAGAAACAAAACCGTCTTCATCAATCTGAGGAATCATAGTAGCATTTGCTTCATCTAAGATTCTTCCGTAAAGTGTAACTGGCATTACCTTGTCAGCAATTTTCCAACGTCTGATGTCGAACAAACGGAAACCTTCATCTGCTAACTCTACCTTTCTCTCTCTTTTTATGATTGTTCTCAAGGCACTCTGATCTGTAGTAGTGATTGCAGGATAATTTGCTACATCGGCTACATCAACCCCATATGCTCTGGCTCTTACTTGATTGATGGCATCAAGCACTGTATTATCAATATCATTGGCCTCAATTTTAGCTTCAGCATAGATTAATAAAACTTCTGCATAGCGCATTAAGATAAAATCTTGCTCACTCCAAATTTGGTTTTCAAGCTGTGCGGCTTCATCGGTATATTTCTTCCATAAGTATCCGCAGAATGCAGCCGGCCAGATTACTGTTCTCGAATCATTATTAGAACCACCTTTAGTTCCATCAGCCAAAGTTAGAGTTAAACTATCTGGATGACTTTCGAAAATGATTCCAGCCCATTCGCTTTGTGGTGTTATGATAGAAGCTTTTAGTCTTGGATCACGGTTATCAAAAGGATGAGTAGGATCGTAAACGGCTGACTCATCAATTGGTAAACCATCGGTAGCTTCGTAGCTATCTACCATAGATTGCGTTGGCACCACTGTACTATAAGCCCCTCTGTTTCTTGAACCTTGCGCTCTTGGAAACTGCGTTGTTTGGTAACCATCTGCAAATGGCATTCTAAGCATAATTTCAGATGAATACTCTCCTGCTGGTGTAAACAACTCTGCGTAATCTGAATGCAATGGAAAATTACCATGATCTATTACAGTTTTAGCCATAGTAGCTGCTTCTGTAAATCTCTCATTGTACAGTGCAATTCGAGCATAAAGTGCAGCAGCAAAATCAGCAGATACTCTACCCGTTTCAGAAGGAGTTTCAGGTAAATATTGAATTGATGTTTCTAGGTCTGATAACATATTATCTACCACTTCGCTTTTCGCTACTCTTGGCAATAAAGCATCTTCTACCGAAACAGCCAATGCTTCTGTATAAGGAACATCACCAAAAAGCTCAGTGAGATAGTGGTAATAATAAGCCCTCAAAACCATAGCCTCTCCTTTAATCTCATTCAATCTATCTTCGCTTACTAAATCAGCAGCTCTATCTAAGTTATTAATGAGGTTGTTTGCTCTGCCTATTCCTTGATATAAGAAAGTATACACAGAAGAAAAACCACTAGTTGAAGCAGAATGAGAACCCGCACCTAACTCATCAAATCCAAGATAGCCACCTCTCACCAAACCAATATCTGTAGCGGCATTATCCATATTTACCTGTGCAGGTAAACCATAGCCACCTGTCCAAACCAAAGAGTTATATACACCAGTAAGTGCCAAATCGAGCTCTTGTTCATTGGCAAAAAAAGTATCGTCTGTTGGCTCAGTTAAAGATTCCAGATCGAGAATTTGATCGTTACAAGACACAAAAGTGAATAACAGTGTAAGTAATGATAATATATATATTTTCTTTTTCATGATATTTCATATTTACTTATTCATTAAAAAGTAGCATTTACACCCATTGTGTAAGAAGTTACAATTGGATACATCGCACCTGAAGAACCATTTGGTGTAAGTGGATTCATACCATCAGGTAGTTTGTTAAAGTTGAAGAGGTTTTGTCCGGCAAAGAAAACTCTGAGGTTTCTTAAGTGGATATTGTCTAAAACTGGTTGTGGCAATGTATAACCTAAGGTTACATTTCTGAGTGAAAGATACGCTGCATTAAAAATCCATGTGCTACTTGCTCTTGCATCGTTACTACCAGCACTGGTGGCTATTAATACTGGATATTTCGCATCTGTTCTTTCTGGTGTCCAAGTTTCTTCTACATGCCATTTCTGTACTTTACCTGCATTGAATAATGCCCATGCTACATCGCCTTGTAAGAACACATCTCTTTTACCCACTCCTTGGAAAGCAATTGACAAATCGAAGCCTTTGTACTCTGCTGAAAGATTAAGCGCATAAGTTAAACGAGGGAATGGATTTCCTAAAATCACTCTGTCGTCTGCATTAATTACACCATCAGCCGCATCTGCTATACCATCTCCATCGGTATCTACTGTTAATTGATCGCGATAACGGATGTTACCCGGCTGTAAAGAACCAAACTGTGCAGGCGCTTCATTAATCTCATCTTCGCTTTGGAACAAGCCTTGTGTTTCGTAACCATAAATGCTTCCCATTGGGCTACCAACTTCAATTATAGAGTTGTCACTAATAATCGGACCTACACCTGCCAAATCAGTTACTTTGTTTTGTACATCAGATGCATTCAGTTTTACACTGTAAGAGAACTCACCTCTGGTTTCTTGCCAACCCAAGGTTAAATCCCAACCTTTGTTCTCCATGCTACCGGCATTTTGGATAGATGGTTGAAGTCCAACTACAGCAGGAATTGGTAATTCCAATAGAATGTCTTTGGTGTTACGGATGTAGTAGTCTGCTGAGAAAGTCAATTTATTAGAGAAGAAACCGGCATCTATACCTATGTTACTTGTTTCAGTCACCTCCCATTTGATGTTTCTATTTGCTAACACATTTTGTGTTGCTCCGGTAGACATCACTCCGTCAAAGATAAAGTTGCTGCCACCTAAAGCAATGGTTGAAGCATAAGGGAAATCGCTACCGATCTGTTGGTTACCCAATTGTCCCCAAGATGCTCTCAATTTCAGATTATTCATGAAAGAAACTCCGCTAAAGAAGGTTTCATCAGATATTCTCCAACCGGCAGAAAACGATGGGAAAACTGATACTCTGTTTTCAGGTGCAAACCTTGAAGAAGCATCTCTTCTCACATTGGCTTCAAAAAGGTATTTTCCTTTAAAAGCATAACTAAATCTACCAAACACAGAAGATAAACCTGAATGGGTTGAGCTACCATTGTTGAGTGCACTTTCCGCAGAACCTGCATCCAGTTCTTGATACTGCTGCATGATAAAATCGTATCTGGAAGCACCGAATGATGTGTATTTGGTTTTAATAAATTCATATCCACCTAAAACTGAAAAATCGTGATCTGCCAATGTTTTTGTGTATGATGCGATTGCGTTAAAGTTATCTTCGAACCATCTTAGGTTAGCTTCACCCAATCTATTTCTGTTAGGATAAACTCTAGTTGTTTTAGCATCCCAGTCGATGTAAGTGGTATACGATTTTAAGAAGTTTTTTCTAAACTGATCTCTATACTCAGGAGAATACATCATGCTTAATGTAAGCCCTTTTACTGGTCTGTAATTAACTTTAAATAAGCCTCTAAAATAGTTGTCTTCTGTTTTGTTTTGGCCTCCATCGTGTGCTGCTGCAATTGGGTTTTGTCCGCCCCAACCATCTCCCCAAGAACCATCTGAATGGATTGCTACCTGAGTTGGATCAATTCTATAAGCTTGTCTGAAAATTTCTGATAACCCTGCACTAGGTTCTGCTGTTAATTCTTTTCTAAAATTGACATCAAAATTCATATCAACTTTATCAGTAAATTTAAAGTCTGAGTTAAAGCGACCATTGTAACGCTTAAATGTATAGTTCACTACATTTGCCCCTTGGTCTGTATAAGAAAGTGAAGCCAACACTCTCGACTTTTCTGTTCCTCCAGTTACACTCACATTATGGTACTGCTGAAAACCATTTTCTGAAAACAGTAAATCTAACCAATCGGTATCTGGATAAAGGTCTGGATTGCTTGCCATGTTGGCTGCGTAATTATCTATTACTGCTTGATCTGTATTAGTGATTCTCAAAAAGTCAAGTGCACCTACATAATCTGGTACATCAGCTATTTTCTGGATGCCGAGGTAGTTATTATAGTTTACTGTAAAATCACCAGATTTACCTCTACGGGTTGTTACGAGTATAACACCATTAGATGCACGCGAACCATAAATGGCAGCAGCGGCAGCATCTTTCAATACAGAAATACTTTCTATATCATTCGGGTCGATACCATTAATATCTCCGGCAACTCCATCTATCAAGATTAATGGATCGTTTGAAGCTTCTAAAGAACCAACCCCTCTAATTCTTAATGTGGCTTGGTCACCACCCGGCTGGCCACTAGACTGAATCGCTGTTAATCCTGGTGATAAACCAACCAAGGCTTGCGAAGTTTGGAAAACGGGTTGTTTCACCAATTCTTTGCTGCCAATAGTTTCAACAGCTCCGGTAAGGTTTACTTTCTTTTGCTCTCCATAACCAATTACAACAACTTCTTCCAATTGATCGAGATCGGTTTCTAAAGCAATATTGAAATTCGTTTGGCCTTCAACTGGAACTTCTCTAGTTACATATCCGATATAACTGAAAGACAGTACATCTCCCTGACTGGCTTGCAGTGAAAAATTGCCATCGAGATCGGTGGTGGTTCCTGTTGTTGTTCCTTTTATCAAGATACTTACACCTGGTAAAGGTAGTCCGTCTTCTTCAGCAGTAACTACCCCTTTTATCTGCTGTTGACCGAATGCCAGCGTTGCTGACAAAATCAGCATAATAGTTAGAATTCTTTTCATTTCACATATTTTTTACAATTAATATTATTGTTGTTAGTGCTTAGCTGATCACTACTTCAAATAAGGCAGCAGGTATTTCTGATGACGGATGTGCTATTTGAAGTTCTATCTGACTGGTGACTAGTGGTTGCTTAAAATTGATTGTATTGATAGTCTGGTAATTTCCTTTTTTGTCTATGATGATTTTTGCAGCTTTTTCAGTAAGCGTTGCTACTTCTTCTGAGTGATACTGCATATTGGTGGTTATTTCTAGTTTTTCTGATTGCTCACTTTCGTTTTGCACTGCACTAATTCTGTAATCTTTAATGCAGAATGGAATCATATCTTCGGGGTGTCCCATTAAAGAAGATTCCAAAGGATGGTCGTAATCGTTGTCAAAAAACAAGCGGATTTGGCGAATCTCTTTTGGTGTATCCCATTTGAATTTTAAAACAGGATGTACATCATCTAGAGAAGCTGCCCAAGCATTGGTTTTTGTTTCTGGTCTTAGCTTCCCATTTCTTAAATAATCTGGATGATATAGCTGTAAAGGCTCTTGTAAAACCATTGCCAAATTATGTCCGGCAGGTCTTCTTTCTGGTGTCCAGAATTCAAAAGTATCTATGCCCAAACCTTCTTCTGGTTCTTGTTTACCCAAGTTTGAAACTGCTTTGTTAAACTTGTTGAAAACACTGAGCAGACCCGTCATTCTTGTTAATGAACTCCTTATTTCTACTTGTTCATTTTCTCTGAAAAGCAAAAACACATATTGCTCTTCTAGTAGACTAACTGGAAAATCTAACTCAATAAATTGCTCTCCTTTTTCTAGATAAATGGTTTTTTCTTGTAGCAACTTATCTGGTGTAAAGTTTCCCAAACGTTGGCTGGCTTGCAATTCCACATGAATGTAGGTATCTGTTTGAGCACGTAATTGCAGTTTTGCTTTTAAGCGTTGACCACTTTTAATCGGCAATAACTGAGCAGCTCCTTCTTTAAGAGAAATCCAAGGACCATTAAAAGGCAGTTCTTTTAACTCATAGGTACTCGATGCTTCAATCACAGCTGAACTAAGCAAGTTCTTAGATTCCGGAATTCTAGAGTGAGGAATACTCTGCCCTGCTAAATTCAATTTGCTTTGCAACTCCGCCATTAAAGTCGGATTCGAAAGTTCTTTTGGCAATAATTCTTTCTTTGCGCAAAGTACTGCTGCCATGCCTACTGCTTGCGAACCATGAGCACAAGTCGCCATCACCCTTGAAGAACCAAAAGCCACATGCGAAGCACTGATAATTCTCCCCGCAAAGAAAAGGTTCTCAATCTCTTTGCTATAAAAGCAACGATATGGGATTCCATAAACCCCTTTACTATGCCATTGATTACAGCTCATTTTTTCACTGTAAACTCCATCTGCCGGGTGCAAATCTAAAGACCATCCACCATAAGCCACCAAATCTGGATGATGGCGTTGCTCTACCACATCTGCTTGGGTGAGCATGTAATCTCCTTCAAATCGGCGACTTTCTCGCTTACCCGGAATAGTCCCTACCCATTCGAGGGTTAAGGTCTCCGCTTCTGGAAATTCTCCACTGTTTTTTACATAATCCCAAATGCCGTAGATTACCTTCCAAAGCTCCCACTTAATATCTTCTGATTGATGCACAGTATCAAGTCTGCCGCCATACTCTACCCACCAAAGTCTGCAACCATCGTCTTGCACTTGGTAGTTTCGCATTCTTGGTAACTCACCTACATTTTTTAATGCAAAATCGGGAGCCACAAACTTTACAGGTTTGCCAATATCTTTGGTGTAAAAATACATGGAGTGCCCAAGTAGTTCTCCATAATCTTCGATATTAGGTGCGAAACCTTCGTCGAATTCCTCGGCATTTTCTGCTCCCATTCTAAATGGTGCACCTGCTTTAAAAGCTACTATTCCATCACCCGATGCATCACAAAACAAAGGTGACTCGATAAGGTACTCAGTTGAATTTTGACTACAGAAAGCTTTAATGGCTTTTATGCGATTATCTCCTTCTTTCCCCAAATCGTACACCATGGTGTTGAGTAGCAAAGTGATGTTCTTCTCTGCCTTTACTTTCTCTAGTACTATGGTATCTAAAATAAGTGGATTACCTTCTTTATTGCGGTAAAGGTTCTCTATCAAAATTTCATCAATTACACCACCTTCTCGCGACCAACGATTGTTGTTACCCATGTGCGAAGTGGCTCCTAAAATCCATAGTCTTACTTCGCTGGAAGCGTTACCTCCCAATACTGGTCTGTCTTGTACCAAAACTACTTTTACTCCTTCGCGAGCAGCAGTAATGGCAGCACAAACACCCGATAATCCACCTCCTGTTATAGCAAGCTGGGTTTGTATAGATACAAGTTTAGCGTCCCGCTTTTTTGCCGAAAATGCTGATTTTATCATAATATCTTATTTGAAAATATGCTCTTATGCTTATCTAAAGCTTTTGACTTTAGGTTCTTTGTCTAAAAATTATCCAGCTACTTAATCCACTTAGAATCATTCCGGTAATGATGGCATACACTTCCCAAGCGTATATACCCAGTAGAAACATGAGCACACCTATTGCCAATGTTCCCATTCCTATTTTTTTGATGCCCTCTTTGTTTTCTGTTTTCTGCTCTTCTGTTTCTCCTTCAACTGGTTGTGATGATAAGTTTACTGTGATTGTTTGTTCATTGTTATATGAACTGATTTGATTTTCACCTTTGAGTAAAAACCACAGTTCCCAAATCAATAGAATTAATACAGGTAAGCCCACTCCTAATCCCATTTCTAACTCTCGACTTAGGGTGATACCTAGTTGAGTTGGGGCTAAAAATTTGAAATAAGCATTAATCAATAATGAAATAACTGTAGCACTAATGATGCTCAAAGCTGTTTGCCTTTTAGAGAACAAAGACCAAACTGGTGGCAAATACATGGCTCCACCGGTAATCGCTGCCACGCTTAACACCACTTCTACAATACCGCCCATTTTTGGAACAAGCAAAGCAACAAAAATTGTAAACAATCCGAAAAAGCCAGTTGATATTCGGGCAAATCTCATCAACTTCTTATCTGAAGCATCGGGTACAAAATGCTTGTATAAATCATTGGTTAGTACTCCCGCTGAAATATTGAGTGTGGTATTTACCGAACTGGCAGTGGCGAATACCATTCCGCCCAAAACCAAACCTAACAATCCGGCAGGCATTACTTTTTTGCAGATTAACAGATATGCACCTTCATCAGCTAAACCACCAAGTTCTGGTTGAATAATGCGATACAACATTGGAGGTAACATCCAGATAATTGGACTCACTGTATACAAAGCGCCAAATAACCAACCTACTTTCTTGGCTTCTTTCGGCGCTGAAACACTGGTATATCTTTGTACATATGCCCAGTTGCCACCAATAAAAACCAGGTTGTACAAACCGAAAGCGATGAGGAAACTTCCCGTATATTCGTTGTTAGTTAAGCTGAAAAAACCTTCTGGTGCTGTATGCAAAAAGTTAGAAAAACCACCAGCAGCTTTAAATGAAAGTGGCACTACAATCATTACTGCTGCACTCAATACTACAAACTGTAATACATCAGTAACAATTACTGCCCATAAACCGCCAGTGGCTGTGTATATAGTAATTAGTAAGCCCAGAATAATTATACTAAGTGATATATCGATTCCTGTTGAAACTTCTACAATTTTAGCTACAGGGTACAAAAACGCGCCTGTTGTAAATACCGAAATGAATAAGAATAGCCATGTGTAAATGCGCTGTGTCTTATAACCAAGGCGTTTTGTAAGGTATTCTGCGACAGTAAGAGAATCTGTTTTTTGCCAACGAGCGGCTATAAATGTTCCCACTAACAATCCTCCCAAACACATCATCCATTGGATACTCAAACTCACAGCTCCTTGCGAATAGGCAATAGAACCCCAAACCACAAAAGTGCCCGCAGAGAAAAAACTCATGAATAACGATAGACCATTTATCCACCAAGGAACTGCTCCACCGGCTGCAAAAAAGGTTTTCATGCTTTTGCCTGAGGAGGAAAAAGACATGCCGGTAACGAATACAATTAGCGCAAAAATAAATAGTACTATAAGGTCAGTAGTATACACGAGTTTTCATTTTCATTTGTGGAACTAATATAGTTATTCGCCCATATCGAATATTAATTAGACCTGAAAATCTTGTTTCGGAAACGGTTCCGATTTTCGGAAACGATTCCGAATTTGTATATTAGATACTGAAAATGAACTAGAATAATACTAAGACTGATAAACAGTAATATTGAAAATGAAACACATAACTATCAAAGATATAGCTCGTGAATTGAATGTTTCTGTCTCCACAGTTTCACGAGCGATGAACGATACATTCGACATTAGCGCTAAAACCAGAGACAAGGTTTTAAAAACCGCCAAAGAAATGGGGTATCATCCAAACCCAGTTGCTAAGCGATTACACCAACAAAAAACCTTTCAAGTGGGTGTGGTAATTCCAGAGTTTATCAATGATTTTTTCCCGCAGATCATCATGGGAATGCAGAATGTTTTGCAAGCAGAAGGCTATCAGTTACTCATTATGCAATCTAATGAGTGCTTCGAAACCGAGATGGAAAATGTGTTGAAGTTGGAAGAAAACATGGTTGACGGCTTACTGATCTCACTTTCTCGCGAAACCCAAAACATAGATTACTACAATAAACTTTATGAGAAAGGCATGCCGATGGTATTTTTTAATCGAGTGAATGAAATGATTAAAGCACCAAAGGTCATATTCAATGATTTTAAATGGTCTTACTTTGCAGTAGAACACCTGATAAAACAAGGTTGTAAAAACATTATCCACTTGGCTGGATACAAACATTTGAGTCTTTCCAGAGAAAGAATTAGAGGTTATGAAAAAGCCATGAATAAATTCCATTTGCCTTATGACGATGACTGTATTATTGAAACAGGGTTTATGATCGATGAAGGTGAAATAGTGATGAAACGATTGTTAGACAAAGGCATTTGCCCTGATGGAATTTTTGCAACCAACGACCCAACGGCCATTGGAGCCATTAAAGCTTTAAAAAGTGCTGGCAAAAGAATTCCGGAAGATGTCTGTATTATCGGCTTTTCAGAAGCCATGTGGTCTGAGGTAGTCGATCCTCCGCTATCATCTGTTTCGCAACCTACCAACCTAATCGGTTACCATGCTGCTCATTTGCTACTCGAACAACTCAATGAAAAGCAAACAGAAGATAACACCATTAAACTCGATGGTAAATTGGTTGTTAGGACTTCTTCTCAAAGAGGGTGATAAAACATCGGACTTGCTATTTAAGCTTTACCAAGCCCGATGCTTTTTTGAATTTATTCTAAAGTGTTTTTTTCTAAATATCTTTTCTTGTCATCTTCATAAGAATCAACCAACTCTTTATCGTAGCGATCTTCAAAGTTTAAAGTTGGAATTAAAGATTCTGGTGGCAAGTTTTCGCTTTCGATAAATGTTTTCTTACCATTTACATCTTTGCCAATTTTAAATTCATCGTAAACATCACCAAGTACTGTCTTAGTAATGTAGTGCAGCGTATCTGAGCTCACATGTATTTCTTGATACAATTGCAGGTTGGTTCCTGCTCTTTCAATCCAATCGGCAAAACGAATGGCATTTTGGAAAGGTCCAGAAACTGAAATTACATGAACCGGCAAAGGAGCATCCATTCTCCCCCTGGCATACAAATGCTCATGCCCGGCTAGCACCAAGTCTACCTCGTATTTTTCATACAGCTCTTTTAAATCTGGAAATCTGATACCGGGTTTTCTGTTTCTTGCCAAAGCTTCCATACCGTAGTGATGTGTCATTACCACCCAGTCACCAGTAAACTCTTTTAGTCTGGCTTCTGTCCACTCATAAATGGCTTTGCGGTCTTCCTCATTATTATATCGGCAGAGGTTGAGAGAAATAATTCTCATGTTTTGGTAATCGAAGTAGAAAGTTTCTTCTTCGTGGCCTGCTGGGCCATTTTCTGGGAACTCAAAATTTAAAAACCATAAGTCTACCAAATCCATTCCGGCTTTGGGGTTGTAATGCTCGTGATTGCCCGGCGTGGCAATGGTCGGTAACTTCTGAAAAACAAAACCACCCGCAGGAAAAAACTCTCCCCAGTTTTCTATGTTTTGCTTTCCTCTGTGTACTAAGTCACCTCCAAAAACCATAAACTTTGCATCAGGGTTTTGAATATAGGCTTCGCGAATGGTTCGGCTCCCTTTCGAGTAAATAAAGCGCTGTACATCTCCATGATACAAAAAGGTAAAAGGTTCTTTTTTGTCTGATGCTGTACTAAACTCTGTCCATTCTGACCAGTTGGTTCCATCTCCCACTCTATAAGAATAAGTGGTGGCAGGTTGCAAACCCGTAATATTTGCCTGATGGTATGCCCAAGTTCCATCGTCGGAAGTAAGTGTATCTGTTTTGGCTGTAATCGTTTTTACATCATCTTCGAAAAATGGAGAAGCAGTTGCCTTTACATATTCGACAACTCCATTTGTAACTTTATCGGTTGTTCGCCAAGAAACTGCCTGACTTGTTTCAGGCGATGTTTTCCAGCTAAGTTTTACATGATGCGGTAGTTCAGGTACATTTGCATCATCCAGTTCTTCTCTCACTACTTTTTGGCAAGAGAAGAAAATGGTTAATAATGCACCTATTAAAATTAGGTTTTTAGTCATTGGGAGATACAGTTTTGCTTTTTGTTAGAAAATAAGCATTTTAAATCCTCTAAGAAAGCAAATCCCCTTTTCTGACTGATAAAATCACAGTTAATAGTGTGTTAAGCCATTATTATTTTTTGATTTAGTAGTTTCAGTAAACTCTTAAAAAGACTTTTAGAAATCACTCTAATTTTAATTTCCTTTTCTTTCCACTCGCAAACTCCTTGTTTAAATCAATCTTTGTCACTTTCGAATTATCAATCTTATAGATCAAGACAAATTCCATTTCGGTTATATCAATAAAAGTGGAGTATAGGGTTCCGGCTTTTCTACCTTCATCATAAATCTTGGGAATTTGTACGGCACTGCCTAATGTGTTAGCCACTTCTAAAAAAGTTAAGGCTTCGTTTTTGCGCTCCAAACTATCAATGTTATTAGTAATTGCCCTATGCCGATAGCATGGATAATTACCTTTGGTCGTGTCTGAAAGTAAAAAATTGGTCATAACCAGTTTGTTGTCTTTTATGTACTCCAATTTTCTTTCACCTTCTACCCACTCTACTACTACCGCATTGCCAGCACTATCGCCAAACATCATATGTGCATTGGTTAAGGCAATTTTCTCTTTTTCAAGATATGCAATGGCTTCATCTACTGTTTTGCAATTGGCCAATATCTCATCGCCCAAATTACCATCAGGCTCTTGATAACCTGCTGGTCTTGTTTGCAGTGGGGTAACTGCTCCATCAAAAAACAATCCTGCTTGGTTAATTCCTCCTTGTGCAAAATTGTCCCAACCATACCAAAGCCTGGCATATTTGCTCTTAGTGGCAGGTAATATTTGAATGTATGGATTTACATCGTACCATATATCTTCATTGTTGGCTACATATATTTTTCCTGTTTTTGCATCAATATAATAAAGCACCGAACAGGCTTTTAAAGTAGGTAATGTAAAGTTGATTCCGAACAGGAAAGTAAATGTAAGTAGTGTGTTTCTCATTGAATTTGATATAGGAAAAAATTTTGCATCTGTGTTTATTCTGCAAATGAGCAATTATCCTATGTAGTTGTCTCTTTAAAAAGCATTCTGTGCTTAAGACATCAAAAAAGCGCACTGAAATTTGATCTCAGTGCGCTTTATATCAATTCGTTTATAAATCAGGAAGCAAACTTTATCATGTATTTTACTTCTCCACTTCTTGCTCTATCTTCTTCTACTGATTCTACTAAATCTAGTTTTAAGGCTGTTTCAAAGGCTTTATCGATGGTTTTTCTAATTCGACTATAGTTATTGTTTCTTTTATAGCGATTGAGGTTCATAATATCGCTTAGCTTAGAAAAACTGTATTCTACTTTTCCGGTGGTTGAACAGTGCTTTGCCTGATACAAACACTTTATAAAAAGCTCGATAGATGGGTTTGGTCTTCCCGGATTAATCTTCTTTAAAGTTAGGTTTACATCTGAAGGAATGTAAAAATAGGTTTGGGCTTTCTCTACCTGATACGAAATGAAGCAGGCATCAACCATTAGCCTAAATTTATAATCGCCATCAGCCTGACTATCTTTAAATTTAGAGTATTCTAACAATTCAATGAGTCGCTTAATTTTAAAACCCGTTCTGTTTTTGGTGTTAAATGGCACTAAAAACTCTTTGTAGTGCAAACTCATTAGTGCATCTTTTACCAAGTCTCTATGGCGTTTGCTGTAGCTTGAGTCAATTCCCAACATCCTATACAAACTACCCAACTGAAACTCAAAAACCACTCTGTCAATTTCTTCGATATAAGAAAGCGTAGAAAGACTTTTAGATATCTGTGCCAGTGCCACTACAGCGGTAAGTACGCGTAATTCGTAACCCGAAAGCTCTTTGGTAATTCTTTGTTTTACATCTTCGCCTAGTTTTTCTTTAAAAAACTCAGGCAATGTAATGGTATAATTGTTATCTCCTCCCCTATGCAATTTCAATATTCTATCGATAGAATAATTGATTTCATTGGTTAGGCGATCTTTAAAGTCATGATCTGTGTCGAATATTTGCAATTGTGCCTTTCCAAACTGCTGACCTGATTCAATCTTGAGCAATCTGGTTGGGTATTTTATTCTGGTTTCGGGTTTTTTCATATCTCTCAAATTAAAAAATTTCAGTAACTGTCCGTTACCCGATTTTTTCATATATGACTTAATTCATACTCATTTTCCTCCAACTTTCTAAGTCATTAAAAACTAAGGTAAGAGATCATTTTGAATTATTTAGCAGACACTTCTGACTTATTTTGAAAAAATTGACCCATTTACCAGACACTTACGACTTATTTTAGGCTTTTTTTTGAATTGTTAACAGACACTTTTGACTTATTTTGAAGCAAATTTGAGTCTTTTTAAGTCATATAGCCAGATACTTTTGACTTATTCTATATTGAATTAAGTCATATATGACTCTTTAATTCATTTAAACAGACACTTTTGACTTGTCCCAATCACTTATGACTTAGTACAGAAATAAGTCTTATATGCATACTGCCAGATACTTTTGACTTATATTATAAGTGAAATCAGCTATAAAAACAGCTTTTGGTAAGTCATAAAGACGATTATACCCAACACTTTTGACTTATTTTAAGTCTTTTACTTCCATCTACAGACACTTATGACTTACATATTTTGCAATAATTCATATCTAAACATGCTGCCAAACACTTTTGACTTATTAATTAACAGACACTTATGACTTAATTCAAATACATATAGCTTAGCAGTCACTTATGACTTATAACCATCACTTTTGAATTACTAAACAGTTACTTGTGACTTAATCGCCCAATACTTTTGACTTAATAAGCAAACACTTATGAATTATTAGCCAAACACTTATGAATTATGGGTTTAGAATAAACTTTTGGGTATCAGTAAGTTATAAGCGATTTTAGAAATGTATACCTTTTAAAATTTAAACATCTGTTATAATTTTAAATTCAAAACTCTAATTTAACAGAGGTTTTGAATTAACAGAAAGAAGAAAATGCTGGATATAAAACTATTTAATTCTCAGGAGATCAGATCGGTAATGTACAAGGGAGAACCACATTTTCTTGTAACTGACGTAATAGCTGCCCTTACAGAGACCTCTAACCCCAATCGCTATTGGACAGATTTAAAAAGAAGAGAGAAAAAAGGATCGGGAGTTGAACTATACGCACTTTGCGTAAGGTTGAAAATTGAAGCTTCTAACGGTAGAAAATATGAGATGGAATGTGCGAATAAAGAAGCTTTATTTAGAATTATCCAGTCTGTACCCTCTAAAAAAGCAGAAGCATTTAGGCTTTGGTTGGCAAAAGTAGGTAGCGATCACGTAGACGAAAAGCTCTCTAAAAGACTTGCAGCCCATCGAAAATTAAAAGAATCGCAGAAAAGATTTTTAGAAAATATCTCAGACAGAGGGGTTGATGATGTAGGATTTATTAGGGTGATAGAAGCAGGTGATAATGCCTTATTTGGAGGTAAAAATATGCATGAAATTTATAACATCGACAAGGATGAAAACCTAGATGATTATATGAATGCTTTGCTGCTAAAAGGGAAAGATTTTGCTACTGAAATATCTAACCTAAATGTGCATCATAAAGACCTACAGGGAGAGGAAGATATTAGCAAAGAACACGA